>CAYVGE010000001.1:0-50482 GCA_964450395.1 uncultured Actinomycetota bacterium
CGCCGGCGAGCAGGGCGCACGGGGCGTCGTAGGGGTCCGATGGCGAGTCGCCGGCCTCGATGGCGCCCGCGGCGGTGGTCCAGCCGGCGGACGGCGGTGGACGCCGGGCGGCTTCGGGGAGGGTGTCGCGGCCGGGCAGCGCGAAGGCGGCGACGCCGACCGCGATCGCGGCGACCGCCGCGGCGATGGCGGTCAGCACGAACCACCGGGGCAGGACCTGGTCGCCCAGTTCGCTCGTCGGCGCGTCGCGCCAGGGGTCTCCGGACGAGCCTGGCCGCGCACGGCCGTTGCCCTCGGCGCCCACAGCGGTCGGCGTCAGGCGGTGGCGACCCGCCAGCTGAACTGCTCGATCACCGGGTTGGCCAGGAGTTGGCCCGCCAGCCCGTCGATCACGCTGTCGAGGTCGGCGTCGTCAGCGACGTCCAGTTCGATGTGCTTGCCCACCCGCACGTCCGAGATGCCGTCGTAGCCCATGGTGGGCAGCGCCCGCTCGACCGCCTGGCCCTGGGGGTCGAGGATCTCGTCCTTGAGCATCACGTCGATGTGCACGCGGGGCATCTCAGGCCATCCAGTCGCTGAACGAGCGGCCGGTCACGGTCTCGTAGGCCTGCACGTACCGCTCGCGCGTGCGGGCCACCACGTCAGACGGTAGCTCCGGGCCGGGCGGCTCGCGATCCCAGCCGCTCTCGAGCAGCCAGTCGCGCACGAACTGCTTGTCGAAGGCGTGCTGGGGACGCCCCGGCTCGTAGCCGTCGACGCTCCAGTAGCGTGACGAGTCGGGCGTGCAGACCTCGTCGATCAGCACCGGTGCCCCGTCGATCAACCCGAACTCGAACTTGGTGTCGGCCAGGATCAGCCCGCGCGTACGGGCGTGCTTGGCGGCCTGCGCGTAGAGCGCCAGCGAGGTGTCGCGCAGCCACGCGGCGAGCTCGGCGCCGAGCATCCCCGTCAGCTCGCCGAACGCGATGTTCTCGTCGTGCTGGCCGGCCGCCGCCTTCGTGGCGGGCGTGAAGATCGGCACCGGCAGCTGCTGCGACTCGACCATGTCGGCCGGCAGCCGGATGCCGCTGATCGACCCGGTCGCGAGGTACTCGACCCACGCCGAGCCCGACAGGTGGCCGCGGACGACGCACTCGACCGGCAGCGGCTCGGCGCGGCGGCACAGCATGGCGCGGCCTCGCAGGCGCTCCGCGACGGGGGCCAGCTGCAGTGGGAACTCGTCCGGGTCGCAGGTCATCCGGTGGTTGGCGACGTCGAGTCGGCCGAACCAGAAGTCGCTCATCGCCGTCAGCACCGCGCCCTTGTCGGGGATGGGCGTCGGCAGCACGCAGTCGAAGGCACTGATGCGGTCGGACGCGACCAGCAGCAGCGTGTGGTCGTCGATGAGGTAGCGCTCCCGCACCTTGCCGGCGGGCAGGGTGACGACGCCGGGGAGCTCCGCGATGGTGTCCACGCGGCGCAGGATAGTGCGGTGGGCGGCCACGCGACGGGCCCGTGCGCGTCCGGCGGGCCGGGCGACGGCCACGTTTGTGCCGCGGCGCCGGTCCGACGCGCACGCCGGGAGCCAGGCGCTGCGAACCGGGGCCTCCCCCGCAGCGCCTGCGGGCCGGCCGAGCGAGGCGGTCGTCGCGCCGTCGGTGGTGTTGGCCCGATGGCGTCGCGACGCTGACGCTGTTCCCGACGGCGTACGGTTGGCGGCATGACCCTGCAGAGCATCGTGCTGCGCCTCCGCGCGGCCCTCTGGTTCGTGCCCGCATGCTGTGCCGTCGTGGCGGCTGTCCTCGCGCCCCTGCTGGCCCGCCTCGACGCGCTGTTCGGCGCCGACTCCGGCATCCTCTACGCGGGCGGCCCGGACAGCGCCCGGCAGATGCTCGGCGTCGTGGCGTCGTCGGTGTTGACCTTCGCCGGCCTGACCTTCTCGATCACGATCGTGGCGCTGCAGCTGGCCTCCAGCCAGTTCTCCCCGCGGGTGCTGCGCTCGTTCCTCCGGGACCGCTGGACCCAGTGGGCCATGGGCGTGTTCATCGGCACGTTCGTCTTCGCGCTGCTCACGCTCCGGGAGGTGCGCGGCTCCGACGCGGGCGGCGGTGCCTTCGTGCCGGGCCTGGGCGTCACTGTGACCCTCGTGCTCGGGCTGGCCAGCATCGCTGCGCTGATGGGGTTCATCCATCACATCGCCCAGTCGATCCGGGTGGTCACCGTGCTCGGCCAGATCGTGGGCGAGACAGCCACGGCGCTCGACCGCTGGTACCCCGACGAGCCGCGGATGCGGACCAGCGTGGGGCTCGCCGACCCGGCCCCCGGCCCTCGACGGCTGGTCGCGTCACCGCGGACGGGGGTGCTGAACTGGTACGACCGCGACGGGTTCGTCCGGCACGCGACCGACGACGACCTGACCATCGAGCTGCTGCCCGCGGCCGGCAGCTACGTGGTGCGGGGCCAGGCGCTGCTGCGCGTCACGGGGCACGGGGAGCTCGACGAGCGCCGCCTGCTGTCGGAGGTCGGCTTCGGCGCCGAGCGCGAGATCGGCATGGACCCTGCCTTCGGCCTGCGCCAGCTGGTCGACATCGCCGAGCGGGCACTGTCGCCCGGGGTCAACGACCCGACCACCGCCGTGCAGTGCATCGACCGGCTCCACGGCCTGCTGCGGCGCGTCGCGACCAGGGATCTCGCGGTCGGCGACCACGTCGTCGACGGCGTGCTGCGCCTGCGGGTGCCGGTCGCCGCGTGGGGTGACCTGGTGGGGCTCGCCAGCGACGAGCTGCGCCACTGGGGTGCCGCCTCGCCCCGGGTGCTCCAGCGGCTCGAGGCGATGCTCACCGACCTGTGGGCGCTGGTCGACGAGGACCGCCGCGACGTGCTGGAGCAGCAGCTCGGACTCGTGCACGCCAGGCGTGACGAGCTGCCTGCCGGCGAGTGGGCGGCAGCCACCGGCCCGGGCGATCCGGCCGAGCGGATGACGGCGATGCTCACCCCCGCCGGGCCCGGCGATGTCTGACCCTGTCCGCCGGCGTGCATGGATCCCCTCGGTGGGGAGGATGGTCGACGGTCCCGACGAGCAGGAGCAGCGCGCCATGGCGGACACGCACCCCGAGCCGGAGGTCCGCTGGGCCATGGAGGATCGGGCGGAGCGCGATGGCTAGGTTCCAGAGGGGCCAGTGGGTCGAGTGGGATTGGGGGTCCGGCACCGCGCGGGGCAAGGTGGCCGACTCGTACACCGACCGGGTCGAGAAGACCATCGACGGCAGCCAGATCACGCGCAACGCCGACGAGGACAACCCCGCCTACCTGATCGAGCAGGACGACGGCCAGCAGGTGCTCAAGTCGCACTCGGAGCTGCGCGCCGCCAACGGCTGAGGTGCGGGCCCGCCCCCGCCGCGTGAACGGTGCGGGGAGCCGGGCATAGTGACGACCAACCCCCCCCGACATTCGAGGAGAGCCTTCCCATGGCGAAAGCCGACGAGTTCCCGAACCCGTACCAGTTCCTGCCCGATGTGCCGTCCTTCACGGTCACCAGCACCGATGTCTCGGACGGCGTGCCGCTGTCCACCCCGCAGGTGTCGGGGATGATGGGCGCCGGCGGTGAGGACGTCTCGCCGCACCTCGAATGGTCCGGCTTCCCCGAGGAGACGCGCAGCTTCGCCGTCACGGTCTTGGATCCCTGCGCCCCGACGGCGAGCGGCTTCTGGCACTGGGCGGTCGCCGACATCCCCGCGTCGGTCACCTCATTGCCCTCCGGAGCCGGCGACGACGAGGGCTCCGGCCTGCCCGACGGCGCCATGCAGCTGCGCAGCGATGCGGGTGCTCCGCGCTACGTCGGCGCCGCGCCGCCCGAGGGCCACGGCCCCCACCGCTACTACGTGGTCGTCCACGCCGTCGACGTCGAGTCGCTCGACCTGCCGTCCGACGCGACGCCCGCGTTCCTCGGCTTCAACCTGTTCTTCCACACGCTTGCACGGGCGATGATCGTGCCGACCTACGAGGTCTGACGGCCGTGCCGCGGCGCGGCGCGGTCGGCTCACCGGTGGGCGCCGGGTGATCGGCGAGGAACGCGGGCAGCCGCGAGGTGCGCATCGCGCGCAGCCTGGCGCCGGGTCACCAGCTCCCCCAGGTGCAGGTGCTCGGTCAGCCAGTCGCCGACCGCCTTCACGAAGTAGGCGCGGTTGGCGACCTTGAGGATCTGGTGGCCCTCGTCGCGGAACAGCAGCAGTTCCACGGGCACGCGGCGGGCATCGAGCGCAGCGACGACCTGCTCCGCCTCGTGCAGCGGGACGTTGGTGTCGTGGGCGCCGTGGACCACCAGCAGCGGGGCCCGCAGCTCGTCGATGCGGTGGATCGGCGACAGCGCGCGCAGCAGGTCGCGGTCGTGCTCGGGGTGGCCGTACTTGCTGTGGGCGGCCTCGGCGATCCACGGCTCGGTGTTGGCGTAGAACGTCTCGAGGTCGACCATCCCGCACACGTCGACGCCGACGGCGAACAGCTCGGGGAAGTGCGTCAGCGCGACCAGGGTCAGGTAGCCGCCGTAGGAGCGGCCCATGCAGCCCACACGGTCGGGAGCGGCGATCCCGGCGCCGACGAGGTGGGTGACGGCCGCGCGCACGTCGGTGATCGCGACGAATCGCTTGTCGAGGTTGTCGGCGTTGACGAAGCGCCGCCCGAAGCCCGACGACCCACGGACGTTCGGCGCGAACACGCTCAGGCCCCGGCTGACCAGCTCGCGGAACAGCGGGTTGAACACCGGCCGGTGCTGGCCCTCGGGCCCCCCGTGGAAGTACAGCAGCACGGGCCCGGGAGCGCCGTCGGCCGCCTCCGCGCGGTACAGCCACCCCGACAGCTCCAGACCGTCCTCCGCGGCGAAGCGGTGCAGCTCCGGCGACAGCGGCACCGATGGCACGACCTGCGGCGGACCGTAGGTCACGGGCTGGGACTCGCCGGTGGGCACGTCGACCGCCCAGATGTTGCGTGGCTGCGACGGCGCCTGCGCCGTGACCAGCAGCCGCTTGCCGTCCCCACTCAGCGCGCACCAGTTGAGGACCTCGCCGGGCGGGCCGGGCAGTGGACGCTGCTCACCGGTCGCGATGTCCAGGGCCGACAGGTCGCTACGGCCGCCGTAGACGTTCCACAGCAGCACGGCGGTCCGGCCGTCGCCGCTGACGGTGACGTCCTCGAGCTCGGCGTCGTCGCGCTCGGCGAGGCACCACGTCGGCCCGCCGTCGACGTGCGCGGCGATCAGCGCGGCCAGGTCGCGACCGACGTCGCTGCGCAGCAGCACGACCGTGCCGTCGAGGGCGAAGCGGCCGATGTCGGTCGAGCCCGAGGCGACCCGCGGCACCGGACGCCTGCGCTCGCCCGTCTGCACGTCGACGAGCTCGATCCACCGGGCGGTCCGGGGGCCGCGGCGCACCAGCGCGAGGCGGTGGTCGGGCGAGACGTCGAGGGCGTGCAGCAGCCCGCCGGTCGCCAGGGCCTGGTGCTCACCGGTCGACGGGTCGTACAGGAACGCCTGGCTCGGTGACCACTGCCCCGCGCTCGAGGCGACCGCCAGCCACGACGGCGTCCCATGGCTCCACGCGCCGAACGTCGCAGAGCAGTCGCCGAACCCGGCGACCTGCCGCTGGTCAGAACCGTCCGGCCGCATGATCCACACCTCGGTGCGGGCGGCGCCGCTCGGCGCGACCCCGTAGGCGAGCCACTCGCCGTCGTGCGACCACGAGACCTTCGTGACGGGGTGGGTCCCGATGCCGGGCATCTCGGCGGGGGCGTCGGGTCCGGGCCGGACCCACAGCTTCGGGTCGCCGCTGCGGTTCGAGACGAAGGCGATCGCAACCCCGTCGGGCGACTGGGTGGGCGACCAGTTGGCGGTGGCCACGACCGCGGGCTCGGTCTCCGGCGCGCGCGCCGGAGTGGTCGGGACGGGCTCCACGTCCGCCATGGGGTGGACGGTGCGCATGCCGACCAGGTCCCCACCCGCCGCCTCGCTGGCGCTCGCCCGCTGCACACGCTCCCCACCCGCCGGCTCCCCATCCGCCGGCTCGCTGGCGCGCACCTGCTCCCTTCCGGCGTCGCCGGCAGCTGTGGGTGTCATCCAACTCCCAGGTTCTGCAGCCACAGCTCGAGCAGCGCGAACTGCCACAGGGCGTTGGCTCCGAGCGTGGTGCGGGTCTCGTTCGGCTCCGACAACAGACCGGAAATGTACCCGTCGTCGAACAGGCCGCGCTCCCGCGCCTCCGGCCCGCGCAGCGCCTCGGTGACCTGCTCGAGCACCGGCCCGGACATCTGCCGGATGGCCGGCACCGGGAAGTAGCCCTTCGTCCGGTCGATGATCTCGTCGGGCACGACACCGCGGCTGGCGGCCTTGAGGATGCCCTTGCCGTCGTCGGCGAGCTTCAGCTCCGGCGGGCATGCCGCGGCCAGCTCGACGAGGTCCGCGTCGAGGAACGGCACGCGGGCCTCGAGGCCCCATGACATCGTCATGTTGTCGACCCGCTTGACCGGGTCGTCGACCAGCATGATCTGGCTGTCGAGGCGCAGGGCCGCGTCGACCGACGTGTCGACGCCCGGCCGGCCGAAGTGCTCGGCGATCAGCTCGCGGCTGACGTCGTCGTCGAGGCGCCACCGGGGCTGCAGCGCGGCGTTCAGCTCGGCGTGGGTGCGGTCGACGAAGGCCGCGGCGTAGGCCTCGGGCGCGCGGTCCAGCGGCACCTCCGCCAGCGGTGGGTACCAGCTGTAGCCCGCGAAGACCTCGTCGGCGCCCTGCCCCGACTGGACCACCTTGACGTGCCGGGACACCTCCTGCGAGAGCAGGTAGAAGGCGACGACGTCGTGGCTGACCATCGGCTCGCTCATGGCGCCGATCGCGCCTTCGAGCGCGGGACCCAGGCGGTCCGTGTCGATGTGGATCTTGTGGTGGTCGGTGCCGAAGCGCTCGGTCACCAGGTCGGAGTAGGCGAACTCGTCACCGAGCTCGCCGCCGTGCGTGTCGAAGCCGATGCTGAACGTCGTCAGCCCCGGCTGGCCCTGCTCGGCGAGCAGCGCGACCACCAGGCTCGAGTCGAGCCCGCCCGACAGCAGCACGCCGACCGGGACGTCGGCGACGGTGCGGCGGTCGACCGCCTGGCGCAGGCGGTCCAGCAGCGCCTCGCGCCACTCCTCGGGGGTCATGCCGGCGCGCCCGCCCCGGCTGAACGCGACGTCCCAGTAGCGGGTGTCGCGGAACGTGCCGTCGGGCTCGATCTCGCGCACGGTCGCCGGCGGCAGCTTGCCGATGCCCCGCAGGATCGTCCGCGGCGGCGGGACGACGGCGTGGAAGCTGAGGTAGTGGTGCAGCGCCACCGGGTCGACGGTCGTGTCGACGTCACCGGCCGCCACCAGCGCCTGCACCGTCGACGCGAACCGCACCCGGTCGCCGGTCTGGCTGAGGTAGATGGGCTTGATGCCCAGCCGGTCGCGCGCCAGCACGAGACGGCCGCTGTCGCGCTCGTACAGCCCGAACGCGAACATCCCGCGGAACCGGTCGACGCAGCGGATGCCCCAGCGGTGGTACGCCTTGATCACGACCTCCGAGTCGGAGGTCGAGGAGAACCGGTAGCCGTGGCCGGCCAGCTCGGTGCGCAGGTCCCGGTAGTTGTATATGAAGCCGTTGAAGACCAGCACCAGGCCGAGCTCCTCGTCGGCCATCGGCTGGCCGCCGGCTTCCGACAGGTCGATGATCTTCAGCCGCCGGTGGACGAACGCTGCGGGACCCTCCGACCACGCGCCGTCCGAGTCGGGGCCGCGTGGCTCCAGGCACGTCAGCATCGGTTCCACGTCGCCGGGATCGGCCTTGTGGCCGTCGAAGCGGACCTCGCCGCCGATTCCGCACATGCGTCGCTCCTACCGCGTCGAGGACTCGGGCACGTTCTTCGAGGATGCCGTGGATCGCGGCCGCCGTGGGGCGGCCCGCCGGCGACGGTGCCGCCACGGCACGGCGATCAGCCGCCTCCCGCCGCGTCGTCGTGCAGGATCCACGTGTCCTTCGAGCCGCCGCCCCGCGACGAGTTCACGATCATGCTGCCCTCGGGCGCCACCCGCGTGAGTGCCGCCGGGGCGACCCGCACGGTGTCACCGCCCTGCAGGACGAACGCGCGCAGGTCGATGTGGCGCGGTGTCAGGCGGGCGCCGTCGAACACCGGGTGGGTGGACAGCTGCATCATCTCCTGGGCGATCCACCGGTGGGGCGCGGTGCGCACCTGGCGGCGCAGGTTCTCGATCTGCTCGTCCTTGGCCATCGGCCCGATCAGCACGCCCTCGCCCCCGTAGCCGTCGACCGGCTTGATGACCAGCTCGCCCAGGCGGTCGAGCACCTCGGCACGGTGCTCCTCGTCACCGCACAGGTACGTCGGCACGTGGTCGAGCAGCGGCGCCTCTCCCAGGTAGTAGTCGATCATGTCGGGCACGAACGCGTAGAGCGCCTTGTCGTCGCCGATGCCGTTGCCCGGCGCGTTGGCAAACGTCACGGTCCCCGAGGCGACCGCCGACAGCAGCGAGGGGCCCAGCGGTCGGCCGTCGGCACCCGAGGCGTGCACCAGCTGGTCCTCGTCCATGCGCAGGTAGATCACGTCGACCCGGCGTCGTGAGCCGCGGCGCCGTAGGTACACGACGCGGTCCCGCACGATGAGGTCGCCGGTGCGCACCACCGGGATGTCCATCTCGTCGGCGAGCATCTGGTGCTCGAACCACGCCGAGTCGGCGGGGCCCTGCGACAGCAGGACGATGCTCGGGTGCGACGACGCCGCCGGGGGGGCCGCTTCGGTGAGGATGTCGCGGAGCATGGCGGGCACGCCCTCGACGTCCATGACCTCCTCCGGCCGCTCGAGGTCGGGCCAGATGGTCTCGCTCAGCCGGCGGTTGGCGACCGCGTAGCCCAGGCCCGACGGCACCCGCAGGTTGTCCTCCAGCACGTTCCAGGTCCCGGCCGCGTCGTGCACCAGGTCCATGCCGGCGATGTGCGCGCGGACCGGCTGGTCGATCAGCGCCGCGAGCGGCAGCAACCCGGGGGCGCCGTCGATGACCCAGCTGGGGATCACGCCGTCGGCGACGATCTCGCGCTCGTCGTAGACGTCGCGCAGGAAGGCGTCGAGCGCCTTCGCCCGCTGGATCAGCCCCGCCGACAGCCGCGTCCAGTCGGCGCCCTGCACCACGCGTGGGACGACGTCGAACGGGAACAGCTGGCCCTTGGCCTCGCCCGACGCCCGGAACGTCATGTGGCGGGCGCGCTGCTCGGCGTCGCGGGCCTGCTCGCGGTCGCGCAGCCCCGTCGGCCCGAGCTGCTCGAGCAGCTCGATGAGCGGCTCGTGCGGCGGGATCACCGAGCCGTCGGCCGCGATCACCTCGTCGCCGCCGAAGCCGTGGCTGTCGGCGTGACCGTCCATCTTCGACTGCGTCCGGCGCCGGTAGCCGGCGAGCAACGGCTGTGCTTCGCGACCCACCGCCCCCGATGCCTCGTCGCGGCGACAGGTCGCGGCCAGCACGGCGTCGACGACGTCGGCGAAGCGCTCCCGGCGCGCGTAGACGCGGCGCTGCCAGGAGGCGGCGGACCCGCGCTGGATCGCCCGCTCGGCCAGCTGCGAGACCTGCTCCCAGTCCTCGTGCGCCTCCAACTGGGGGCGCAACGACTCGACCAGTGCCATCACGGCCTCGCCGGCCGGCACCGGTCGGGCCCAGTCCGACAGGTCGACCAGATCGCCCTCGAGGCCCGAGCGGGCCGCGCGCCACATGGCGGCCCGCAGCACCGGGCCGCGCACCCGCGTCAGCGGACGGCCCTCGACCACCGCGTCGCGCTCGCGCAGCACCAGTGCGCGGTACAGGCCGGCCAGCAGCACGATGTCGTCGAGGTCGGGACACGAGTCGGTGACCCGCAGCTCCAGCGTCGGCACGTGCGCCGAGGGGCGCACGTCGAAGTAGATCATCTTGCGGTCGCTGATCGTCCCCGACGAGATCAGCTCGGCGACCAGGTCGTCGTGGTCCCGCGCCGATCGGACCAGCCCGCTGGCGCCCGCCGTGGGCCAGCGCTGCCACAGCAGCGAACGGATGCTGGAGTAGCCGCTGTCGGCGCCCATCCAGAACGGCGAGCTCGCCGACAGCGCCAGCAGCACCGGCAGCCAGCGGGCCACCTCCTGGGCGACCGCGACCGTCATGTCGCGGTCGGCCAGGCCGATGTGCACCTGCGTCCCGCAGATCAGCTGCTCGCGGGCGAGCATCTGGTAGTCGTCGAGCATCTGCTCGAAGCGCGACGTCTTCGTCATGCGCATCTCGTCGGCCTCGACGAGCGGCATGGTGCCCGCGGCCGCGATCCCCAGGCCGAGGGTCTCGGCGACGTCGGCCGCGCGACGGCGCATCACCAGCAGCTGGTCGCGCAGGTCATCGAGATCGGTGAAGACGTCGGAGTTGGTCTCGACCATCGAGCGGTGCAGCTCGGCGGTGTAGTGGTCGGACGGGAGCCGCTCGAGGATCTCGGGGCCTCGGGGTACGAGCTCGCGGCTGTCGAGATCGACGACGTGGAACTCCTCCTCCACGCCGACCGTCAGCGGCAGCGCATCGGCCTCCGCCGTGCCGGTGTGCTCGAGGATGATCTCGTGTTCGTCGGTCAGCGGCGTCTCGTCCATCCCCGCCAGTGCCTCGCGCTCGGCCTCCACGACATCGCCTCCACGTGCTCGTCCGACGTCACGCCGGGTCCTTCAACGCGCGTCCCACCCATAGTTGCCCCGCTCTGTGTCCGGAGGAACGGACGGGCGTTACGACGCTGTTTCACCGCCCCACCCTCGCTCACCGCTCCCACCTCGAACTTCCGCGGCCCACCTTTCGCCGCAACTTCGAGGTGGGTGCGCAACTTCGGCTCTCGCACGAAGTTCGCTGTCCACCTCGAACTTCGGGCAGGCTCGTCGCTGTCGTCCACAACCTCGGCGGCGCAGTCTGGTGGTCCGCTAGGGTCAGGCGCCGTTGAACGCCATCGCCGACGCCGCCGTAGAGGTGCTGACCGCGCACCCGGAGGGGCTGTCCGTCGCCCGCCTGGTCAAGGCGGTCAAAGCCGCCGGCTGGTCGGGCGTCTCACGTGCGGCGCTGGAGCGGACGCTCGCCCGCGACGGTCGCTTCCGCCGCGACGATGTCCTGGGCCGTCCGACCTGGACGGTGGATCCCGATGCCGCCGCGCCCGTTGCTCCGGTCTCGGTCATCGCTGATCGGTCCACGCCGTCCGCCGTCGACCGCGGGTCGCCGCTGGGCGGCCTCGACCTCCGCGACTGGCAGGTCGAGGCGTTCGCCAAGTGGGCGGCCGCCGGTTGCGTCGGCGTCGTCGAGGCGGTCACCGGTGCCGGGAAGACCCGGTTGGCCATCGCCGCGGTCCGGGCGTGCCTGGCGCAGGACGGCCGGGCGCTCGTCCTGGTGCCGACACTGGACCTGCTCGGGCAGTGGCGCTCGCAGCTGCGGGAGCTGGCCCCCGGCGCTCGGGTCGGCCAGCTCGGCGGCGGCCACGCCGACGACCTGCATGAGCACCACGTCGTCATCGCGACGCCCCACTCGGCGGCGTCGCTCCCGATCGACCTGCCGAAGGGCGCCGTCGGACTGCTGGTGGCCGACGAGGCGCACCGCTACGGCGCGCCGACGTGGGGTGCAGCGCTCAAGCCGAACTTCCGGATGCGCCTGGCGCTGACCGCCACCTACGAGCGCACCGATGACGGGCTCATCGACGTCCTCGGGCCGTTCTTCGGTGGCGTCATCGCCGAGTACGACTTCGCGCAGGCCGCGGCCGACGGTGTGATCGCGCCGTTCGACATCGAGTTCGTCGGCGTCGAGCTCACCGAGCAGGAGCGGGCGACCTACGACGCCGCCGACCGGCGCGTGAAGGAGCGGCGCCACGAGCTGATCTCCCACGGCCTGCCCTCGTCGCCTCTGGAGCTGATCGCCGCGGCGGCGAAGCTGTCCGCGGAGGGTGAGGGTCGCCCCGACGGCCGCGTGTCGCCCGGGATCATCGCCGCCCGGGCGTTCCTGTCAGCGCTGCGCGGCCGCCGCGACGTTGCCGCACAGGCGAGGGCGAAGCTCGAGGTCGTCCGGCAGATCGCCCCACGCCTCGCCGCCGACGGCACCCGGACACTGGTGTTCACCGACACAGTCGATCAGGCCGAGGCCGCCGCCCGTCTCCTGCGACACGGTGGCGTCCCCGCCGAGGAGATCCACGGCGACCTGGCCCGCGACAAGCGTCGCATCCGCCTCGCGCAGTTCCGCAACGGCAACCTCCAGGCCGTGGTGGCGCCCCGCGTCCTCGACGAGGGCGTCGACGTCCCCGACGCCGAGCTGGCCCTGGTCCTCGCGGCCTTCCGCACTCGCCGGCAGATGATCCAGCGCCTCGGTCGCGTGCTCCGCCTCAAGCCCGACAGCCGCGCCGCAACGCTCGTGATCGCCTACGCGATCGGGACGCGCGAGGACCCCGAGGAGGGGGCGCAGGAGGACTTCCTGCGCGAGGTCACGGGCGTCGCGCGGTCGATCACGACACACGATGTGGCGGAGTGACATGGCGCGCTCCGCGCCCGCGGCAGTGCGGCGGATGGACGATGACCGTCCGGCACGGTTCGTGCATGGTTGCGCCGGTCAGTCGCACCGCGATCACCAAGATGGGTCGCCGGCCGCACCTGACCGTCCGAGCGGCTAGGCGAAGGCCGGGAAGCTTGCTATATGTGCGATGCCGTGTCCTCAGGACATGGGCCGCGCCGCGCCCTGCTTGCCGCAGTGGCAATGCGAAGCGGCGATCGAGCGAACGGGCTCGCCGGGGGATCTGGCGTCTCGCCTACGGCGGATCGTTCAGGTGTCAACGGTTGAGAGGACGACGATGCGGACGCGGCGGCACGGCGCGCGTGCCGCCTCCGGTGCCATCCGCTCCGCATCGTGGGTGCGGAGCTTCGGGAGCGTCCCCCGCGACGTGGCGCCGGTCGGTCCACCGGTTCTGCACTGGCAGGTCCCGCTGTCGACTGGCCGATGTCGCATCGAGGCCTGGGCAGGTCCAGGGTGCGCGGGCGGCATCAACCGGGACGCGTTGTTGGTCGTGGAGCACGACGACGGACTGACGCTCGGCGTCGCCGACGGGTGCACGCCGACCGCCGACACGCCGCGCGTCGACGGCGACGGGGCGAGGTACGCCGCCGTCACCGTGCTCCAGGAACTGGCGGCCGCGCCGCAGCCACGCTCGATGGCCGGCGTGCTGCACGACGCGAACACCCACCTGTTGGACCAGTTCGGTCCATTGGCGACGGCGCTCCGGCCGCGTGACCGTCCACAGACCGCGGCAGCGGCGGTGCGGATCACCTGGTCGGATGACGGCGTGGAACTGGTGGACGTCGCGCGCGCCGCCGATTGCGAAGTGTGGGCCCGCGGCGCCGGCATGTGGTACTGCCTCACACCCAGAGACATGCTGACGCGTGACGCACGGACGGCGATCGCCGAATGGGTCGACGCGCATCCAGATGCGCCGCTGCGGAAGCGGTTCGCGATGGAGCGGCAAGTCGTCGAGCGGTCGGATAGCTGGCGGTGCACCGCGCTCGGCCGCTTCGCGACTCCGAAGATCGACGTTGCTGCCGGCCCGAGGGAGTTCCAGGAGATCGTCATCATGACGGACGGCACATCGGCTGGGTCGCTCATCCGATCCGGGTGCAACGACGTCAGGGCGTGGCCGAACGCGTCGCGCTCGTCGCGTCGCCCACCGGACGACATCGCGATGCTGCGGCTGGAGCGGATGTGTTAGGTCGCGTTGATCCGATAGCGGAAGACGTACCTGTCGCCTGCGATCACTGAGGTGAAGCACTCGACCGGGCGTTCGCCGGCATACGTGGTCTGGAGGAGGTCGACGACTGGCACGCCGGGTTCGAGACGCAGCTCGCGAGCCTCAGCGTCGGTCGGCATGCGGACGCTCAGCCGTTCGATGAACTCGGTCAGTTCGTAGCCGAGCTCTTCGATGCGTGCCTGCGTGCCGCCATAGCCGGTGTGTTCCTGTCGCAGCGCTCCAACGGCGATGTCCAACGGGAGGTAGCTGGTCGTGATCTGGGTCGGGATGTTGTCGGCCCACATGCGCCGCCGCCGGCGGAAGACCGTGGATCCTGCGTCGACCTCCAACCAGGTGGCAATCCGCCGCGGCACGGCAACCTCGTGAAGGTCGACGTGGTCCTGGGCGACCGCGGCGGGTGAGAGGCCCTGCGTCGCGGCATCCACGTACAGCGGCGACTCGCCGCGGTGCCTGCGGTGGCGCGCCATGCGGTCGTAGGGCTCGCGGATCAGGGCGTCGTCGCGTACGGGTGCTTTGACGAAGACACCGACCCCTCGCTGCGTGCGCACACGCCCTTCGTGGGCGAGTTGCTCCAAGGCCCGCCGGACGGTTGTGCGAGTGGTGTGGAAGCGACGCATCAGCGACGTCTCCGACGGCAGGCGCATGTTGGGCACGAGCAGCCCATGCTCGATGGCGTTCCGGAGCCAGTCGGCGATCTGCTTGTACAGCGGCCGGTCGCTGACTGGGTCGATGTCGGTCGGCGCGTCGTCCAGGTCGCCGGTCGGGATCGTGCTCGGCATACTCAACCGCTGCGCTGACGGCATCTCGACCGGCTGACTCTCGACCGTCGAATTCGCGTCGATGCGGTACTCGAGTTCGTAGACGTCGCCCGCCATCACCGCGAGGAAGCATTCCACCGGATGTCCGTCCGAGAACGCGACCCGCGTCTGCTCGATGACCGGGGTGCCTTCGGCGAGCCCGAGCCTCCGCGCCTCCGTCGGAGTCGGCATGCGGAAGATGATCGTCTCGTCGTACTGCGACAACGGATGGCCGCTCTCACTCAGCAGCGCGTACGTGCCTCCCGAGCCGGTCTCGTCGTTGCGTGCTCGCGGTGGGGCAAGGTCCAATGGGATGTAGCTGTCGGCGATCTTGGCTGGCCGCCACCTGGCTCCGGGCGGCTTGAGGTGCACAAGCCTCAGCCGGGCGAGCACCGGCGTTCCCACGTCAACGCGGAGCAGTGCTGCAACCTGAGGATCCGCAGCCACGTCGCGCACCTCGGGCTGATAGCCGTACTCGAAGCCTTGGGCCTCGGCCTCCGTCTTCATCGGCCCGATTTCGTGCTGGGGATGCGCCTTCAGGCTCCGCGAGGGGTCACGGATGATCAGGCGGTTCGGCGTCGTCGGGGCCTTCGCGAATACCCCGCGGCCCGGGACCGCCTCGGCACGACCCTCGGCGATCAGGACGCTGAGGCCCCGTCGTGCCGTCGCACGCGAGACCTTGCACTCCTCCATCACCTTGCTCTCGGACGGGAGCCGCCCGTCGGCGTCGAACTCGCCGGCGTCGAGTCGCTCGCGGAGCAGATCGGCGACCTGCTTGTACGCGGGTCGGTCGCTGGACCGGTCGACGGGAGGCATGGACATCACCATGACCATGGCGTCGCCTCCCAACCGCCGATTGGAAACGTCGTCACTCTATAGCACACAAGTACTCAATGAAATAGGTAATTATGCACCTGTACACATAGGTACCCCTCCGGTTATCCTAGCAACACGTCGACAGCCAACGTCGCCGGGTCGACCCACCGGGATCGGGAGCCACCTGATCCTCCGACGAGAGCCGGAGGTGGGGCAAGTGACTGACAGCCAATTGGTGCTCATCCTCATCGGCACCGTCACTGCAATCGTCGCCGTGCTGGTCCTGCTTGAGCTGAGCATCCGCCGCGGTGAGCCGGACCTCTTCGACTGGGACGACTTCGACGACCGGGGGCCGCCACACCACCCGCCCGACGTCCCGTGGATCGCGGGCGGCAGCGGAGACCGCGATGGTGACGAGCTGAGCCGGGTCTTCGAGGCGACGCAGCTGTTGCGGCTCGACCACCTCCGCGGCATGGACGCCGTCGACGAGCGGCTCCGGGAGTTGGCGGCATCGGTCCGGGCGTCCACCCGGTCGCCGAGGCGCCGGCCGCGCAAGCCGACCTCCGTCCTGCTCTGCGGTCCACCTGGCGGTGCCATGACCGTGTTCACGCACGAACTGGCGCGCACCTTCCGGGCCAGGCTCGTGCAACTGTGCAGCTCCGCTGCGCTGCCGATCACGAATGGTGGATCACAGCCGGCGATCGCCGCCGCCATCAACCAGGCCCGCGACCACCTGCCGAGCGTCCTGGTGATCGACGGGTTCGAGGTGGTCGCGAGCGCGGCGATTCGAGACGCCGACCGGCATCGCACCGCCAACGACCTGCTCGGCGAGGCGCTGCGGCCGATGTACGGCGCATCGCATCTCGTCGTCGCGGTGTTCACCGTCCATGACGACGACCAGGTGTCAGCGGCGATCCGCAACCGCTTCGAGCACGTCGTGCCGCTCGACGCGCCCCTGCTCGAGCGGGCGCTGCGCATCTACGCGCTCCGGACCGCCGATCCGGAGCTGTACCGGGCGATCTCGGGTGCACGGTTGGCGGAGCATCCCGATCTCGCACCACCGTCCTGGCACAAGGCCGCCTGACCTGATGCGCACCGCGGCCCTCGCGTTCGTGAACGTTGGTCGTGGACCACCTGATCACCGGGTGATGACGCCTTCGTGCAGTGGCTGGTCAGGACGATGAACGGTCGCACGCGGCTGGCAAGCCCGTTCGGCTCCCGCTCGCGCCCGCACGGTTCGGCGATCACCGTCGTCGGAACGGACGGATCGAGATCAGGAGGCTGCCGCATGGCGACTACCCCATCGACGGGTCGCCGCGGAACGCTGCGCATCGTGGCCGCGATCGTGCACGACTCCGGTCGCCTGCTGCTGATCGAGCGTCGGGGACAGTCCCGGCTGCAGGCGCCGGCCGGCATCGTCACCGGATGCGAGACGCCGACCGACGCGTTCCACCGCATCGTCCGGGAGCAGACCGGGTTCGCCATCACCGAACGCGGAGTCACCGGCGTCTTCGCTGACGCCGAGGGCATCGTCGTCACCATGCGCGGTGAGATCCGGGGCATCGGCTCCGACTTCACCGGCGGCACGACCGGACTTCGCTGGTGCAACGCCCTCGACCTGCGCACGCTGGTCGATCAGCAGCCGCTCGCGGGCTCGTTGCTGGCCGCACTCGACGCCGGGCGCGCGTCGGACGTCCCCGTGCACCGCCTGGCGAGCTGACCTGCTCGCGCCTGTCAACTCCCTGGCTTCCGTGAGGGGGCCGTCGTCGCGACCGCGCTAGCATCAGAGCGACTACGTACGTACCTCGGGAGCGGGGAGGGCACGGGTGGTCGATGCGCCCGAGGCGAAGCACTCTGTGAGCGTGGCGGGGGTCGTCCTTGACACCCACGGTCGGGTGTTGGTCGTCCAGCGACGGGACGACGAGACCTGGCACCCACCCGGTGGCATCCTCGAACTCGGAGAGACCTTCGAGGACGGACTCATCCGCGAGGTCGCGGAGGAAACCGGGTACGTCGTCGAGGTGGACCGCCTGAGCGGGGTGTACAAGGACATCCGCCGGGACATCGTGGCGTTGGTCTTCCGGTGCCGTCCAATCGGTCTCGGCGAGTGCAGTGACGCCGAGACGGTCGCCGTCGACTGGATGACCCGGGGCCAGGTCATCGACCAGATGGCGCACGTGTTCGCCGTCCGGGTGCTCGATGCCATCGATGACCGGCGCGACGTCCGGTACCGCAATCACGACGGACAGCGGCTGCTCACCGTCTGAGCGATCACCAGGTCGCCCCGATGGCCCGCGCCGCGTGGATGGCGCTGGCGATGCCGTCGTGGTAGGGCTCGCCGTGGCCGGGCAGGACCAGCGAGGCCGACTCACCGACGAGGCGGTCGAGTGACGCCAGCGCCTGGTCATCGTCGGCGTTGAACCCGGCCGGCGGGATGCTGATGCCGTTGCGGCCGGTCGCCGGGTCGAAGGTCGCGAGGGCGTCGCCAACGCAGATGACGTCGTGGTCGTCGAACACGTACGCGGCACTGCCCGGCGTGTGGCCCGGGACGTGGACCACCCGCGGACTGCCCGGCACCGCCAGCTTGTCGCCGTCGGTGCACGGGTGCACGTCGGTGAGCTTCGGCGGCCGCAGCATGCCCGACCGTACCCACCTGAGCATCCTCCCGACCGTCCTCGGCCGCCAGATGTTCTGCCGGAAGTGGTCGGGCACGGCGCTGGCGCCGGCCTGCGCCAGCCCGTCGAGGTCGTCCGCGTGGATGTGCACCTCGGCGCCCTGCTCCTGGGCGCGGTCGGCGAAGCCGATGTGGTCGGCGTGGTTGTGGGTCAGCAGGACGGCCTTGACCTCGCGGGGCGCCGAGCCGGTCATGAACAGCCACGTCGAGAACGTCCGCCAGAGCCCGGAGAAGCCGGCGTCGACCAGCGTCAGGCCGCCCTCACCTTCGATGACGTAGAAGTTGACGCCGCCCGCGTCGAAGCGGTGCACGCCGTCGGTGATCTGCTCCATCGCCATCGCCCTCGCTCGAGGTGTCGAACCGCTCGCCGGTCCGCCCTGCCCGGTCGATGCTAACGGGATGCGCCAGCGCCGACGAGGCCCCGTGTCGGGGCGCTGATCACATCGCGTCGGGCAGATCATCGGACGCGTCGACGCGCGTGCGCCGCCGTAGCTGCCGGTGCAGCCGCTCGGTCTCCGCAGCCGGCCAGGCGCCGTCCAGGTGGCCGTGCAGCTCCTCCAACGCGGCGTCGACGCCTGCCGGATCGCCGCTGGCGTCGGCGATCCGCATGCGGTCGCGGAACAGCAGCTCGCACCCGGGCACGGCGCGCAGCCCCTGCTCGACGGCCCATGTGGCCCGATCGACGTCGAGCACCGCCAGCGCGTGCATGGCCAGGCGGTGCGCAACCTCCGTGACCCGAGCAGCGGTCGCGACTGCCAGGCCGTCGGCCTGGGCCCAGTCGGCGCCGTCGCTGAGGGGTTCACCACGGACGAGCGCGAGGGCCTCGGTCAGCCGCCGGGCCTGCGTGGCCGGCGGCGCGGTGTCGAGCCGCCGGACGCGCGTGTCGAAGCGCGCCAGGTCGGTGCCGATCGTGTCCGCCAGCTCCACCCGCCCGTCGTCGGTGTGCACCAGTGGACCGTGGACGCGGTCGCGGAGCAGCGCCGTCAGCTCGTCAACCGCCGCGGTCAGCCGCTCGTCGCCGTCGACCGCCGTCGGCCACAGCGTCGCGTGGATCGTCGCCGGGTCCGCACCGGTGCGGTGGACCGACAACCACGTGAGCAACGACGCCGCATCGACGCCGAGGGGTACCGGTACGTCGTTGACCAGCAGGGAACCCAGCAGCCCGACGATCACGGGCGCCTCCTCCGGGTCATCGTCGAGCACGGTCGCCCAGTCGAGCGGCGCGCCGGGCGCCGCGAGCGGTGAGGGCAGCAGCTCAGGTGCGTACGACGGCGCCGGCTGGCGCAGCAGGTCACCGAAGCGGTCCCAGTCGTCGGGCGTCAGCCACCGGGGCGTGACCAGCGACCACCCCTCGGGCTCGAGCCGGACGCGGTCGCCTCCGAGCACGAGTTGCCGCGGCGTCGCCTCCGACGGGAGGACGACCGCGACGCGGGCATCCCCGGCCAGGTGCACGAGTTCGTCGAGGGCGGGACCCGGCGGCGCGGCGCCGCACAGCACGACGACGTGCCCGTCCCCATCGTCGGCTGCCTCGTCGAGCAACGGTCGGACGCGCGCCACGGCAGCGTCGGGCCCGTCGACGATCGCCACCCGCGCCAGGCGCTCCACGAGCGGATCGTGGGGACCCGCCACGACGAGCTGCACACCGACGTCCGCACCGGTCGACGCCAGCTCGGCGGTCCACGACGTGAGGACCTCGCGGACCTGGGCGTCGGCCCCGCTGAGCCCCAGCGCGCCACCGCCGCAGAGGCTGGACAGGACGAGTGCGCCGTCGTCGGTGCGCCCGCAGCTCACGAGCGCCGCCAGGTGGCGCCGCGCCGCATCGGGTTGCATCACCTCACATTCGGGCGCGAGCAGCCACCGGCGGGCGTCGTCGTCCGCCGTCAGGCCCTCCGGTGGGTCGGGGTGGGCGGCGGCGAGGTGCACGACGGTCCGCTCGCCGAGCTCGATCGCGGTGATCGGCGGCATCTCGGATCGTCCCTCGAGCAGGTCGGCGAGCAGTCGGGCGACCAGGTCGACGCGCTGTGCGAGGTCGTGGTCGGCCATCGACCGCAGCCACCGCTCGAGCTCGGCCGTCTCGGGATCGACGGGGGCGGCGACGCTCGCCTGTGCGCGCCGACGCAGCCAGTGCCGCCGACGGCGCGCGATCAGCCCGACGAGCCCCGCGGCGAGCACCGCGGCGCCGGCGATCGCGAGCGCCTCGTGGGCCGGTGACCGGTCGGGTCGGGTGACCGCGGCGGTGTCGCGTGCCGGGATCTGCCCGCTGCCGGCGCGCTGCAGCTGACGGACGGTCGATGGCGTCACGGGACGCTCGGCCACCGGTGCGTCGTCCGGCGAGGTCTCCGGGTCCGCCTCGTCGGCGACGGCGGTCTCACCATCCGTCGCGTCGGTGTCCGAGGTGTCGGGGCCCGCCACGCCGGCGGCCGGGCGGTGCGGGCCCGCCGCATCGGCACGTCGTTCTGTCCCCGCGAGGTCCCCGTCCTGCGGAGACCTGTGGTGCCGGGGCGTGTCCGCGTGCGGCACCGTCCTCGACGGGGCGTCGTCCTTTGGACCGTTCCGCAGCGGACCCGGTGACGGACGACCGACCGCATCGTCGTCGCTGGCCCCACGGGCCACGGGTGGCGCATCCGACCCGGCACGGGCTGCACGTGCCGGCAGCACCAGTTCCCAGCCCGGCCGGATGAGGTCGGGATCGGTCAGACGCCGCCCGTCGGGCTGCCGGCGTCCCCGGTTGGCCTCGTAGAGCTCGGGCCAGCGGTCGCCGTCGTCCAGGTGCCGCTCCGCCAGCTCCCAGAGGTCGTCACCGCGCGCCACCCGAACCGCTGCGGGCGTCGGCGTCGGCGGACGCGCGTCCGGCGGGAGCGCGAGCTTCCACCCCGGGTGGATCAGCGTGTCGCCGGCGCGGAGGCGACCACCATCGGGCTGAGCGCGGTCGACGTTGAGCTCGAGGAGCTCCTGCCAGCGCCGGCCGTCACCCAACGCCTGCTCGGCGATCGTCCACAGCGAGTCTCGGGGCTGCACGGTCCAGATGGCGTGCCCGCGTGCGGGCGCCTCCTCCGAGGCCTTCGCGGGGGTGGCCTCGGCCTCGGCCGCGACGACCGGTACGGGCGGCGGCGCCGGTGCTGCGACGGCGCGGGCGGCCATCGGGAGCAGGAGCATCCCCGCGGCAACGAGCCTCGTTGCGAGTGCCTGCAACCCCGACAGACCCGGCAGCCGCTGTGCGACGGTGCCCTTCGCGACGGCGACGACCTCGCCGCCGATGCTGATCACCGTGAGCATCCACACGACCCACAGCACGACCGCCAGGCTGTTGAGCACGGTCGACGACGGCACGCGACCGTAGCGCAGGGCCGTCACGACCGCGTCGGGCGATGGCAGCGCTCGCGGCAGCGGCCACCCGACGGCGAGCGTCAACGCCACCGGCACGCCGACGACGAGGACGAGCAGGGTGACCGTCGCCGCGGCGCCCGTGAGCAGGTCGTGTCGTGTGCGCATCATGTGGCTCCTGTGGTGATGCCTTGGACCGCACGGGCCCGCCGCGTGGCCCGGACCGTCTGCGTGCGGACACCGGCGATCCCGAGCAGACCGGGCCGGACCCGCAGCTCGACCTCCACGATCACGGTGTCGGCGGCGGTCCGAGCCGAGCCGGTGGCCGGCGTCGAGGCCAGGTAGGACGCGATGGCCTGGCTGGCCTCGACGGGGTCGACGACCGGTGTGCCGGTGCGCAGGCGGTGCTCGTCGAGCTCCTGCAGGCCCACGCGTGCCGCGTTGGCGGCGATGTCGTCGGCCTGCCGCCGCGCAGCGAGCAACCGTCCGCCGTCGTGGACCAGCCCCGCCACGACCACGAAGGCCATCGTGATGATCGCCACGAACGCGCTGACGGTACCGGCCTCACGGTGCATCGGGGGTACCTCCGCGGTAGACGTCGACCACTTCGGCGGCACTGGCCGTGACGGCGCGGTGGCGCGGCAGGCCGAGTGCCGCGACGCCGGTCAGGTCGACGTCGCAGCGCACCTCCACCAGCACCGTGGCGGCACCGGTCACCGACACGGCGAGGTCGGCGCAGTCGACCCCGGCGGCCGCGAGGTTGCGCTCGACCGTCGCCCGTGCGGCGGCGGCGACGTCACCGTCGCGGGTCAGCGAGCCCACGCGTGCGCCCTCCGCGGCCGCCTGCACGACGTCGTGTCGCGCCTGGCCCAGGCGTCCGGCGAAGACGACGAACAGCAGCAGGAGGACCAGTGCGGGCGTCACGACGGCCAGTTCGGCCGCGACGCCACCGCGCTCCGTGCCGGTCACTGTGGGGGCTCCGGAACGAAGCGCTCGACCGGTCCCTCGGCGACCCCCTCGACCGCCACCGGCCAGCCCGGAACGAGCACCTGTGCACTGCCCGTGACGCGGGCGGTGACCGTCGTGGACGAGCGGTCCACCGTGACCTGCGGGCGTCGCAGCGCACCGAGCTGGCCGAGGAGCCCCCGGGCGGCGGCGGTACCGTCCGCGGCACCGGCCCGTTCGCCCTGCGCCACCTCCACCGCCTCCTGCGCCGCCGCCTCGGCGACCTGCGCGGCGTGCAGGTACAGCCCGAACTGGAACGCCAGCAGGATGATCGTCAGCACCGCCGGGAACGCGACGACCAGCTCGGTGCTGCTCGCCCCGCGGGCCGTGTCCCCGGGCGGTGGGATCACGGGCTGCCGGCGTCGAGGTTCATGCCCTCCGCCTTCGCGGTCACCTTCTCGGTGATGATCGCCACCACCACGATCGCCAGGGCGGCCAGCGCGGCGGTGATGACGACCGCTTCGGTGGACAGCGCTCCCCGCTCGTCGACGGCGACGCGGCGGCGTGCGAGCAGGAGCTGGGCCTGCAGCCAGCAGATGGTCAGCATGGTCGGTCCTTTCGGTCACAGCTCTCCAACGACGACCCACAGGGCCGGGAAGCCGACGAACAACATGAAGGCCACCGCGAGGAGCGCGACGGGCACGCTCATCTGCTCGGTGACGGCGCGGGCGCGGCCCTCGACGGCCGCCAGCTGGGCCGCTCGCAGCGCGCGCGCCCGCTCGGTCAACGTGAGCCGCACCCGTGCGCCGTGCTCGCCGGCGAGCTGCAGGCTGGTCGCGAGCTGCGACAGCTCGTCGATCGCGAGGCGGTCACCGAGGTCTCCCAGCACCTCCCAGGGCGTCTGGCCCGTCAGCCGGCACCGGTCGAGTGCGGTGCGCAGGCGCTGCTGGGGCCAGCTGTCGCCCAGTGCGGCGGCGGCGTGCAGCGCCGTCTCCGTGCCGGCGCCGCCGGCGAGCAGCACCGCCGTGACGTCCAGGAAGCTGGACAGCGCGTGGACGAACACGGCGCGCCGTTCGCGCGCCTCGCCGCGGACCTCGACGTCCGGCACGACCACGCCGAGCGCGCCCATGGCGACAGTCGCCAGGAGGACCGGGGCCACGCCGATGTCGACGCCGCCGATACCCGCCACGCCGGCCGCTGCCACGGGGACGACCGCGAGCGCTGCCACGGCACCCAGCGTCCGCATGGCGTGCTGATCGGGGGTACGTCCGACGAGCTCGAGGTCGGCGGCCGCGACGCGGACACCGACCACGTCGGTGACGCGGTGGTGCCGCACCGACCGCGGGCGGGCGTGGGGCCGGGGGCGGTCCAGTGCCTGCAGCGCGTCCGCAAGTCGTGGCTGGCGCGTCCGCAACCCCAGCACCACGAAGGCGACGCCGAGGCCGACGCCGGCGCCCAGCAGCAGCGGGTTCACCGGTCCACCGCCGGGGCCGGCCGCTGCGCGCCCGTCGCGACCAGAGGCGTCGCCGGCAGGTCGATGCGGTCGAGCCGGACCAGGAACGCCAGTGACGCCGCGACCACCCCGCCGACCACCAGCAGCCACAGCTGTCCCTCCAGGGTGGCGTAGGGCGCCAGGTAGTCGCGGCTGAACAGCACCAACGCGGTGGTGAAGAGCCCGGTGACGCCGAGCACCAGCCGCGTCGCGCTGCGCACGTGCGCGCGGCCGGCGTCGACGCTGGCGCGCATCGCCGCCTGCGCGCGTGTCGCCTCGACGAGCGCTGCGAGCAGGCGACCGAGGTCGCGGGTCTCGCTGGTCGCCGCGGTGATCAGCGCCGCAGCCAGCAGATCGGCGGTCGGGTCGTCGACCTCGCGGGCGAACGCCTCGAGGGCGGGCGCGAGCGCGCGGTGCTCCAGGCGGGTGGCGAGCCGGGTGACCTCGGCCGCGATCGGTGGTGGCGGGCGCCGGGCCGAGACGATCACCGCCTCCTCGAGGCCTGCGGCACCGGCCATCGTGTCGCGCAGCATCTCGATCCACTGGGCGACGGCCTCGCTGCGGCGGGCGGCGGTGCGGCGCCGGGCGCCCGACAGCAGTCGTGGCAGGGCCACCACGGCGACGGCGGCGAGTCCCGCAAGCACCGGCCAACCGGTCACGACGAGCACGACGAGGGCGACGGCGACCGGCAGGACCACGGCCCGCCGGTGCCGGCGCCGCGAGCCCGAGGTCGGGACTGGTACCGCGCCGCGCAGGCCGAGCAGGGCGACCACGACGCCCAGGCCCGCGCCGGCTCCCAGCAGCGCCGCCGCGCCCGTCACCGTGCTGCCTCGGTCAGGGCGTCCGCCCGCAGGCCTGCCCGGGCGAGGTCGGCGCGCGTGGTCTGGCGCAGCGGCAGGCCGGGAACCGGGTGCGCCTGGGCGTCGTCGTCCGACCTGAACACCTCGTTGGCGGCGATCGTCTGGCCCTCCGCACCCACGACCTCGAGGACCGTGTGGACCCGCCGTCGCGGTGGTGCATCCGTCCCGACCCGGTCGTCGGCGACGTGCACGACGAAGTCGACGGCGCTGGCGAACAGGTGGGCGCTGGCCTCGACGGGCAGGGCGTAGGGCGGCAGCAGCCCGTACATCAGCGCGCGGTCGAACACGTGGCGGGCGCTGGCGGCATGGATGGTGCACATCGAGCCGTCGCGGCCCTGCGTCATGGCGAGCAGCATGGGGATCAGCTCCGGTCCCCTGACCTCGCCGACGAGCACGCGGTCGGGGTTCATCCGCAGGCCCATGCGCACGAGCTGGTCGAGCTCGATGCCCCCGCGGCCCTCGATGTTGGGCTGGCGGGCCTCCAGCGTGACGACGTCCGGGTGCCCCGAGGCGAAGCGGTCGATGCCGAGCTCGAGGCTGTCCTCGATCGTGACCAACCGCTCGTCGCCGGTGACCTCGTTGATCAGGGCACGCAGCAGGGTGGTCTTGCCGGCCCCCGTCGATCCTGACACGATGAGGTTCTTGCGCGCCCGCACGGCGGTCCGCAGGAAGTCGGCCAGGTGGCCGCTGAGCATGGACCGGTCGACCAGCTCGTCGAGGTACGACAGCGCGAAGCGGTGCCGGCGGATGCTGATGCAGGGCCGGCCCGAGACATCGCGGATCGCGTGCAGTCGGGACCCGTCCGGCAGCTGCATGGTGAGCTCGGGCTCCGCGGCGTCGAACCGGCGCTCGGTCCGGCCCATGCGCGCCGCCGCGAGCCGGACCAGCTCGATCAGCTCGGCATCGGAGTCGGCGACCGGTGCGCCGCGTTCCCTGCGCCCGTCGCGGTAGGTGACGAACACGCGGTCACAGCCGTTGACCGCGACGTCGCTGATCTCGTCGTCGTACAGGAACCGCTGCAGGCGTCCGAGGCCGAACAGCCGGTCGTGGACGGCGCGGGCGACCAGCAGCTCGGTCGCCGTGTCGTGGGGGTGGAGGCTGTCGCGCAGCCGGGCCCGCGCTTCACGTTCGAGCGCGGCGTTGATGAGCACGTGGGCGTAGGAGCGCTCGTCGTCGCGGGTCAGCGGCTCCGACCGGGCGGCGGCGTGGTCCGACAGCTCATCGGCGACCTCGCGCGTGAGCCGCCGGATGAGCGCGGTGACGCCGTCGTCGCTCACGGCGCCTGCCCGGGGGCCGGCGCGTTGCTGTTGACGACCCGCCCGGCGTGCACGAGCTCGTCGACGACCTGGCGCACGCTGCGGAGCAGCCGCGAGCGGGCCACCGGCGGCCTCGCGGTCACGCCGTTCAGCGCGTCGGCCGTGCGGTTGTCGATCGGCAGCCGTGCCAGGACCGGTGCGCCGATCGCCTCGGCCACCTCGTCGGTGCGGTAGAGCCCGTCGTCGAGCAGCAGCACCCGCGGGTCCAGGCCGCCACGGCGCAGGGAGGGCAGCCGGTCGCGCAGGAGCGCGACGTCCTCGACCGTCGGGCGGGCGAGCAGCAGCACGTGGTCGGCCATGCGCGCCAGGTCCGCGGCCGGTGACGCGGCCGTGAGCCGGCCGCAGTCGAGGAGCACGTCCGCCCCGTCGCTGGTCAGCGCCTCCCACATGCCGTGCGCGGCGGCGCCGAGCGACAGGTGCACCTGCTCGGCGGTCGTCGGGGCGGCGATGACCCGCACGCTGTCGCTGAGCTGCTGGGTGTGGTCGGCGACCGTCGTCGATCCGCGGAGCAGCCCGGCCGCCAGCGTCACCAGTCCGGGCTCGAAGCCCAGCTCGCGGCGGGCGGCGAGCACGCCGCCGTCGGGGTCGCACTCGACGACGAGCAGCGACTGGGCGGCGGGCCAGACCGCGACCATCGCCAGGGCGGTGGTCGTCACGCCCGGCGCGCCCTTGACCGAGCCGATCGCGACCGCGGTCACGTCCGGTCCCCCCGCAGCACCAGGCGCACCCCGTCACGGGCGGCCGCGGCGGAGACCGCGGTCGCGGCGTCAGCGCGCACGACGACCGTGACGAGCAGCGTGGCGGCGCCCTCGATGACCGGCTCGACCGCCAGGACCGTGGCCCGGTCGTCCAGCATGGTGCCGCCGCCCTCGGTGGCGACGACGCCCACGAGGTCGCCCGGCGCGAGCGATGACGTCGGGTACCCCCCGGCCTCCAGGGCGAGGCCGACGGTGCGCGTCCCTTCTCCGAGGTCGACCGCCGACGGGCCGACCAGCTCGGGCGTCAGCACGGCCCCGGCCGGCAGGGGCGTCAGCAGCGTCCGACCGACGAGCCGGTCACGGGCGGCCTGCGGGGTGACCTGCACCCCCGCATCGGCGGCCACCTGCGCCACCGCGATGTCGGCGTCGGTGAGCACCGTCCCACGGTCGACCGGTCGGGCCAGCACGAGCACCGCCTGTCGCTCGGACAGGCCGTCGGCGACGAGGCCGAACGCGAGGGCGCAGCCGACGATCAGCAGCGTCCCGCCGAGCACGGCGGGCACGTGGATGCGGCGACGGCTCGCGCCGAGGCGTGGGCGGGCGGTCCTGCGCTCGGCGCCGTGGTCGAGGGTCGGGGCGCTCACCCGCCGGACCTCGGCCGAACGGCACGCCGACGAGTCCCGCCCATTGCTCCCCCTCCTGCGATGGCCTCGACGCCGGCCCCCGTCGTGCGGCGCCTCCGCTGCAGCATTTCATACCAGATCGGTAATCGTCGTGATCCCTGTCCGAAGGGGAAACGCGCGCATTGGCCCATCCGCTGGCGCTGGCGGCCGGCACGGTGGGTGTGATCGTCGCCTACCTCGCGACCTACGGCGCCCACGGCGCCGCGAACCCCGTGCACGCCGGGCTGCTGCACACCGAGGCCAATGAGGAGCACCGCGCCACCGTGCTGTCGGTCAACTCGATGGCTGTCCTCACCGGCGGCGCCGTGGGCGGCATCGCGCTCGGTGGCTCGCCGATGCCACCAGCGTGCCGACCGCCATGCTCGCCGGCGCGGTGGTGCTGGCGGCCGCCGCGCCGCTGTACCTGCGCGCTGGTCACCGCGGCCGCGTGCGGGGTGCGACAGTGGCGTCATGAGCCAGGACGACCCCGACGGGGCGCCGGTGATCGACGAGGTGCTCGGCCGCATCGAGGTCCGCGAGCTGTCCTGGCGCCCGTCGGTGCGGATCCTGTCGGTCGACGGTGAGCTGTACGGCGCCGTCGACCTCGACGACCCGACGTCGCTGGAGCTCACCTACCTCGCCGAGCTGCGGGCCGTCGTCGAGGCGGTCCTGCCGGCCGGCCCGGCCGACCTCGTGCACCTCGGCGGCGGCGCCTTCGCGCTGCCGCGGGCGCTCGCGGCTCGGCGGCCGGAGCTCCGGCAGGTGGTCGTCGAGGCCTCCGAGGCGGTGATCGCCGTCGCGCGGCGACGGCTGGCCCTGGCGCCGCACCCGGGCATCGACATCGTCCGGGCCGACGCCCGCGCCGTGGTGGAGCACCGCCCCGCGGCGTCGGCGGATCTGGTCGTCGGCGACGCCTTCGTCGGCCGGTCCACGCCGCGCCACCTGGCGACGGCGGAGTTCGTGACCGCCGTCGCGCGCCTGCTGCGCCGCCGCGGGACCTACGTGCTCAACGTCATCGACCGCCCGCCGTGGTCGGTCCTCGGCGCCCACGCCGCGACCGTCCGCACCGCGCTGCCGAACGTGCTGGCGGTCGCGGCACCGTCGACGGCCCGGCTGGAGGAGTCCGGCAACGTGCTGCTGCTCGCGTCCCGGCAGCCACTGCACCGCGCCACGCTGCAGTGGCGGCTGGCCGCCCAGGAGGAACCGCTCGACATCGTCGCAGGCCAGCGCCTGACCGCACTGGCCGATCACCGCCGCGCACGGCACGACGCCGACGGGTGACCGTCCGGTACGGACCGCCATCGTGGCGGCGCCAGGTGCCGGTGACCGCCCCGACGCCCGGCGCCACGACCTGCCGGGCCTGCCGGCGCATGGCCACCGCCGGCGTCACGCGCAGCAGCGCGTCGCGCACCTGCGCGCGACCGCCGGGTCCGCGACCTGGCCCACGCGGGGTGGGTGCTGCGCGACCTGTAGGTGCCGGTGGCCGTGGACGCGGCGCCGACGCGTCAGTCCATCCTCAGTCGCGCGCGATGACCGGCAGCGTCAGCCGGGACGGGTGGTCGCGGCTGTGGTGCACCGAGGTCACCGCGGTGACCAGGTCGTCCCACCGCTCGGCGGCGATGACGCCGCCGGTGTTGGTGTTGCGGTCGAAGCGCGGGAAGTTGCTGCTCGACACCTCCAGCCGGATGCGGTGGCCCACCCCGAACACGTTGGCGGTCGCGCACAGGTCGACGCGCAGCTCGACCACCTCACCGGGCGTCAGCAGCTCGGGCTCGGAGCGTGACGACCGCCAGCGCGCGCGCAGGATGCCGTCGGTCAGCAGCTCCGCGCGGCCGTCGGGGTGCACGTCGACCAGGGCGCCGGTGACGTCGGTGTCGACCACCGACGTCGACACGAACAGCGTCAGCGTCACCGGGCCGATCACCTCGACGGGGCGCTCGAACGGCGGGGTGGTGTAGCACAGCACGTCGGCACGGCGCTCCACCCCACGGCGGTCGCGGGGTCCGGCATTGGCGCCGACCGTGCCGCCCGGGAGGTAGGTCGCACCGCCCACGGTGGGCACCGGGTCGCGCGGGTCGTACCGGAACGTGTCGGCGGGTTCGTGGCCCGGCGCCGCGACGTCCAGCACGCCGTCACCGTCCGCGGTGTTGGCGAGCCCGCCGGAGTGCAGGTGCCAGTCGGTCCAGACCGTCCCCGGCAGCGGCCAGTCGTCGGCGTCCCGCCAGACGTCGTCGCCCATGACGAACAGCCGCACGGAGGGGTCGCGGTCAGCTCCGTTGTCGAGTCCGCGCAGCACGTGGTCGAACCACCGCAGCTGCAGGCCCGTCAGGTCGAGCTCGTCGATGCCGGCGAACGGGCCGTAGTCGCGGTCGACGAAGCGCCCGCCGTGCACGTCGTGGGACCACGGGCCCACGACCAGCCGCTGCAGCGAGCGGGCCCGCGGCGACCCGGCCGTGGTCCGCATGTGCCGGAAGGTGGCGAGCGTGCCGCCGATGAACACGTCGTACCACCCGCCCACGTTGTGTGCGGGCACGGCGATGGCCGCCGAGCGCTCCCGCGCCGCCAGCGGCCGCCAGAAGTCGTCGTAGGCGGGGTGCGACAGCCACTCGAGGTAGTACGGCGCGAGGTCGCTGAGCTCGGGCACGTCGGTCAGCGGGAGCCGGTCGTACAGCGCATCCGAGCCGTGGGCCTCCACCGCGAACGCCAGCAGCTCGTCGGGCGTGGCCTCGCCGGCGGCGACCCGGCGGTCGACCTCGCCCAGCGCCAGCGAGGCGAACGCCCACCGCAGCGCGAAGCCCAGGCAGAAGGCCCCGCCCTGGTACGTCCAACCCTCGTGGTGGTCGGCCGTCGACAGGTACGGCGAGATCGCGCGCAGTGCTGGTGGCGCGGTGCCGGCGGCCAGCCACTGCGTCGCGCCGACGTAGGAACCGCCCACCATGCCGACCCGGCCGTCGGACCACGGCCGCCCGGCCGCCCAGGCGATGGTGTCGGCGCCGTCACCCGGCTCGTCGTGGAACGGGTCGAAGCGGCCGGCCGACGCGTTGCGCCCGCGGGTGTCCTGCACGACCACCGCGTAGCCCGACCGGGCGGCGCGCAGCACGTCGATCGCGTAGAGGACCGAGCCCATGTCCTGCTTGTCGTACGGCAGCCGTTGCACGAGCACCGGCAGTGGGGTGCGCACGTCAGGGCGGTAGACGTCGGCGCGCAGCACGGCGCCGTCGGTCATGGGCACGTCGACGTCGGTGTCGATCAGGATCCGCATGCGCCCTCCACGGTCGATGGTCAGTCCCGCGCCCGGCTCCGAGACGCCCATTTAGGCGTCGCCCGCGTGGCCGTCGGGCGGGTCGCGCACCGACTCCTTGCGGTCGACACCGGCGACATGATGGCCGAGGCCGAGCAGGGCGTCGGCTGCTGCACGCCCGATGCCCCCTACCGCGCCTGTTGATGACGACCGTTCCCCGGCGGTCCATTGGTTCGGGATGCTACCGGTGCGCCCCGCCGGGGAGTAAGGACGATTCCGACGACCCGGTCTTGACGCGACGACGCCCCCGCCGGGGATGGCGGGGGCGTTGGTGGTGCGGGGGACCGTGCGTGGTCAGGCCGCCAGGGCGACCTCGTCGCGCAGGGTCGCCAGCGCCTCGAGCTCGATGCGGCGGACGCGCTCGCGGGACAGGCCCAGCTCGTCGCCGATCTGGCGCAGCGACGCGCCAGTGCCACCGTCGAAGCCGTACCGGCGCCGCAGGATGTATTGGCTGCGTTCGTCCAGCGTCGACTGCGTGGCCTGCATCATCTCCTCGATGAGCAGCCGCTGGGCGACCTCCTCGTCGGGCTCGTCGTCGGCGACTGCCCACAGGTCCTCGCGCAGCGACGCATCGGGATCGTCCGACAGCGGCTTGTGCAGCGAGTCGACGCGGTGGTCCGCCTCGCGCGCACGCACCACCCTGTCGGGGGTCAGCCGGGTGGCCTCGGCCACGGCCTCGAGCGAGGGCTCCTCGCCCGTCTCGTCGCGCAGTCGCGCGGTCGCGGCCCTGACCTTGCCCAGCTCCTGGTGCACGCCGGCCGGCAGCCGGATCGTGCGGTCCGCACGGGCGATGCCGCGCTGGACCGCCTGGCGGATCCACCAGGTGGCGTACGTCGAGAACTTGCCGCCCCGGCGCCAGTCGAACTTCTCGACGGCGCGGATCAGTCCGAGGTTGCCCTCCTGGATCAGCTCGTCCAGGTCCAGGCTCGTCCGCGACAGGAACTGCGTCGCGATGCTCACGACCAGCCGCAGGTTGGCCTCCACGAACGTCTGGAAGGCCTGCTGCCCGGCGGCCACGTCGCGCTCGAGTGCGGCGCGGTCCTCGTCGTCGGCGTGCGCAAGCAGTGCCGCGGCGTCCCGCCCGGCCTCGATCTGCTTGGCCAACCGCTGCTCGTCGTCCGCCGTGAGCAGGCCACGCCTGCCCAGCTCGTCGAAGTAGCGGTCGGCGGCTTGCATCGCCATGTGCGCTCCCTGCTCCTCACTGTCCCAACCGTTTGCCGTGTCCAACGCAACCGCCGGAACCAGAATTCCCAGATAGCCGAACTTGTGTAGTATTGCCGCAGCCGACAGTACCGTGGTGATACCCGAATGTCTACACCTTCTCAGGGTTCCGGTGGTTCGGACCGCGACGTGGCGCTCGCGCACGTGTTCGCCGCGTTCGGGCCCGCCTACAAGCGCTGGACCAAGACGCGCCTGTCGGAGCGGGAGATCGGCTACACCCACGCGCGGGCGCTGCACCTGCTGCAGTGCAAGGGCCCGCAGATCATGAGCGGGCTCAGCAACGACCTGGGCATCACCCCGCGCTACGTGACCGTCCTGGTCGACCACATGGAGTCCGAGGGCCTGGTCGAGCGCTGCCGACATCCCAAGGACCGCCGGGCGACGCTGATCAGGCTGACCGACGCGGGCGAGGAGGCGTGCGGCGACGCCGGGCACGAGCACGTCGAGGCGGCCGCCGAGCTGCTGCAGGCGCTGTCGCCCGAGCAGCAGGACGCCCTGCTCGAGGCGATGCGGACGCTGCTCGGCGAGCTGCAGCGCCGCGGGGTGTGCCCGGATCCGCAGGTGCTGACCGACGAGCCGCCGACCTCGGTGTGACCCCGCTCGACGCCGCCCGCCGTCGTGAGCTGCGGGTCGCGCTGGCCGCACGGTACCCATGGCTCGACGACGTCGAGGTCGGGCCCCGCGCGGTCGAGGCCGGCGAGTGCGACCGCTGCGGAGCCGAGCCGCGGCTGGTCGCCACCTGCGGCCCGACGCGGTGGGCGGGGCTGGGACGGCGGTGCGCCGCGGAGATCGGCGAGCGTGCCTGGTGCGACGGGCACGCCGACGACGCACGGCGCTGGCTGGCGCAGCTGCGACGCCTGCCGCCCGAGGCCGACGTCGTGGCCCGCCTGTGGTGGGTCGCGACCGGCGAGGTGCGCCTGGATCCCGCCGCGGTCGAGCCGCTGCTCGCCCACGCGCTGCCCGGCGGTGGCTAGCATCGATCCGATGAACGCCACATCCACGAGCGCCGCACGGGCGGTCTGCGTGTACTGCTCGTCCAGCGAGGCCGTGTCGAACGGGCTGCGCCGGCTCGCCGCCGACGTCGGCGTGGGCCTGGCCGTCCGGGGCTGGGACCTGGTCTACGGCGGTGGCGCGGTGGGCCTGATGGGTGTCACCGCACGGGCGGCGCTGGAGGGTGGCGCCCACGTGACGGGTGTGATCCCCGACAAGCTGGTCGACCGCGAGCTCGCCCTGCGCGACGTGACCGAGCTGATCCGCACGCGCACGATGCGTGAGCGCAAGCAGCTGATGGACGAGCGCAGCGACGCCTTCCTCATCCTGCCGGGCGGCATCGGCACGCTCGAGGAGCTGATCGAGATGCTGTCGCTGCGCCAGCTCGGCTACCACGACCGCCCGATCGTCGTGCTCGACGCGGACGGGTTCTGGGAGCCGCTGCGGGCCCTGCTGGCGCACATGGGTGAGCTGGGCATGCTGCACCAGCCCATGGACCAGCTGCTGACCTACGCGACGACGCCGGACGAGGCGCTCGACGCGCTGGACGCCGAGGTGCCGGTCGCCACGTCGGGAGGTCGGGCATGAGGGTCGTGGTGCTCCAGCACGGCCCGTGGGGAGGCCCCGGTGTCGTCGGCGAGCAGCTGGAGGCGCGGGGTCTCGAGCTCGACGTCCGGCACACCTATGCGGGCGACGCGGTCCCCGACGAGCCGCCCGAGGCGCTGATCGTCATGGGCGGCCAGATGTGCACCGACGAGAAGGGCGCCCACCCGTTCCTCCAGCGCGAGAGCGACCTGTTGGCCCGGTGCGTGTTGCGCGACACGCCGACGCTCGGCATCTGCCTGGGCGCGCAGCTCCTGGCCGAGGTCACCGGCGGGTCGGTGCGCCACGAGGTCCCCGAGATCGGCTTCGCGTCGGTCCGCCTGACCGCCGCCGGGCGCGAGGATTCGGTCATGGGGGCGTTCGAGGACGGCTTCGAGACCTTCAACGCCCACCGGGACTTCATCGCGGCCGGCCCGGGCGTCGTCGTGCTGGCCACCAGTGACCGGGCCCCCGTGCACGCGCTGCGTGCCGGGGCACGGGTGTACGGGGTCCAGTTCCACCCCGAGATGGACGCCGCGCGGGTCGCCCGCTACGCCAACGCCGACCAGCCGGGCGCCTACCTGCGGCGCCACGGGTGGGAGCCGCGCGACCTCATCGCCCTGGCCGAGCGGCACGACGCCGAGCACGCCCGCATGGGCCGCGCGCTGGCGGACCGGTGGGTCGACGCGGTCGTGGCGCCGGTCGCCCGCTGAGGTCCCCACGCGGTGGCCGACCGCATCGAACGCATCGACGTCGACGACTGGTCGCGGGCACGGGGCGTGCGCCTCCGGGCGCTGCGGGACGCCCCCGATGCGTTCTGGTCGACGACCGAGGGTGAGGCGCGGCTGGCGGTCAGCGTCTGGCGCCGGCGCCTGGCCCGCCCGGACGCCGCGACGTTCCTGGCCGTCCGCGACGGCCGGGACGTCGGGCTCGCGATCGGCGCGCCACACCACGCCCGTCCGGGCGACGCCGGGCTCTACTCTGTGTGGGTCGCACCGGAGGTGCGCGGCAGCGGGCTGGCCGACCGCCTGATCCTGACGGTCGTCGAGTGGGCGCGGGCCGGCGGGTACCCGCGGATCCGCCTCGACGTCGCCGACGACAACCGCCGCGCGGTCGGGCTCTACGGCCGGCTCGGGTTCACGCCGACGGGCGGGGTCAGCCGCTTCCCGCCGCCGCGCGACCACATCGTCGAGCACGAGCGCGTGCTCGACCTGCGGGTCGCGACGACCGACGGCTGACGCCGGCCGCCGTGCACACCACGGGTCGCCCACCACGCTGGAGCCCGCGCGCCCGACGGGGCGCTACGGTGACGGCCATGCGGTGGATGCGGCTGGCGGCGGCGCTCGTCTCGGCGACGATGGTGCTGTCGGCGTGCTCTGACGACGCGTCCTCGACACCCGAGGGCTACCAGTCCGTCGAGCTGGGGCCCGCGGACCTCGTGATCCCGGTCGACTGGACGCTCGTGCGGGCCGGCGAGCGCGCCGGCGACTTCGACCTCGAGGCCCACGGCCCGGGTGAGGAGCTGGTGTTCGGCGTCGCCCGCACCGTCACCAGCAGCGACGTGTCGGCGCTGCTGGGCGAGCAGCGCACCGCGCGGGTCGAGCAGCTGCCGGGCTACGAGGAGATCGGCGGTGATCGCGCCGTCACCGTCTTCAACGGCGACGGCCGGCGGATCGACTACACCTACGGCGACCCGTCCGCCGGTGTCAGCGGCCGCGGCGTCGACGTGGTGACGCTGGGGCCGGGCGGCACCGGCGTCCTGCTGTCGGTCACGGCGACCGACGAGGACTACGACGAGCGCGAGTTCGACACGATCGCCAACAGCGTCCAGTTCCCCGACGGCTGACGCCGCGGTCGTCCACAACCGGCCCGCCGACGGGTGGCTGTGCGCTAGGGTGCGAAGCCGCGGCGTCGACGTCTGCGCCGGACGTCGCAGGGTGCTACCGTGCTCGGTTGAACGTCCACCTGCTCCCGGACGGCCACGTTCAACGAGGCCACGGGGGCCGCCCAGTCCACAGGATCGGACCATCACCTTGCGCACGTACGAGCTCATGATCATCACGCGCGGCGCCCTCCCCGAGGATGCCGTGGCGACCAACGTCGAACGCTTCACCAACCTCATCGGTCAGCTCGGCGGCACGGTCGACCGAACCGACCACTGGGGCAAGCGCGAGTTCGCCTATGAGATCGAGCACCAGCGCGAGGGCTACTACACGGTGATCGACTTCCAGCTCGACGGTGCACGGCTGCCCGAGCTCGAGCGCCAGCTGCGGCTGGCCGACGAGGTCGTCCGTCACAAGGTGGTCCAGCCCGCGGCACGGGTGCGGCACCCTTAGCACCCGCCGGCAACGCCCGGCACCTGCTCGGCGGAGAAAGGACAGCTCGTGGCCACCGACAACGTCATCACCATCACCGGAAACCTCGCTGACGACCCGGAGCTGCGGTTCACACCCAACGGCGTGGCCGTCACCAGCGTGCGGGTCGCGGTCAACCAGCGGTTCCGCAACCGCGAGACCAACCAGTGGGACGAGCGCCTCGACGGCTTCTTCACGTGCAACGTCTGGCGCGACCAGGCCGAGAACGTCGCCAGCTCGCTGACCAAGGGCGCGCGCGTCGTGGTCACCGGCCGGCTGCGGTCGCGCTCGTACGAGGACCGCGAGGGCCAGACCCGCTGGGTCACCGAGATCGAGGCGGACGAGATCTGCCCGAGCCTGCGCTGGGCGACGGCGAAGGTCGAGCGCAACCCCCGCGGTGGCGGCGGCGGGGGCGGGGGCGGGTCGGACACGTCATGGGGCTCGCCGCCCCCCGCAAGTGCTCCCGAACCAGAGGATGTGCCGTTCTGATGCCCAGACGAGGCGGACCGCAGGGACCGGCCAAGCGCAAGTCCTGCTACTTCACCGTGAACAAGATCACCTACATCGACTACAAGGACGTCGAGCTGCTCCAGCGGTTCATGAGCGAGCGCGGCAAGATCCGGTCGGCGCGGGTGACGGGCACGCGACCGCAGTACCAGCGCATGCTGGCACAGGCGATCAAGAACGCCCGCGAGATGGCGCTGCTGCCCTACACGACGCGATGAAGCTCATACTCAAGCAGGACGTCGCCAACCTGGGTGACGCCGGTGAGATCGTCGACGTCGCCGACGGCTATGGCAACAACTTCCTGATGCCGCGCGGCCTGGCCATGCGCGTCACCAAGGGGGCACTCGCCGACGCCGAGGCGATCAGCCGCGCCCGCCACAAGCGTGAGGCCCGCAACCAGGCCGACGCCGCCGACCGCAGGGCCGAGCTCGAGCGCCGACCCGTGACCGTCACCGCCAACGCGGGCGAGGACGGCACGCTGTACGGCTCGATCGGCACCACCGCGATCGCCCGGGCGGTCGGCGACCAGTTGGGCGTCAAGCTCGACCGGCGCAAGATCGTGCTGGACAAGCCGCTCAAGGAGCTCGGCGAGCACACCGTGCCCGTGCGGGTCTACCGCGAGACGGTGGCGGACCTGCGCGTCATCGTCGCCCGGGGCTGATCCCGTGACCCCACGACCGGCCGGCGCCCGCCGGCCGGTTCGGCGTCTCCGCACACCCGGCTGCGACGCTGACCGCGCGCGTCGACGTCGTGGCCGGAGGACCGCCCGGCCCGGCGGTGGACTCCGCTAGGCTCGCGACGTGGCTACCGACGTGCAGTTCTCCAGCCAGGCGCCCGCGGGGTACGACCGGGTCCCGCCGCACAACCTCGACGCGGAGGTCAGCGTGCTCGGCAGCATGCTGCTGAGCAAGAACGCCATCGCCGAGGTGGTCGAGTTCGTCGGCCCCGAGGAGTTCTACCGCGGCGCCCACCGCACGATGTTCGAGGCGATCCGCGACCTGTACGACCGGGGCGAGCCGGTCGACTCGGTCACCCTGGCCGACGAGCTGCAGCGGCGCGGCACGCTCGACAGCGTCGGCGGGCTGGTGGCCATCACCGACCTGATCTCGCAGGTGCCCACCGCGGCCAACGCGGGGTACTACGCGAAGATCGTCGCAGAGCACGCGCTGCGTCGGCGGCTGATCGACGCCGGCACCGACATCACGAAGGTGGGCTACGACCCCGGTGTCGAGGCCGACGACGCCGTCGACCACGCCGAGGCGACGATCTTCCAGGTCGCCCAGCGCAGCTACGGCCGCGAGCTGTCGCCCATGCGCGACCTGCTGTCGCAGAGCTTCGAGCTGATCGAGAAGCGCTACGAGAACAAGCAGGCGGTCACCGGCCTGCCGACCGGCTTCATCGACCTTGACCGGCTGACCAGTGGCCTGCAGGCGGGCCAGCTGATCATCCTGGCCGCCCGTCCCGGCCTGGGCAAGTCGACGCTGGTGACCAACATCGCGACCCACGTCGCGGTCGACCTGCGCCGTCCGGTGGTGATGTTCTCGCTCGAGATGTCACAGATGGAGCTGATCGAGCGGGTGCTCGCGTCGCAGAGCCGCATCGACAACGACCGCCTGCGCACCGGACGGCTGCGCGACGACGACTGGCCGAAGCTGTCCCAGGCGATGGGGCGCCTGGGCGAGGCGAACTTCTACATCGACGACACCGCGGGCATCAACCTGATGGAGATCCGGTCGAAGTGCCGGCGGCTCAAGCAGCGCCACGGGCTCGACCTGATCATCATCGACTACCTCCAGCTGATGCAGAGCCACCGCCGGGTCGACAACCGGGTCCAGGAGGTCAGTGAGCTCAGCCGTGGCCTGAAGGTGCTGGCCAAGGAGCTCGAGACGCCGGTGATCGCGCTCTCGCAGCTGTCCCGGAAGCCGGAGGACCGGCCCGGCGACAAGCGGCCGCGGCTGTCGGACCTGCGCGAGTCCGGCAGCATCGAGCAGGACGCGGACATCGTCGCGTTCATCTACCGCGACGACGCCTACGACCGCGATGCGGTCACCAAGGGCGAGGCCGAGCTCATGGTCGCCAAGCACCGCGGTGGACCGCTGCAGGACATCAAGCTGTCGTTCGTGGGGCACCAGTCGCGCTTCGCCAACCTGGCCCGGGGCGCCGGTTCGGCCCTGTAGCGCCACGTCGTGTGGGGTACCGTGCCCGTGTGCCCGATCCGATCGCCGAGTACGTGCAGCACCACCCGTGCGCGGAGCTCCGCGCGGCCATCGCCGCCTGCCACGGCTACCGGCTGACCGGCTACGCGCCCGGCGTGCACGTCGGTCTGCCGTCGCCGCATCTGACGGTCGTGATCCCGCTGGACGCGCCGATGACGGTGCGCCACGGTCCCGACGGGCCGCCCCGGCGGCTGGGCGCCCTGCTCGGCGGCCTGCACGCCGGCCCGATCTTCATCGACCACGACGGGACCCAGCACGGGATCCAGCTGTCGGTGACCCCGCAGGGCTGTCGGCAGCTGCTGGGCGTGCCGCCAGCCGAGGTGGCCGACGCTGTGGTGCCCCTGGGGTCGGCGCTGGGCCGCCGCCTGACGGAGCTCGTCGACCGTGCCGCATCGGCGACGACCTGGCCGGGGCGCTTCGCCGCCGTCGAGGCCGTGCTGTGTCGCGCCCTGCGCGACACTCCAACGATCCGGCCGGAGCTCGCCTTCGCGTGGCGGCGGCTGCTGGCGACGCGCGGCCGCGCGGGCGTGGCGGAGCTGGCCCGCGAGGCGGGCTGGAGCCGGCGCCACCTGTCGGGGCAGTTCCGCCGTGAGTTCGGGCTGCCGCCGAAGACCGTCGGCCGGATCGTGCGGTTCCACGCGGCGGCTGCCCTGCTCAGGGCCGGGCCGGCGACGTCCGTCGGCGTCGTCGCCGCCACCGCCGGCTACGCGGACCAGTCGCACCTGATCCGCGACTGGCACGCCTTCGTCGGTGCCGCCCCGACCGTCTGGCTCGCGCGCGAGCGGTTCCCATCCGTGCAAGACGGCGGGTGACGTCTCCGGCATGCTGCCGGCCATGAGCGATCACCAGCACCCCCCGACCGTCTGGCCGGCGCTGCGGTATGCCGACGCGCCGGCCGCCATCACCTTCCTCGTCGAGGCCTTCGGCTTCGAGGAGCGCTGCAGGTACCCCGACGCGCCGGCCGACGTCGTCTCGCACGCCGAGCTGCGCTGGCCCGAGGGCGGCGGCGTCATGCTCGGCAGCACCGACCGCGACGACAGCGAGTTCTCGCAGGGGTCGACCGGCACCGGGTCGGCCTACGTCGTCACCGACCGGGTCGCCGAGGTGTTCGAGCGCGCGCGTGCCGCCGGTGCCGACGTGGTCCAGCCGCTGGAGGACAAGCCGTACGGTGGTGCCGGGTGCACCCTGCGCGACCTCGAGGGCAACCTGTGGAGCTTCGGCAGCTACCGCGGTGCGTGAGCCCGTCGCGTCGCGGCGGGTGCGACCCGTCAGGCCGGCGCGTCGACCAGCCCGTCGTCGGGCGCCGGTGACCCCAGGCGGCGGGAGATCTGCTGCGCCGCGTCGGCGGCCAGCGGACCGACGTCGGCGAGCCGATCGTGCGTCAGCCGGAACACGGGCCCCGATACGCAGATCGCGGCCAGCACCGACCCGTCGGCGCCGTGGACCGGCGCCGCGACCGCGTTGAGGCCGAGCTCGAGCTCCTCCTCCGTGCTGCCCCACCCGCGCCGACGGATCTCGGCGAGCTCGGTGCGCAGCCGGTCGGGGTCGGTGACCGTGCGGTCGGTCATCCGCGTCAGGCCGGACCGTAGGACGTCGTCGCGCACGCGGTCGGGCAGCGACGCGAGGAAGACCTTGCCGGTCGAGGTCACGTGCAGGCCGGTCCGCCGCCCGAGCCAGTCGACGCTGAGCACTGATGACGACAGGTTGACCTGGTCGATGTTGACGACCTCACCGCCCTCGAGGACCGCCAGGTTGACCGTCTCGCCGGTCAGCTCGCTGAGCCACTCGCACACGGGCCGCGCCGAGCGGGTCAGGTCGAGCCCGGCACGCACGGCGGCGGCGAGGCGGACCAGCGCGAAGCCGAGCCGGTACTTCTGGGTCTCGAGGTGCTGCTCGACCATGCCGCGCTGCTCCAGCGTCGCGAGCAGGCGGAACGCCGTCGACTTGTGGATGTCGAGCTCGGCCGCCAGCGCGGTGACCCCCATCCACCCCTCGCGCTCCAGGATCTCCAGGATCGCCAGTGCGCGGTCGACCGACTGGACGGCAGCCTTGGGCTCTCCGTTGTTGCTCATCGTGCAACGAACCTACCTCACATCGCGGACATCGGAGCGTCATGTGAAACACCTGCGCCGCGACACTGCGTCGCACGCTGCTCAGCATGCCACCGCGAGGTGGTGGACGCGCGCTCTCCACCTCCTGGAGGCGAGCCTTTTCAGCGATCGGCGCCATCGTTACGCTCCGGGCAACGGCGTTGCCGAAGGAGGCGCAGATGCGCGATCGAGGGTTCACGCCCGACGACTTCCTCCGCGAGGAGACGTATGCCCAGACGCGGCTGCCCGTCGAGTACGCCAGCACGCTGCTGCCCGAGGCGTACCGCTCGCCGGCGTTCTTCGAGGTCGAGCGGCGCCGGCTGTTCGGGACCGGCTGGGTCGCGGTCGCCCACACGACCGACGTCCCGGGTCCCGGCGCGGTGCGGACGGTCTCGGTGGCCGGCCAGTCGCTCATCGTGGTGCGGGACCGCGAGGGCGGGTTGCGGGCCTTCCACAACGTGTGCCGGCACCGCGGGTCGCGGCTGGTGGTGGAGCGGACGTGCCAGCTGAAGCGCTTCCGCTGCCCCTACCACAGCTGGGCGTACGCGCTGGACGGCACGCTGCTGGGCGCCCCGCTGTTCGAGGGCTCGGACATCCCGGAGGATCAGCGGCCGATCTTCGACACGTCCGGGGCGCGGGCGTTCGACAAGGCCGACCACGGCCTGCTGCCCGCGCACGTCGCGTCCTGGGCGAACCTGGTGTTCGTCAGCCTCGAACCGTCGCCGATGCCGCTGCACCGCTGGCTCGGTGACCTGCCCCAGCGCCTCGCGGGCTACCGGCTCGACGAGATGTCGGTGGTGGCCGAGCGCACCTACGACATCGCCGCCAACTGGAAGCTGATCGCCGAGAACTTCATGGAGTACTACCACCTGCCCTGGGTCCACCCCGAGCTGGTCAAGGTCTCGCGGATGGAGGACCACCACCGCTTCCAGGGCGCGGGCCTGTACACCGGCATGGCGACGTCGCCGATCACCCGGGACGACCGCTCCGGGTGGAGCGCGCTCGCGCCGGTCGCGGGCCTCGACGAGGTCGACGCGGTCAGCGGCCGCTTCATCTGGGTGCTGCCGAACGCCGCCCTGGCGGTGCTGCCCAACCACGTCTTCACGCTGCTGCTCGAGCCGCAGGGCCACGACCGCACGCTCGAGCGGTCGACGATCGGCCTGCCGGCGACCAGCGCGGACCGGCCGGAGACCTCGGAGGCGCTGGAGCAGCTGGCCGACTTCTGGGACCACGTGAACCGCGAGGACATCGCCATCGTCGAGCGCGTGCAGGAGGGCATCTCGGTCGAGGCCTACACCGGCGGCCGGATGTGCTACCGGTTCGAGGAGCCGCTGCACCGGTTCCAGAACATGGTGATCGACCGGATGATCGGCGTCGACCGCGTCCCCGCGGGCGACGGCGACGGGCCGATGTTCCCGGCGCGCCGCGACGCCATGGCCTGAGGCGGCCGCGCAGCAGGATCAGCCCGTGGGGTGGTGCCCGCCGTCCGTGCGGCTGCGTGCCGCGGTGGCGTTGGTGTCGACCGGCGCCTGCGCGGTCACAGGCGGTCCAGGGCGCGGTCGAGCGCGGCCAGCAGGTCCTCGACGTCTTCGATCCCGGTGGAGTAGCGGATCAGGCCCTCGGGGATGCCCAGCTCGGCGCGTTCCTCGGCGCTGCACTCCACGTGGCTGGTGGTGGCGGGCGGGCCGACGATCGTCTCGACCGCGCCGAGGTTGGCTGCTGCGTGCGCGTGGTCCAGCGCCGGCACGAACTCCTTCACCGCGGCCATGTCGCCGTCGAGGCCGAAGCTGAGCACCCCGCCGAAGCCGGACATCTGCCGCGCAGCCACCTCGTGGCCGGGGTGGGACGGCAGGCCCGGGTAGTTGACCGTCGTCACCGCGGGGTGGACCGCGAGGTGCTCGGCGACCCGCTTGGCGCTCGCGTTCTGGCGGGCGATGCGCAGGTGCAGCGTCTTCATGCCGCGCAGCAGCAGGTACGCCGCCATCGGGTCGAGGGTGGCGCCGTTGATCTCGCGGTTGTGGTGGATCCGCGCGACCAGGTCGGCGCGGCCGGCGGCGATCCCGCCGAGCGCATCGGCGTGGCCGCCCAGGAACTTCGTCGCAGAGTGGACGACGAGGTCGGCGCCCAGCGCCAGCGGCCGCTGGTTGATCGGCGTCGCGAACGTGTTGTCGACGACCACGATGGCGCCCGCGTCGTGGCCGGCCGCCGCCAGCCGCTCCAGGTCGAGGACCTTCAGCGTGGGGTTGGTCGGCGTCTCCAGGTACAGCAGGTCGCAGCCGTCGGCGAGTGCGGCCTCGATGCCCTCGGTGTCACCGGTGTCGACGAGCGCGACGCCGACGTCCCAGGCGGGCAGGAACTCGGTGAACAGCTTGCTGGTGCCGCCGTAGGTATCGGTGACCGAGACGACGCGGCGTCCGGGGCCCAGCAGCGCGTGCAGCGTGGCGCTGATGGCAGCCATGCCGGTGGCGCACGACGTCGCCGCCTCGGCGCCCTCGAGCACGCGCAGCTTCTCCTCGAACACGGCCACGGTCGGGTTGGTGTTGCGGCCGTAGATGTGCCCAGATGCGTTGCCGAGGGCGACGTCGAGCCAGTCGTCGACCCCGTCGTAGCCGAACGCGACGCCGTGGACGACCGGCACCTGCGTCGGCCCGCCGCCCGTGGCGGGTCCCTCGCCGCCCCAGACCGCGCGCGTGCCGCTGCCGGTGTGCATGCCGTCGTGGGTGCCCATGTGTCGCCTTCGCTCGCCGTCGGTCCCCGCGATCCTAGGTCGCCGGCGACCACCCCTGGCGGCTGCCCGCGGGGTCTGCCATCGTGACGGCGGGCCGCCGGGGCCCCTGGCGGCCGATCGTCCGCCATGGAGGCCGACATGACCGCAGCCGACGCCCCCGCCCGCTACGACGACCTGCGGGCGCTGTACGTCAACTGCACGCTCAAGCGCTCGCCCGAGCGGTCGCACACCCAGGGCCTGATCGACCGCTCGGTCGCGATCATGGAGGCCCACGGCGTGGCGGTCGAGCAGCTCCGCGCGGTCGACCACGACATCGCGACGGGCGTCTGGCCCGACATGACCGCACACGGCTGGGAGCGCGACGCCTGGCCGGCCGTCTTCGAGCGCGTGCTGGCGGCCGACATCCTCGTGCTGACCTCGCCCATCTGGCTCGGCGAGAAATCGTCGGTGTGCACCCGCGTGATCGAGCGGCTCTACGCCAGCTCGGGCGAGCTCAACGACGTGGGGCAGTACGCCTACTACGGCAGGGTCGCCGGCTGCCTGGTCACCGGCAACGAGGACGGGATCAAGCACTGTGCCATGGGGGTCCTCTACTCGCTGCAGCACCTCGGCTACACGATCCCGCCGCAGGCCGACGCCGGGTGGATCGGAGCGGCCGGACCGGGCCCGTCCTACCTGGACGAGGGCTCCGGCGGACCCGAGAACGACTTCACGAACCGCAACACCACGTTCATGACGTGGAACCTGCTGCACGCCGCCCGCATGCTCCGTGACGCCGGCGGCGTCCCCGCCCACGGCAACCAGCGCAGCGAGTGGGACGCCGGCTGCCGGTTCGACTTCCCCAATCCCGAGCACCGCTGAGCGGCGCGCCACGCGCCGGGGACGGGCGCAGACCGGTGGCGCCCCTGGTCAGCTCCAGGGGAACGGTGAGCTGCTGGTGGGGTGCAGGTCGCCGGTCGCGTAGCGCGCGAAGCGGAAGGGTGCCAGCAGGTCCTGGGGTGTGCCGAGGACCTCTGCGGCGACCAGGTCGCCCACGCCCAGCATCTTGTACCCGTGGTTCGAGTCGGCGATGACGTAGGCGTTCTCGTGGAACGTGTCGAACACCGGGAAGCTGTCGGGCGTGAAGCAGCCGATGCCGCCCGACCGCTCGCGGCGGAAGCGGCCCGCCATGCCGGCGAAGCGCCCGTGGCAGTGCGCCAGCGCCGCGGTCCACATCCTGGCGAAGTCGTCGCCGACCACGAAGTGCGGACTGGCCGGGCCGTAGGGGTCGACGGCCACCTCCACGGCCGGTTCCTCGACGCGGACCGGCATCGTGCCGCCCTGCACCCCGCCGACGGCGGTGTCGGGCTTGTAGTAGATGCCCCACGGCTGGTCGGTGACCAGCGCACCGTCCTCGTCGTGCAGCGGCGCGTCGGTGTCGACGTGCACCACCGGTGGGGGGTGCCCGTCGTTGTCGGTCAGCATGCCGGGGTCCACGTCGAGCGTGCCCTCCTGCAGCAGCCAGTAGGTCCACATCGCGAGGTCGTGGTGGTCGACGCCGTCGGCATCGCGGACGGTCACGGTCGGAGGCAGGTCGAGCATCGCCCACGCGTCGCGCACCCACGGGCCGACGGCCACGACCACGTGGTCACAGCGCACCGCGCCGTGGTCGGTCTGGACGGCGGTGACCGCGCCGCCGTCGATCGAGAAGCCGGTCACGCGCGGCCCGGTCACGATGCGCACCCCCTCGGCCCGTGCCTTGGTCGCAAGGCCAAGGAGCGAGGCCCGGTTGTGGGCGTGGCCGCCGCGCTTCTCGTGCAGCACGCTGGTGACGCCCCGGGCGCGCCAGTCGGCGAACAGGGCGCGCAGGTAGCGGGCGCTGTCGTGGGCGCCCTCGACGAAGGTCGACGGGTAGCCGATCTCCTGCTGCTCGGCGTGGATGCGCGCCACATCGTCGTGCATCCCCTCGTGCGAGATCTGCAGGTAGCCGACGGGGTGGTAGGCGAAGGCTTCGGGGTCGGACTCCCACACGTCGACCGAGTGGGCCATCAGCCGGCGCATCGCCGGTTGGGAGTAGTTGTTGCGCACGACCCCACAGGCGATGCCCGACGCGCCGGCGCCCACACCGGCCTTGTCGACGACCACGACGTCGGCACCGGAGCCGGCCCCCGCCGCCCGCAGCCGGCGGCCCAGGTGCCACGCCGTCGAGAGTCCGTGGACGCCCGCGCCGACGACGACGACCCTGGCGGCGGCCGGCAGCCGCTGTTGCGCACGGGGCAACGCCGTCTCCATGGCCGTCACGCTACACGGTGTGGTCGCCGCCATCCAGCGTCGCCGCCGCGGCGACGGCCGGGCGGTGGCATGCTGCGCAGCGCAGCCGACGTGGGAGGGACCGCATGACCGCAGCGCTCGACGACGATGCCCGCGAGGCCTTCTTCCGCCGCATGATCGGTGTGCTCAACGACGGCATGCTCGCGCTGGGCATCAGCATCGGTCACCGTGCCGGGCTGTTCGACGCGCTCGGCGACGGCCGATCCCGCACGAGCGCCGAGCTCGCCGCAGAGGCGGGTGCGGACGAGCGCTACGTGCGGGAGTGGCTCGGGGCGATGACGGTCGGTGCCGTGGTCACCTACGACCCGGACCGCGTGAGCTGGCGGCTGCCGCCCGAGCACGCGGCGTCGCTGACCTCCGCGGCGGGCTCGGCCAACGTCGCTCGCCTGATGCAGTTCGTCCCGATGCTGGGGCAGGTCGAGTCGGAGGTGCTCGAGTGCGTCCGCGAGGGCGGTGGCGTCGGCTACGACGCCTTCAGCGGCTTCTACCGGGTGTCGGCGGACGACACCGCACAGGACTACGACGAGGACCTGGTGCTGGAGCTGCTGGGCCACGTCCCGGGCATCGTCGACCGGCTCCGGGCGGGCATCGACGTCGCCGACATCGGGTGCGGGTCGGGGCACATCCTGTGCGTGATGGCCGGGCTGTTCCCGGCCAGCCGCTTCACCGGCGTCGACATCGCCGAGGAAGCGCTCGAGGCCGGCAGGGCGACGGCGCGCGCCGCCGGGCTCGACAACGTGACGTTCGTCCGGCGCGACGCGGCGGACCTCGGTGCGACCGACGCGTTCGACCTGGTCACGACCTTCGACGCCGTCCACGACCAGGCGCGGCCCGACCTGCTGCTGGCCGGCATCGTCGAGGCCCTGCGACCCGGCGGCGCCTACCTGTGCATCGACATCCGGGCCTCGAGCAACCTCGAGGAGAACCTGGCGCACCCGATGGGACCCTTCGTCTACGTCGTGTCGCTGCTGCACTGCATGCCGGTCTCGCTGTCGGAGGGCGGACTGGGGCTGGGCACGGCCTGGGGGCACCAGCTGGCGACGCGGATGCTGCACGAGGCCGGGTTCACCGACGTCGCCTCCCACACCCGCACGGGCGATGCGATGAAGCAGATCTACGTCGCCACGGTGTGACCTGGTCGGTGGTGCGGCGCGGCCGGGCACGGCGCGCACGGCGTCGCCGGCTACGCAGACCGGCTCACCAGCGCTCGGACGCGGGGTCCTCCAGCCGCCCGCCGTACCAGCGCTCGATCAGGCGGCGGGCGATCGACACCCGCGGAGGCAGGATCACCTCACCGGCCGCGACGGCTGCGGCGAGGGCGTCGCGGACGAACCACCGGGCGTCGACGATCTCGACCTGGTCCTCGGAGATCGCGGTCGTGGCCGCTCGCGAGAGGAACGCCAGCATCAGGCTGCGCGGGAACGGCCAGGGCTGGCTGCCGAGGTAGGTCGACGACGCCACCACCACGCCCGTCTCCTCGAGCACCTCGCGCGCCACGGCCTGCTCCAGCGACTCGCCGGGCTCGACGAACCCGGCCAGGCACGAGTACCGGTTGGTGGGCCAGCGCGCCTGGTGGCCCAGCAGCAGCCGGTCGTCGCCGTCGACCACCGCCATGATGACGGCCGGGTCGACGCGCGGGTGCTGCAGCGAGCCGTCGACGGGGCACACCCGGACGGCGCCGGCCTCGGCGACGTCGGTCGGCGCCCCGCATGCCGGGCAGTGGCGGTGTCCGGCATGCCACGACGCCAGGGCGACCGCGGTGGTCAGCAGGCCCGCGTCGCGGGCGCCGAGCAGTGCCCCGACCTGGCGCAGCGTGGCGGTCGTGCCGGCGAGGTCGCCCGCCACCGCGAACAGCGCGGTGCCGTCGTCGTCGAGCCCGAGGAACCATCGTTCCTCGGGCTTGACTGCCGGTGCGTCGCCGGGTTCCACCAGCACGAGGGCGGGTGGGTCACCGCTGACGCGGGCGGCGCCGCCGTCGTCGACGACCAGCACCCTGCTGGAGGGGTCGTCCCAGCGGTCGGCGAGCCAGCGCTCGTCGGTCCGCAGGTGCGCTGCGCGGTCGACGGCGGCGCGCGACAACGCGAGCGGTGCGAGGGGGGTGGTGGGGATGGTCACGTGCCCAGACTGCCCCTCGGGTTGGCCGGGCACGCCGACCCCACGGCGGCCACGGGGATCGCCGCGGGTCGGGTGGGTGGTCAGGCGTCGTGGCGCCGTGACGGCGCGGGGCGCCGGTGGAGGCGGGCGGCCTCGAGCTCCTGGCTCTTGCGGATGAGCTCTGCGAGGTAGCGGGGGGAGATCATGACGGCGGCTCCTGTGTCCGGTGGTCCGTGGTGATGTGCACCGTAGGTCCGGCCGGCACGGGGCGGATGGGGAGGCGGTGCCCACCTCTCGGGCGGGACCCCCTAGGCTTCGGATGTGGGCACCCACCCGGGCTCGTTGCCCAGCACGACACGGCAGTGGCGTAGTGGCAACGCCGTGCCCTAGGCTGGCCGCCTGATGCAGCGCAGGCGCACCCGCTACTCGGTCGCCGGACTCGCTCGACGCGGGCTGACCGGCTCGCCGTGGCCTCCGGCCTGGCGGTCCCACAGCCTGCACCCGACCGCCGACGTCGTGATCATCGGTGGTGGGGTCCACGGCCTGGCGACCGCCTACTACCTGGCGGCGAACCACGGCGTGACCGACGTGGTGGTGCTCGACAAGGGCTACATCGGCGGCGGCGGGTCCGGTCGGAACACCGCGATCATCCGCTCGAACTACCTGACCCCCGAGGGCGTGGCGTTCTACGACCGCTCGGTCAGGCTGTACGAGCGCCTGGCGTCCGAGCTGAACTTCAACGTCATGTTCTCCCAGCGGGGGCACATGACGTTGGCGCACAGCGACGCCTCGCTGCGGACGATGCGCTGGCGCGCCGAGGTCAACAAGCTGCAGGGCGTCGAGTCGGAGGTCATCGACCCGGCCGAGGTCGAGCGGCTTGCGCCGCCGCTCGATGTGTCGGCGGACCGCCGGTACCCGATCCTCGGTGCGCTGTACCACCCGCCGGGTGGCGTCATCCGCCACGACGCCGTGGTGTGGGGCTACGCACGGGGTGCCGACGCGCTGGGCGTGCGCATCCACCAGCAGACCGAGGTCACGGGCATCACCGTCGCCGACGGCCGCGTGCGCGGGGTCACCACCACCGTCGGGGCCGTCAGCGCACCGCTCGTGGTCAACTGCACCGCCGGGTGGTCGACGTTGGTGGCGGACCTCGCCGGGGTGCGCCTGCCGGTCAGCACGTTCCCGCTGCAGGCGGCGGTGACCGAGCCCGTCCGGCCGTTCCTGCCGACGGTCGTCGTGTCCGGCACGTTGCACGTCTACATCAGCCAGACCGACCGCGGGGAGCTGGTGTTCGGCGCGTCGGTCGACCCGTTCACCTCGTACTCGACCCGCGGGTCGCTGGACTTCACCGAGGGCCTGGCCGCGCACGTGCTCCAGCTGATGCCTCAGCTGTCCCAGCTGCGGGTGCTGCGGCAGTGGGCCGGCCTGTGCGACATGACCCCCGACTTCTCACCGATCATGGGGGTCACGCCGGTCGAGGGGTTCCTCGTCGACGTCGGGTGGGGCACCTACGGCTTCAAGGCCGGCCCGGTGTCGGGCGAGACCATGGCCGAGCTGATCGCGACCGGCAAGACGCCCGAGCTGATCGCCGACTTCGACCTGGCCCGGTTCACCGACGGGCGCCTGGTCGGCGAGAAGGGCGCGGCCGCCGTTGGCCACTGACCAGGAGCCCTCGTGATCCGGCTGGACTGCCCGAACTGCGGCCCCCGCAACGTCGACGAGTTCCGCCACGTCGGTGAGCGCCACGCGCGGCCCGACCCGGCCACCGCACAGCCGGAGGCCTGGCGCGGCTACCTGTACCTGCGCGACAACCCGGCCGGCTGGGTCGACGAGACGTGGCTGCACCGGTCGGGCTGCCGCCGCTACCTGGCGGTCGAGCGCCACACCGTGACCAACGAGGTGCGCAGCGTCCGGGAGGTGGCGGGTGGTCGTGCCGCCTCCGGACCGCGCACCCGCCGACCATCCACGGTCTCGCGTCCGAACGCCCACCCCGGTGGAGACGACCGCAGGCCGGAAGGGCCGGCATGAGCGTCGCCCACGACGCCATGCGGCTGCCGCCGCAGCCGGGCGAGGTCCTCGACCGCACGCGCGAGGTCCGCTTCACGTGGAACGGTGCCGTCCACCGCGGTCACCCTGGGGACACCATCGCCTCGGCGCTGGCCGCCGACGGCGTGCGGGTCTTCTCGCGCAGCTTCAAGTACCACCGCCCACGCGGTCTGCTGACCGCGTCGTTCCACGAGCCGGGCTGCATGGTGCAGGTGGGCGCGGAGCCCAACGTCCGAGGTGCCCACCGGCGGGTGCGCGACGGCATGGTCGTCCGCGCCCAGAACGCCTGGCCGTCGCTGCGGTGGGACGTCAAGGCGGTCAACCAGCTGGTGGCCCGCTTCCTGACCTCGGGCTTCTACTACAAGACGTTCATGGCGCCACGCCCGCTGTGGCCGGCCTACGAGGCGGTGCTGCGCCGCTTCTCGTCCGGCGGCGTCGCGCCGACCTCCCCGCCGGACGCCACGTACGACCACCGCTTCGCCCACGTCGAGGTGCTGGTCGCCGGCGGCGGGCCGGCCGGCATGGCGGCCGCGGTGGCGGCGGCCGAGCAGGGCGCGCGCGTCCTGCTGGCCGAGGAGGAGCACGAGCTCGGCGGGCACCTGCGCACCTGGGCGAAGAGTGCTGTGACCGAGGCCAGTGCCTCCGGCAACGA
>CAYVGE010000001.1:50492-67638 GCA_964450395.1 uncultured Actinomycetota bacterium
TGGGGCGGTGCGGCCGAGCGGGCCGCACTCGCCGAGCTGCGCGCCGCGGTGGCGGCGGCCGGCGTCGAGGTCATGACCGACGCGGTGGTGACCGGTCGCTACGACGGCAACTGGGTCTCGGTCCTGCAGCGCAGCCTGCCGGCGGTGCGGGCGAGGGCGGGCGCCGGCGAGCCGGTGGGCGGGGGGCTCACCGAGCGGCTGGTGAAGGTGCGCGCGGGCACGCTGGTCGTGGCGGCCGGGCTGATCGAGCGGCCGCTGGTGTTCGCCGGCAACGACCTGCCGGGCGTCATGCTGTCGACCGGGGCCCGTCGCCTGCTCGCCCTCCACGCCGTCCGCCCGGGGACCGCGGCGGTCGTGTTGACCGCGAACCCCGACGGCGACGCCGCCGCCGAGGACCTCGCCCGCGCCGGGGTCGACGTGCGCCGTGTGCTCGACGCGCGGCACGGCGAGGGCATCGTGCGGGCCCGGGGCCGCGGTGGCCTGGCGGCCGTCGAGTGCGCCGACGGTCGCACGGTCGAGTGCGACCTGCTGGTCACGGCCACCGGGTGGACCGCCCCGACGTCGCTGCTCAACATGGCCGGCGCCCGGCCGGTGTACGACCCGGAGGCCGCGCGGTTCGCGCCCGGCGAGCTGCCCCCCGACGTGCTCGCCTGCGGCGGCATCGCCGGCGACGGCGCCACCGACCGGCTGGTCGCGCACGGGCGTGCCACGGGCACCGAGGCTGCGCGGCGCGCCACGGGCGCGGCGCCCGCGCCCGTCGACCCCCTGCCGCGCGACCCGCACCCCGCGCTGTTCCGCGGCCCCACGCACGGCTTCGTCGACCTCTCCGAGGACGTGACGTCCAAGGAGCTCGTCGGCGCGGTGGTGGAGGGATACGACTCGATCGAGCTGGCCAAGCGCTACACCACGGCCACCATGGGTCCGGTCCAGGGCAAGCTCGAGACGGTCAACACGGTCGCGGTCGTCGCCGACGCGACCGGCAGCGACATCGCCACCACCGGCACGACGGTGTGGCGGCCGCCCTACGCGCCGGTCAGCCTGGGCGCGCTGGCCGGGCGGATCCACCAGCCGGTGCGGCGCAGCCCGCTGCACGACTGGCACGTCGACCACGGCGCGACGCCGCTCGTCGCCGGCGCGTGGATCCGCCCGGACCACTACGGCGACCCGCAGGCCGAGGCGCGCACCGTTCGCACAGCCGTCGGGGTCATCGACGTGACGCCGCTGGGCAAGCTCGACCTGCGCGGTCCCGACGTGCCGCTGCTGCTCAACCAGCTCTACGTGAACAGGTGGTCGAAGCTGCCGGTGGGCTCGGTCCGCTACGGCGTGATGTGCGCCGAGGACGGCGTCGTGCTCGACGACGGCGTCACCGGCCACCTCGGTACCGACCACTACCTGATGACCACCACGTCGTCGGGTGCTCTGGCGGTCTGGGAGTGGGTCGAGAGCTGGCTGCAGACCGAGCACCCGGAGTGGCGGGTGCACGTGACGCCGGTCACGACCGCGTACGCCAGCATCAACGTCGCCGGGCCGCGGTCCCGGGAGCTGCTCGCCCGGCTGACCGACGACGTCGACCTGGATCCCGAGGCGTTCGGGTACCTGAAGGTGCGCACCGGCCGGGTCGCGGGTGTCGCCGACTGCGTCGTCTGGCGCATCGGGTTCACCGGTGAGCTCAGCTACGAGGTGCACGTGCCCTCCGGCCACGGCCTGCACGTGTGGACCAGCCTGCTGGCCGCCGGTGCGGACCTCGGCGTCCGGCCGTTCGGGGTCGAGGCGCAGCGGATCCTCCGGCTCGAGAAGGGCCATGCCATCGTCGGGCAGGACACCGACGGGCTGACGCAGGCCTATGCCGCCGACCTCGGGTGGGCCGTCAAGCTGGACAAGCCCGACTTCGCCGGCCGCCCCGAGCTCGCCTGGCAGGCGGCCCGCGGCGACCACTCCCACCTGGTCGGCCTGCAGCCGACCGACGGTGCCGTGGTGCCGCCCGAGGCCAGCCAGATCGTGCAGGGCGCCGCGACGATCGTCGGCCGTGTCACCTCCAGCCGCATGTCGCCGACGCTGGGCAGATCGGTCTGCCTGGGCTACGTGGCCCCCCACCTCGCGGCGCCCGGCACCGAGGTGGTCGTCAAGCTGCCCGACGGTCGGCGCGTCGGCGCGCGGGTCCAACCGCAACTCGCCCACGTCGACCCGGAGGGCACGCGACTGCGCGCAGCGCCACCCTTCCCGCCGGCGCCCAGCGCCGTGCCCGCCACCGCCCCGGTCGCGCGCAGCCCGATCGCGGTGGCCGAGCCCGCCGGTGTCGACGGCGGCTGGCGCGTGTCGGGCCGCCGCAGCACCGCCGCCCTGCGCCTGGCCGACCACACGGCGCTCGCCAGCATCGCCGTGCGCAGCGACCGGGACGGTGGCCTTGCCGCGCGCCTGCCGGGCATGGGCCGTGCGGCACGGATCGACGGCCACGCCCTCGCCTGCGGGTTCGGACCCGGCGAGTGGCTGGTGCTCGCGGCGCCGACCGCCCGCGACGACGTGCTCGGCGCCCTCCGGGCCGCGGCCGCGGATGACGAGCAGCTGGCGACGGTCGTCGACGTGACCCACGGCCGGGTGGTGCTGCGACTGACCGGGGCCGCGGCGCCCGCGCTGCTGTCGCGCATCTGCGCCATCGACCTCGACGACCGCGTCACGCCCGACGGCACCGTGCTGCGCACCCGCATCGCCGGGCTGACCACCGACCTCGTCCGCGACGACCGTGACGCCACCCGGTCCTACCTGCTGGGCTGCGAGTGGTCCTCGGGGCGCTACCTGCACGACGAGGTGGTGGCCGCGGGCGTCGGGCTCGACCTCGCAACCGACGGCTTCCGCCCGTGACGGCACCGTCCACCCGGACGGGTGCCGTGCCCTGCTCTGCCCCCGACCCGAAAGGACGAGCAACGATGCTCGCCGAACGCCTCGCCGAGGGCCCGCTGCTGTGCGCGGAGGGCTACCTGTTCGAGCTGGAGCGCCGCGGCTACCTGCAGGCCGGCGCCTTCGTGCCCGAGGTGGTGCTCGAGCACCCCGAGAAGGTCGCGCAGTTGCACGCGGAGTTCGTGCACGCCGGCTCGGACGTCGTCCAGGCCTTCACCTACTACGCGCACCGCGAGAAGCTGCGCGTGATCGGCCTCGAGCACCACCTCGAGCCGCTGAACCGAGACGCGCTGGCCATCGCGGCCGACGTCGCCCGCGAGCACGGCGCGCTGCTCGCCGGCGACGTGTGCAACACCAACGTGTTCGTCCCCGACGACGCCGCAGGTGCGTCGGCGATCCGCCGGATGTTCGCCGAGCAGGTCGGCTGGATCGCCGAGGCGGGCGTCGACCTCGTGATCGCCGAGACGTTCTGGTGGGCCCAGGAGGCGGTGCTCGCGCTCGAGGTCGTCCGCGACGCCGGGCTGGAGGCCGTCGTCACGCTCGCGCCGCACCGGTCCGGCACCACGCGCGAGGGGTGGACCTACGCCGACGCGTGCCGCCGCCTCGCCGACGCCGGGGCCGCGGTCGTCGGCCTCAACTGCATCCGGGGACCGGCGACCACGCTGCCCCTGCTCGGCGCCATCGTCGACGCCGTCGACGTCCCGGTCGCCGCGCTGCCGGTCCCCTACCGGACCACCGACGACCAGCCCACCTTCCAGGCGCTGCGTGACCCGGTCGACGTGCGCGACCTGCCGGGCGGCCGTCCGTTCCCCACCGCGCTCGACCCGTTCACCTGCACCCGCTACGAGATCGCCGACTTCACGGCCGCGGCGCGGGCGCTCGGCGTCACCTACCTCGGGTTGTGCTGTGGGGCCGGCCCGCACCACGTGCGGGCCATGGCCGAGGCGCTGGGCCGCCAGCCGCCGGCCTCGCGGTACTCGGCCGACATGACGCGGCACGCCTTCCTGGGCACCGACGCCGGGCTGGCGCCACAGGAGGCCGGCATCGGCGCGCAGCTGTAGGCCGGGCGGCCGGCTACCGCGGGGCGACGGTGGCCCGGTCCCCGTCGATCGTCAGCTCCACGCCTTCGCCCTTGCCCAACGGCTCGATCTCGGTGCCGGTCAGGCCGAGGACGGCGGCCTCGTTGGTCGGGCTGTGGCCCACCACCAGCGCGCGCTGCCCGTCGTCGAGCCGGCGGGCCACGCGGCGCAGGCCGTCGGCGAGGTGCTCCGAGTCCTCGGCCACGAGGCTGGGCGCGACCCGGCGGAAGTCAGCCATGTGGTTGCCGCCGGCCTGCTGGTAGGCATCCCGCCACCGGTCCTCGTTCGCGGACCGCAGCTGTGGCTCGACCACCACGCCGCCGCGGACCGGGCGGCCCATGCCGGCCAGGATGCACGCCACGGTCTGGGTCGCCCGTTGGGCCCCCGTCGACACGGCAAGGTCGACGTCGCCCTGCACCGTGCGGCCCAGCTCGACGGCCGCGGTCACCCCCTCCGCGCTGAGCACGTCGTCGTCGTTGTCGGTGTGCCGCAGCAGCACGATCGTCCTGGCCATGTCAGCCACCTCCTGGGACCGACCATTCCCGATGCGCCGGTGCAGGCACGCGCCGGGCATCAGGCGGGCGCGGCCTGGCCGGCGAAGGTGGCGCCCAGCTGCCGCGCCGCCCGCCGGAGGTGCTCGACCGCGGCGGCGCGCCCGGCCTCGTCGAACCGCCCCGCGGGGCCCTGGACGCCGAGGATCGCCAGCAGGTCGCCCGACGCGTTGCGGACGGGGACGGCCACCGCGTCGAGGTCGACCTCGCGCTCCCCGAGTGCCTCGGCCCAGCCCTGCCGCCGGGTGCGGTCGACCTCGGCGCGCAGCCGTGCCGGGTCGGTGATCGTCGCGTCGGTGAAGGCGGTCAGCGGACCGACGGGCCGCCGGTCGGTGAAGGCCAGCATGACCTTGCCGACGGCGGTCGCGTGGGCGACGCTCGGTCGGCCCAGGTGGGCGACGCTCTGGACCGACGCGGTGCTCTGGACGAAGTCGACCGTCAGCGCCGACCCGCCGCCGGAGACCGACAGGGTCGCGGTCTCGCCGGTCGCCTCGGTCAGGGCCCGCAGGTGGTCGCGCGCCACCTCGCGGAGGTCGAGCCTCGCCAGCACCGCCGTCCCGAAGCGCAGCATCCGCAGGCCGAGGCGGTACCGGCCGGTCCGCTCGTCCTGCCCGACCAGTCCCGCCGCGGCCAGCGTGGCCAGCAGCCGTGACACGGAGCTGGCGTTGATGCCCGTGCGGCGGGCGATCTCGTTGGTGCCGAGGTCGTCATCGGCGTCGGCGAGCGCCTCCAGCACGCTGACGGCGCGGGTCACCGAGGCGATCCGACGCCCGGAGGGCGGCTCGCGGGGAGGCATGGGTCACAGGCTCCTGGTGGCGTTGGCCGGCGCCGGTCCCGGAGCGACCAGCCGGGTCGGCCCGGCGCAGGGGGCGGGTCGGACGGGCTACAGTGTGCCGCCTCCTCACAGGGTCGTGCGATGATCGTCATCCCGCCACTGCGTGTGCGCACCGTGCAGCGTGACCTGCTGTTCGCCGCGGGTGCGCTGGCCGTCGTGCTGGTGCTCGCCGTGGCGACGCCGGCCGCGGGCTTCGCGGTGACCAGCCCCTCGGCGAGGGTCGCGCTCGAGACGCTGCGGCTGTGCGTGGTCGGCGTCACCGCAGGGATCCTGGCCCTGCCCTTCGCCCAGCACGGATCGGTGGTCCGCAACGCGTTCGTGGCGGCGCTCGCGGTGATCGCGGCGGCCTCGGCGCTGCTGGGCGTGCTCCCACCGGTGCTCGCCGAGATCACCGGTGCCGCGCCGATCCCCGAGGACCGCTTCTCGCCCTGGCTGGCGTCGCGGTACCTGGCCGGCCTGCTCTTCGTCAGCGCGGGTGCCCAGTGGCCGCGGCTCGGCCTGCGCGCGTACGTCGCGGGCTCGCTGGCGGTGTTCGCCGCCGCGACCGCGCTGCTCGTGGTGGTGGCGCCCCCGGCACCGCTCGCCGGTGGCACGTGGCTGCTGGCCAGCCTCGAGCTCCCCCCGCTGCTGCTGTTCGGCTTCGGCGCCTGGCTCGCGTCCAGGCTGGCGCTGCGCAGCGGCGCCCCGCTGGAGCGTTGGCTGTCGCTGTCGTTGCTCGTGGGCGTCGGCACGCAGCTCGCCGCCATCCGCCAGCCCGAGGTGCTGGGACCGGTCGTCACCACCACCGACCTCCTGCGGATGCTCAGCACCGTCCTGCTGCTGATCGGGGCCGCCGGCCAGGCGCGGCAGCTCTCGCGGGACCGTGTGCGCGTCGTCCGGCTGCAGCGTGCCGAGCTCGAGGAGCGCGAGGGCATGGTCGCCGCGTTGAGCGGCTACGTGGCGCGCGAGGAGATGTTCCGCTCGATCGTCCACCACGAGCTGGCGACGCCCGTCGCCACCATGCGTGCCTACGCCCACGTGCTGGGCGGCGTCGCACCCGACGACGACCGCTGGGGACCGGCGCTGTCGGGGCTGGTCGCCGAGGCCGATCAGCTCGACGCGTTGATCGGCCGGGTCGACGAGCTGCGCGACCTCGAGGAGGCCGACTTCTCCTGCACGCTACGGCCCGTGCGGGCGATGCCGCTGCTGCGGGAGGTCGCCCGGTTCGCCACCGCGCTCCCGGGGCGCCACCAGGTGCGCGTCGACGCCGACGACGTCCGCGTGGCCGTGGACCCCGTGCGCCTGGGGCAGGCGCTGCGCAACATCGCGGCGAACGCGGTGCGCTACTCGCCCGACGGCGGGCGCATCGACCTGCTGGGTGAGGTGGCCGACGCCGAGCGGTACCGGCTGACCGTCGCCGACCGGGGCATCGGGCTCGACGGCCACGATCCCGGGGCGCTGCTGGCCTTCGCCGGCCGTGGCCGCAACGTCGACGGCACCGAGGGGGCCGGCATCGGGCTCTACATCGCGCGGCGCATCACCGAGGCGCACGGCGGGCGGATCAGCATGGAACCCAACGAGCCGACCGGCACCCGCGTCACGATCGAGGTGGCGCGGGTGTGAGGGGCGCCGACGTGGTGCGGTGGCCCCGGTGATCAGGGTGCTGCTGGTCGAGGACCACTCCAGCATGGCGCAGGCGCTGACGGCGGTCATGAGCCTGACCGACGACCTGACCGTCGTCGGCCACGCCCGGGCGGCCGAGGAGGTCGACGCAGTGCTCGCATCGGCGTCCGCCGACGTCGTCGTCGTCGACCTCGACCTGCCCGGTGCGGGCGGCATCGACGTCATCGCCGAGCTGCGGGACCGGCCGGACGCCCCGCGGTGCCTCGTGCTGACCGCGCTGCGCGACGACGCCGAGCTCGGCCGTGCGGTCGAGGCCGGCGCGGTCGCGGTCGTCCACAAGTCGGTCGACATGCCCGAGCTGCTCGACGTCGTGCGGCAGGTCGCGGCGGGGGCCACGGTGCTGCCCGCCGGCCCGACGTCGACCTGGTTGCGCGCGATGTCGGCCGAGCGCGAGCGGAGCTGGCGCGCCCGCACACTGCGCGACGCGCTGACCGTCCGCGAGGCGGAGGTGCTGCGCCTGCTGGCCGACGGGTGCAACAGCGCCGCGATCGCCGACCGGCTGGTGATCACGCCGGACACGGTCCAGACCCACGTGCGCAACCTGCTGGGCAAGCTCGGCGTCGGCTCGCGCCTCGAGGCCGTGGCCCTCGCCGTGCGCCTCGGCCTCGTCGACCCGCAGGCACCGGTCACCTAGACCGCGCGCCGCCGGCGCGCCGCGCCGGCGGACCGTCGCCGAACACGGTTGCCGCCCGCGCCGCATGGGACGCTGCGACGGGACGACGATGGAGGGAGCACCCGTGGTCACCGTGATCGCCCACACCTCGGTCAGCGCCGACGGTCACGTCGACGGCTTCATGCCGGACCTCGCCGCGCACTACGGGGTGGCCGCGCAGCTCGGCGCCGACGTCCACCTCGCCGGCAGCACCACGATCCTGGCGGCGGGGCTGGCGGAGGATCCGCCCGACGGCCCTCCGCCACCGCCGTCTGCGGCCGGAGACGACCGCACGTTGCTCGCCGTCGTCGACAGCGGCGGTGTGGTGCGCTGCTACGACGCCCTGCGCGCCGCACCGCACTGGCGCGACCACATCGTCGCGCTGAGCTCGCAGGCGACGCCGGCGGCACACCTCGACCACCTGCGGCGGCGGCACGTCGAGGTGGCGGTGGTGGGACGCGACCGCGTCGACCTCGCCGCTGCGCTGGACTGGCTCGAGCGCGGGCACGGCGCCGCGCGCGTCATGGTCGACAGCGGTGGTGCGCTGACCGGCGCGCTGCTGCACGCCGACCTGCTCGACGGGCTGAGCCTCCTGGTGCACCCCACCGTGGCGGGTGGGCGGTCGCCGGTGCAGCCACCGGTCGGCGCCGACGCGGTGCCGCTGCGGCTGCGCTCGGTGACCGAGCAGCCGGGAGGTCTCCTGTGGCTGCGCTGGGACGTCGTTCGGGAGCCTGCCGCCGGCGACGGGTAGGCGGATCTCACCCGTTTCGGGTAGGTCCCCGCCGTGCCCGCCGGGCACGCTGGCCGCATGGCACCCATTGCCGCGCGACCCGCCGACCGCCGTCGGCGCACCTGGGCCCTCGTGGGCTTCGGAGCGCTCGTCGTTGCCGTCGTCGGGTTCGTGCTGGCCGGGCGGTGGCCCGCCGTGGGGGTCTGGGTGCTGTTCGCCGGAGCGGTCGCGGCGCACGTCGCCGGCCGGCGCGCCTCCGACTGCGCCGTCCTCGCGGCGCTCGCCGGCGTGCCGCTGGCGCAGATCGCCATGGTCCCGGCGCGGGTGCCGACCCGCTCCGACACCCCGATCGCCGACCTCACCCGCATCCGCGCCGCTGGCAGCGGGCTGGTGATCGGCGACGACGGCGTCCGGGTCATCACCGCGACGCGGGTGGACGACCTCGACGTCGAGCAGCTGCTGTCCGGGCGCTGGGACCACCTCGCCGTGCCGGCCCCCGAGCTCGACGGCCTCGCGCCGGTCGACCGGCTCGGACGCCTGCCCCACGAGGGCGAGGCGTGGGTCGTCGTCACACCGCTCGGCACGCTGGTCCTCAACGGCGAGGTCCTGCGGGCCGCGGCGGCTGACGTGCGGCGCAGCGACGGTGCCCGCCGGGCCGGCGGCGGACACCGTCCGGCACCCCACCGGCGGCGGGCGGCCTCCAGCGGGGCGCATCGGTGACGCTGCTCGCCAGCGTGGGGCTGACCTCGGATCAGCTCCTGGTCTTCTGGACGTCGCTGACCCTGCTGCTGGTCGTGGCCCACGGCCTGGGTGCGCTGGCCCGCCGGCTGGGACAGCCGTCGGTGGTCGGCGAGCTGGCCGCCGGCATCGTGCTCGGACCGTCGGTGCTCGGTGCCGTGGCGCCCGGCACCCACGCCCGGCTGTTCGGCGACGATCCGGTGCAGCACGGCCTGCTGCTGGCCGTGTCCTGGATCGGCGTGGTGCTGCTGCTCGTCGTGACGGGGTTCGAGACCGACCTCAAGCTGCTGCGCCGGCTGGGCCGTGCCAGCGCGGGGGTGGCGACCGGCAGCCTGGTCGTGCCCCTGGCCGGCGGGGCCATCCTGGGCTGGGCGCTGCCGCAGGCGTTCCTCGGTGCCGATGCCGCGCGCTCGAGCTTCGTGCTGTTCATCGCCGTGGCGTTGAGCATCTCGGCGCTGCCGGTCATCGCCAAGGTGCTGTTCGACCTGGAGCTCATGCGCCGCGACCTCGGACAGATCACCATCGCCGCCGGCATGACCAACGACCTGATCGGCTGGGTGCTGCTGGGCGTGGTCGCCGGCCTGGCCAGCACGGACGGCTTCTCGGTGCTCACCCTCGTCCGCAGCATCGGCGGGCTGGCGGTGTTCGTCGTGCTCGCCTTCACCGCCGGGCAGCGTGGGGTCGACCGCCTGCTGCGCGTGGTGCGCGCCGCCGGCCGGCCGGCGACGGTGGTCGCGGCCATGGCGGTGGTGGCGCTCGGCGCCGGCGTGGTGACCCAGTGGCTGGGCGTCGAGGCGGTGCTCGGCGCGTTCATCGCCGGCATCGTCCTGGGTCGGTCGCGGTACGCGGACCGGCATGCCCAGGAGGTGCTCGAGACGGTCACGCAGAGCGTCTTCGCGCCGATCTTCTTCGCGACCGCGGGGCTCTCGGTCGATCTGCGGCTGCTGCTGACGCCCACCGCGCTGGCCTGGACGCTGGGCATCATGGCCATCGCGGGCGCGACCAAGTTCGTCGGCGCCTACGTCGGTGGACGCCTCGGGCGGCTCAGCGCAACCCACGCGGCCGCGCTCGGTGCGGCGCTCAACGCACGCGGTGCGCTGGAGATCGTCGTCGCCACCATCGGGCTGAACCTCGGCGTGCTCAACGACACGTCGTACGCGGCGGTCGTCGTGATGGCGCTGGTGACCTCGATGGTCGCGGGCCCCGCGCTCAAGGCGGTGCTGCGCGGCGAGCGGATCGATCCGGACGAGTCGGCGCGGCTCGCCCGCGAGGCGCTGCTGGCCGACAGCGTGATCGGCGCATCGTCGGCGCTGCTGCCCACCCGTGGCGGCACCAACTCGATCCCGGGCGCCCGGATCATCGACGCGGTGCTGCAGCCCGGGTCGTACCTGACCGTGCTGACCGTCCACGGCCCGGCGGACGATGCCGGGCAGCGGCAGGGCGACACCGCCGCGGCGGCGTTGACGTCGATCGTCCACCGCCAGACCGTCAACCGCATCGATCGTGTGCACGACGACCCGGCGGCGGCGATCCTCGCGGAGGCGCGGCTCGGCTACGGGCTGATGGCCCTGGGCATGACCCACGGCCAGGGCGCCACCACGATGTCGGAGACCCTGCAGCGGGTGATCGCGGGCTCGCCGGTGCCCATGCTGCTCGTGAGCCGGAGCCGCCACGCGGTGTCGATGGAGCCGCCGATCCGAAGGATCACGGTGCCGTCGCTGAGCACCCGGCTGGGCCGCGCCGCGCAGGACGTCGCCTTCTCACTGGCGGAGGGCGTCGGCGCGCAGGTGCACGCCGTGCACATGGTGGCCACGCCGTCGCCCGCCGGGCTGGACCTCGACGGCCAGCCGTGGCGCACCTCGGGCGACGCGATGCTCGCCCGGTCCGCTGACATCGCCGCGCGCTTCGGACAGACGGCCTCGCTGTCGCGGACCCCGGGCAGCATGACCGGCCGGGCGCTGCTCCGGCACGCCGAGTCGGTCGGTGCCGACATGATCGTGTTCGGCGTCGAACCGTTCACGGCGGGCGACCGCGCCTTCATCGGGTACGACGCGGAGTACCTGCTGGAGCACGCGCGCCAGACCGTGGCGCTGATCATCTTCCCTCCGTAGGCCGCGGTCGGTCGCGCTCGTGGAGCACCGCGCCGACCGCGGGACGGCGTCGTGCGGTGCTACTGCTCGAGCGTGGCGTCGAGCGTGATCTCGTCGAGCGCGCCGAGCGTCTTGGAGATCGGGCAGCCCTCCTTGGCCTTGGTCCCGATCCGCTGGAACGTCGCGTCATCTATCCCGGGCACCTTCCCACTGGCGACGAGCGCGCTGCGGGTCACGCGGCCCTGGTCCGTGTCGAGGGTGACCGTCGCGTCGACGGACATGCGGTCGGGCGTGTACCCCTCGGTCGCGAGGAGGTTGGAGAACTGCATCGCGAAGCAGGCCGCGTGCGCGGCGGCGATCAGCTCCTCGGGGTTGGTGCCCGGTGCCGACTCGAAGCGCGTCGCGAAGGTGTAGCTGCCCGTGTACTCGCCGCTGCCGAGCGAGAACTCGCCGTTCCCGTTCTTGAGGTCGCCCTCCCACTGTGCGGAAGAAGTGCGGTCGATCGCCATCGGCTTCACCTTTCGGATGTGGAGGCTGTGCGAACGGTCCCAGCTGCGTCGGGACCGTGCCGCCACCGGTACCCGCTGGCCGTGGCGATCACGCCTCCGACTGACCGGGCGGTCACTCCGGTCGGTCGCGGAAACCGGCCTCCTGCAGCCGCCGCTGGATCTCCCGGACGTCGGTGAACGCCTCGAGCTCGTCCCACGACTCGACGGGGACGTGCCGAGGTCCAGGGTGCCGGGCATGGCCGATCGGCGGGCCACGGCCTCAGGTCGCGCCGAGCTGCGCCATCAGGTGGACGCCGTCCGAGGACACCCAGTACTCGGTGACCCTGCCCTCGGCGAGCCGTACCAGGTCGATGCCGGAGAACGTGACGCGGGTGCCGGGGTCGGCCGTCGCGCCGGGGATGCCACCCGCGTACGCCCCGCGGAAGATCCACCGGGCGGCGACGAGGTCGTCGTCGACGGCCGGGCCGACGTCGATGGTGACCTCGACGTCGTCGAACGGTGCCCGCCCCTGGCGGACCAGGTCGGCCAGGACCACCGGGCCGCGCCGCTCGCCGCCGTTCTGGTGGAGCACGAGGTCGTCGCCCGCGATCTCGGCGGCGAGCGCGTCGAGGTCGGCGTCGTCGGCGTGCCACAGCTCCAGCAGCATCCGCCGGTACAGGTTCGCCGCGTCGTTCCGGGTCATCGGTGCGCCCTCCGTCGTTGTGTGCCGGGCAGCCTGGCGGTCCGCCCGGTCTGATGGCCGGCCGATGCTGGGCGCGTCAGCTCGCCACGGCCCCCAGGGCGGCCCGCGCGTCGCCGACCGTGTACAGCGAGCCGGTCACCACCACCATGCCGTGGTCACCGGTCAGCGTCGCCGCTCGCTGGACCGCCGCGCCGACGTCGGTGATCGCGGCGGCGACCGGCAGGCCCACGGCGGCGCACGCGTCGGCCAGCAGATCCATCGGAGCCGAGCGTGGCGTGTCGGGACGGGTGAGCACGACCGCGTCGACCGACGTGGCCAGGGCCCCGACGATGCCGGCCAGGTCCTTGTCACCCATCGCGCCGAGGACAGCCACCCGTCGGCGCTCGCCATGCAGTTCCCGCAGCGATCCCGCCAGCAGCACCATCGCCGCGGGGTTGTGGGCGCCGTCGAGCAGCACGGGCACACCGCCGGGCCCGGCGAGCAGCTCGAGGCGTCCGGGGGACCTGGTCGCGGCGAAACCCACCCGCACCGCTGCGGGGTCCAACGGCCGGCCCACGTGGGCCTGCACGGCGGCGAGCGCGCAGGCGGCGTTGACCGCCTGGTGGGCACCGTGCAGCGGCAGGTCGACGTCGTGGTCCGCGCCGTCGAGGCCCCGCAGCCGCACCCGCTGGCCGCCGGGCGCCAGGACCCGGTCGACGACGCCGAAGTCGCGGTCGAGCACCGCCAGCGTCGCGCCGCGCTCGGCGACCTCCCGCGCGATGACGTGCGCGGGGGCGCCGTCGGTGTTGCCGGAGATGACCGTGGCGCCGTCCTTGATGATGCCGGCCTTCTCCCACGCCACCTCGCCCACGGTCGCCCCCAGCTGGTGGTGGTCCAGCGCCACCCGGCCGATCACGGCGACCCGGGCGTCGACGACGTTCGTGGCGTCGAAGCGCCCGCCCATCCCCACCTCGATGACGCCGGTGTCGATGCGGGTCCGGGCGAAGGCCCACAGGCACAGCGCGGTCGACGCCTCGAAGAAGGTGACCATCTCGCCCAGGGCGTCCTCGACCCGGGCGATGTGGGGGCCCAGGGCGTCCAGCCCCGCCAGCAGATCGTCGACCCCCAGCGGCGTGCCGTCCACCCGGAAGCGCTCGCGCACGTCCTGCAGGTGCGGCGACGTGTAGGTGCCGACCCGTGCACCGGTCGCCAGCAGCAGCGCCGTGATCATGCGGGCCGTCGACGTCTTGCCGTTCGTGCCGGTCAGGTGGATGGCGTCGAAGGCCAGCTGGGGGCCGCCGAGCGAGTGCACGAGCGCATGGATCCGCCGCAGGCCCGGCATCATCACCTCGGGCCTGCGGTTGAACAGCTCGGCGATCGCCCGCTCGTAGCGGGCGGTCGCGTGGAGGGTGGTCACGTGCGGCACCTCGACGTCGGCCGCCTACGACAACCCGACGATGTTCCCATCCTCGTCGATGTCTATCCGCTCGGCAGCGGGACTCGACGAGAGCCCCGGCATCGTGCGCATGTCACCGCAGATCGGATAGATGAACCCCGCGCCCACCGACGCCCGGACCTCGCGGACCGGCAGCGTCCACCCGGTCGGTGCGCCCTTGAGCTTCGAGTCGGACGAGATCGACAGGTGGGTCTTGGCGATGCACACCGGCAGGTTGCCGAACCCGGCGTCCTCGTAGCGGTCGAGCTGCCGCGACGCCGCCAGGTCGTACTCGACGGCCGCGGCGCCGTAGACCCTCGTCGCGACGGTCTCGATCTTCTCGCGCAGGCTCGCCTCGTCGGGGTACAGGAGGCGGAAGTCGGTCGGCTCGCCTGCGGCCTCCTCGACGGCCTCGGCGAGCTCGGCCGCGCCCGCGCCGCCGTCGGCGAAGTGGGTCGACACGGCCGCCCGTGCTCCCAGCTCCGCGGCGATCGCCCGGATCGCCTCGTGCTCGGTGGGGTGGTCGGTGGGGAACGCGTTGATCGCCACGACGGGTGACACCCCGTGCAGGCGGATGTTCTCCACCTGCTTGCGCAGGTTCGCCGCGCCGGCATGGACGTCGTCCGGGTTCTCGGCGAGCAGCTCGCCCGGCAGGGGCCGGCCGGCGGTGATGCTGAACCGGCCCGAGTGCGCCTTGAGGGCACGCACGGTCGTCACGAGCACGGCGGCGTCCGGTGTCAGCCCCGACGTCCGGCACTTGATGTTGAAGAACCGCTCCGCGCCCATGTCGGCGCCGAACCCGGCCTCGGTCAGCAGGTAGTCGCTGCTGTGGATGCCGATCAGGTCAGCGACCACCGACGAGTTGCCGTGGGCGATGTTGCCGAACGGGCCCGCGTGGACCAGCGCCGGCGTGCCCTCCAGCGTCTGCATCAGGTTGGGCTTGATCGCATCCTTCATGATCACGGTCATCGCGCCGGCCGCCCGCAGGTCCTCGGCGGTGATCGGCTTGCCCTCGACGGTGCTGCCGACCACGATGCGCCCCATCCGGTCGCGCAGGTCCTGCAGGTCCCTCGACAGCGCGAGGATCGCCATGACCTCCGACGCGGCGGTGATGTCGAACCCGGTCTGGCGGATCACGCCGTCGGTCCGCGTGCCGAGGCCCACGACGAGGTTGCGCAGCACGCGGTCGTTGACGTCCAGCACGCGACGCCATGTGATGCTGTGACGGTCCGTCTGGAAGAAGTCGTCGTTCTGGTGGATGTGGTTGTCGATCATCGCCGCGAGCAGGTTGTGCGCCGCGGTGACCGCGTGCATGTCGCCGGTGAGGTGCAGGTTCAGTTGCTCCATCGGGACGACCTGGCTGTGGCCGCCGCCGGCGGCGCCGCCCTTGATGCCGAAGGTGGGCCCCATCGATGGTTGCCGGATCGCGATGGTGGCGCGCCTGCCGAGGTGCCCGAACCCCTGGCCGAGGCCGACCGTCGTCGTGGTCTTGCCCTCGCCGAGCGGCGTCGGCGTGATCGCGGAGACCAGGACGTACTTCGCGCGTGGCCGGTCGGCCAGTGCGTCGATCGCGTCGAGCGAGATCTTCGCGACGCCGCGGCCGTACGGCTCCAGCAGGTCGGGGTCGAGGCCCATCTGCCCCGCGATCTCGGGCAGCGGTCGCAACTGCGCCCGGCGGGCGATGTCGAGGTCGGACGGGAAGGTCATGACGGCGTCCTTGCGTAGCGCGCCAGGAGATCTTGCCGCCACTGCTCGGTACGGCGGATCTCGTTGAACGTGAACAGGTGCCAGCCGGCGATGTGCAGCGTGGGGTCGGCCAGCGCGGGTGCGAGCTCGTCGATCAGGCCGTCGGGCTGGTAGCCCGACACCAGCCTGGTGATCATGGACCACTGCTTGCGCAGGAACCGCGTCGAGTCGCCGATGCCGACCCGTTTGGAGATGCGCAGCAGGCGGGCGAAGTCGACGACGCCCGGGAGGCCGATGTGGATCGGCAGGCCGGTGCCGCGGGCGCGGACCGCAGCGGCCCAGCGCGCGATCGCCGAGGGGTCATAGCAGATCTGCGAGACGATGTACGAGGCGTACGGCTCCTTGTCGAACATCGCGCGGATCGTCGTGTCGTCCGGGAGGAACGCGTGGCTCTCCGGGTAGCCGGTGATCCCCACGTCGAGCGAGTGGCCGATCTCGGCCATGGCCTGCAGCAGCGGCGCGGTGCCTTCGAAGTCGCCCGCCGGCCGCTCGGCGTCGCCTGCGACGACGAACACCTCGGTCAGGCCCAGGTCCACGACCTGCGCCAGCAGGTCGGCGAGGTGGTGCCGGTCGGTCACGAGCCGCGCGGCGAGGTGCGGCACGACCCGCCGGACGGCGGCGGACCGGTGCAGCGTCGCCGCCAGCGTCAGCGTGGCCGGGATGCCCTTCGTCGGCGACGACGTCACCGTGACGACGGCCTCGGGTGGCAGCCAGGCCAGCTGGTCCTCCACACCCTTCATCGGGATGATCTCGAAGCGGGGTTCGGCAAACGACTCGGCGATGAGCCGGCTGCGGGGATCTGCCATGGTGGCTCCGTGGCGGGCGGGCGACGCCGTCGGTGGCGCCGCCCGCTGACGGGTTTCCTGGCTCAGCCGGCCAGCGCGGCCGCGTCCTGCTTCGGCTTGTCCTTCTTCGGGTCGATGAACGGCTTCTGCACGACGACGGCGGCGTTGCGCCCGTGCTGGGTCTCGACGACCAGCTCGGTGCCGTAGGGCTCGTAGCGCACCGGCACCATGGCGTAGCCGATGTTGCGCTCGAGCGCGGGCGACCACGTCGCCGAGGTGACCTTGCCGACCTGCTGGCCGGTGCCGGGATCGAAGACCGGGAAGAAGTCGGGCATCGAGCCGTCGTTGAAGAAGCCGACGTGCCCGCCACCGATCTCGACGCCGACCAGCTTGCGCCGGACGCCCTCTGCCTTGATGCGCTTGAGCGCCTCCTTGCCGATGAAGTCGGCCTCCTGGGCGAGGTCGACCATCCAGGTCTCCTCGAACCCGTAGCCGACCTCGAACGGGTTGGTGTCGAAGTCCATGTCGTTGCCCTGGGACAGGAACCCGCCCTCGATGCGGCGGATGTGGCCGGGGCCGATCACCTGGATCTCGTGGGGCCGGCCGGCCTCGAGCACGGTGTTCCACAGCGTGATGCCGTCGCGGGTGGCGTCGTGCAGGTACAGCTCGTAGCCGACCTCGCCCGAGAAGCCGGTGCGCGAGACGACCATGCGCATGCCGTCGAGCTCGCGCCCCTCGGCGTAGTAGTAGGGGATCTCGAGGATGCTGTCGCCGAACA
>CAYVGE010000002.1:0-17717 GCA_964450395.1 uncultured Actinomycetota bacterium
GGTGTACGGCATCCGCCACCTCGACATGCCCGCGACGCCGTCGAAGGTGTGGGAGGCGATCCACGCCGCCCGCTCGACCGCGACGGGCGGGGAGGCTTGACGTGCCGCGGGTCGAGGCCACCGAGCGGTCGGCCGAGCTGGCCGCCGAGGGCGTGCCGCACGTGCGCGCCACGGTGGTGCGCGCCGAGCACCCCACCAGCGTCCACGCCGGCGACAGCGCGGTCGTCCACGCCGACGGCAGGATCGAGGGCTTCGTCGGTGGCACGTGCGCCGAGTCGTCGGTGCAGGTGCACGCCCGCGCGGCGCTCGACCGCGGGGAGCCGCTGCTGCTGCGGATCCTGCCGGGCGTCGATGGCACGACCACCGAGCGCGGGGCGGTGACCGTGTCGAACCCGTGCCTGTCGGGCGGCGCGGTCGAGATCTTCCTCGAGCCGCTCGCGCCGCCGGCGCGGGTGCTGGTGGTCGGCGACACGCCCATCGCGCACGCGCTCGTGGACCTCGCGGGCCCGTTGGGCCTCACCGCGACCGCCACCGAGGCCGCCACGCCGCTCGACGCCGACCTCGCCGCGGTGGTCGTCGCGTCGCACGGGCGCGGCGAGGAGCAGGCGCTGGCCGCTGCGCTCGCCGCCGAGGTGCCCTACGTCGCGCTGGTGGCGAGCCGCCGGCGGGGGCGCGCGGTGCTCGATGCCCTCGATGTCCCCGACGACGTTCGCGCCCGCGTGTCGGTGCCCGCGGGCCTGGACATCGGTGCCCGCACGGCCCCCGAGATCGCCCTGTCGATCCTCGCGGAGCTGGTCGAGGTGCGCGCGCGGACCCGGGCGCCCGAGGTCGCCGAGGGCGTCGCGCCCCGCGACGACGCGCCGCCGCCCGGCACCGCGGTGGACCCGGTCTGCGGCATGACCGTCCTGATCACCGATGACGTGCAGACCGCCACCGTCGACGGCGAGACCGCGTGGTTCTGCTGCGCCGGCTGCCGCGACGCCTGGCTGGCCGCCCGCTGACCGTCAGGACGTGGCCTCGTCACCGATGGCGGGCACGACGATCCACCCCGGCGATGACTCTGCAGCGACCCCGGCGTCGGAACGGGTGGCACATCACGATGAGGAGCGCGGCAGCATGGACTGGACACTCGAGGTGGTCAGCGTCCCCGTGGTGGACGTCGACCGCGCCAAGGCCTTCTACGCCGAGCAGCTCGGCTTCGTCGTCGACCACGACACCCGTGTCAGCGACGACGTGCGCTTCGTCCAGCTGACCCCGCCCGGCTCCGGCTGCTCGATCGTGATCGGCGCCAGCGACATGGCACCCGGCTCGCTCAGCGGGCTGCAGCTCGTCGTGGCCGACCTGGTGGCGGCGCACGCCGAGCTGGTCGGCCGCGGCGTGGGGGTCAGCGACGTGCAGGTCTACGCTGCGGACGGCCTGCGGCCGATGCGCGATGGCGACGACCTCGACAACGTCGGGTTCATCCACTTCGCCGACCCGGACGGCAACCGCTGGGCCGTCCAGCAGATCACCGCCCGCTCGTGAGCCCGCCGGCTTCGGCGTCGGCCCGGCGACCGGCTCACCGGCGGTGCCGGGACGTCGGCCGACCGTGGCCGATTGGCGCGTCCGTGCTCAGGCGCCGAAGACCCGGTCCAGCTCTGCCGGAGGCGCGACCTCCAGCTGTTCGTAGGTGCAGTCCGACGGCGGCTTGTCGGGGCGCCAGCGCAACAGCTTGGCCGGGTGGCGCAGCCGGCCGTCGGTCAGCTGGTTGAACTGGATCTCGGCGACGCGCTCGATGCGCAGGGGGATCCAGTCGGACTCGCGCTGGCCGGACCAGCGCGACGGCGCGCCCGGCATGCGCTGCGACTCGTGCGCCTCCTCGTCGGTCCACGCCGACCAGGGATGCTCCCGGACGTCGTCGAGGCGCAGGTCCGCGAGCTCGTCCTCCAGCTCGCGGCGCCGCTTCGCGGTGAATGCCGACGCGACGCCGATGTGCTGCAGGTGGTCGCCGCGCCACAGGCCGAGCAGCAGCGAGCCGATGCCGTCGCCGCTCTTGTGCCCGCGCATGCCGGCCACGACGACGTCGGCGGTCCGCTGGTGCTTCAGCTTGTACTGCGCGCGGACGCCCTCCGCGTACGGGTCGGCGGTGGGCTTGGCGATGATGCCGTCGACGCCGGCGCCCTCGAAGCGCTCGAACCAGTCCGAGGCGGTGTCGGTGTCGTCGGTGGCGGGGGTCAGGTGCAGCGGCGGCTCGACCGCGACCAGCAGCTCCTCGAGCCGCGCGCGGCGCTCGCCGAACGGCACCTCCCGCAGGTCGTCGTCGCCGAGCGCCAGCACGTCGAAGGCGACGTACCGCGCCGGCGTCGTCTCGGCCAGCATGGCCACCCGCGACTCGGCGGGGTGGATCCGCTGGCCGAGCAGGTCGAAGCTCAGCCCGTCGTCGTGGGGCACGACCAGCTCGCCGTCGAGCACGATCCGCTCCGGCAGCTGCGCCCGCAGCGGCGCGGGCAGCTCAGGGAAGTAGCGGTTGAACTGGCGACCGTGGCGCGACCACAGCTCGACCTCGTCGCGGTCGCGGAACACCAGGCAGCGAAAGCCGTCCCACTTGGGCTCGAACAGCCACCCACCGTCGGTCGGCAGCTTCGCGGTGTTCTTGGCCAGCATCGGCGTGAGCGGCGGCATCACAGGCAGCTGCATCGCATCAGCCTTCGACTCGGGTGGGCACGCGGGGACCGGAGTGCCCGGCAAGCGGGCCCATGCTAGTCGGCGGGCCGTGCCCGACCCCCCGGCCGCGTCGGCCGGGCCGGCCGGCGGCCCCTGGCCGCCCGGATTGACGCCCCGGTGGCCGGCGCTCATCGGTCGGCGCCGGCGACAGCGGTGAGCAGGGCGTCGCCCGCGTGGGCGATCGCCGGATCCGGGTCGTCGTCCGGCGGCGCGAACGGGATGGCCGTCACGTCGCGCTCGAACACGTCGGCGAGCAGCCCCACCGTGGCCGCCCGACGCGCGGCGATGCGGTCGCGGTCGGCGTACGCGTCCGCACCGGGTTCGGCGGCGCCGAAGTCGTCGACCACGGCGACCCGGGCGACCGGTCCGACCGCCCCGGCGACCCGGTCCCAGAACGGCCGGGTCTGCTTGTGGTGGCCCAGGTCCGCGGAGTTGGCGACCACCACCACGCCGGGGTCGACGGTGGGCGCGTCGCCGTGGTCCTCGGTGGGCGCCGGCGCGCCGACCGGCAGCGCCACGGCGGTGACGCCGGCCACCACCAGCTCGTCGAGGATCCGCGCCGTGGCCTCGGCGTAGTGGTCGGTGGCCACGACGACCACGGTGCCCGGCCGCCCCGCCAGCCGGCGCAGCCAGGGCCGCCAGGCCGGCGCGATGGCCGACGCGGCCAGGTAGCGGGCGGCGAAGCGCCGCACGGCGATGTGGACGGCGCCGCGGTCGACATCGCGGCCGCCCCGGCGGTGCAGGTGGGCGACGGCGGCGTCGGTCAGGACGGTCACGTAGCCCGCCCGGGTCGTGCTGCCCCGCGCCCACGTCGGGTTGACCAGCACGCGCCAGAAGTCGTCGGGGTCGGCGAAGCCGAGGTCGGCCAGCCCGCTGCGGCGGAGCTCGTCGGCGATCCGGTCGGGCGCGGCGAAGCGGGCCGCTCCCGGGCTCAGCGTGCCGGAGAAGTCGAGGACCGCCAGCCCGCCAGACGCGGTCACGGCAGCCAGCGCTCCATGCGGTGGGCGCTGTCCCAGAACAGCCACTCCAGCCGGCTCGACGTCAGGTAGGCGTCGCGCATGCGCTCGCGGGTCGCCGGGGCCGCCCCGGCGGCGACGTCGTCGGTGATGGCGATGGCGCGGTCGACCGACGCCGAGAAGTCCTCGCCGGCGTAGGTGTCGATCCACCGCCGGTAGGGGTTGTCCGCGGCGGCCCGGGCGTGGATCGCGGTGCCGACCTCCCGGTAGATCCAGAAGCACGGCAGCAGCGCGGCGACGGCCTCCTCGACGCTGCGGTGCGACGCCGTCGCCAGCAGGTAGTTCGTGTAGAACGCGCACGCCGGTGACTGCTCGAGCCCCTCGGGGACCCCGAACTCGGCGAAGTACGACGCGTGCAGCGCCCGCTCGACGACGATGGCACCCTCGGCGAAGCGTAGGTACTCGAGCACCTGCTCGGTCGCGTCGAGACGCGCGCCGGCGATGGCCAGCGCCCGGGCGAAGTCGGCCAGGTACCGCGAGTCCTGGAAGATGTAGAAGCGGAACCGGTCGCGGTCGAGCGTGCCGTCGGCGAGCTCGACGTTGAACGGCAGCCGCAGGATGTCGTCGTAGACGGGCGCCGCGACCTCCCACAACCCGGCCGTGAACGTGGCGGTGCCGCTCATGGCTCGCTCCACAGCCGGGCGAAGTGGTGGACCGGCCCGTGCCCGCCGCCCAGCCGGCGGTCCGCGCCGGCACGGATCGCCTCGGTCAGGTAGGCCTTGGCCCCGTCGACGGCGCGGTCGACGGGCGCGCCGCGGGCCAGCAGCGCGGCGATGGCCGACGACAGGGTGCACCCCGTGCCGTGGGTGTTGGGCGTGTCGATGCGGGGCGCGTCGAGGTGTCGCACAGTGCCGCTGGCCGCGTCGTAGCTGACGTCGACGCTGTGCGCGTCGTCGAGGTGGCCGCCCTTGACCAGCACCGTCCGCGGCCCGAGCGCCGCGAGCGCCCGCGCGGCGTGCTCCATGTCACCGACCGTGCGCAGGTCCCCGCCACCGAGGAGCACGGCGGCCTCGGGCAGGTTCGGCGTCACCACGGCCGCCAGTGGCAGCAGCAGCTCGCGCAGCGCCGACACGGCGTCGTCCGCGAGCAGTGCGTCACCGCTCGTGGCGATCATGACCGGATCGAGCACGACCGGTCCCGGGTCGTGGCGCCCGAGCCCGTCGGCGACCGCGCCGATCACATCGGCGGACGCCAGCATGCCGATCTTGGTGGCGTCCGTGCCGATGTCGTCGAGTACCGCGTCGAGCTGTGCGCCGACGAAGCTCGGGGGGACGGGGTGGATGGCGGTCACCGCCACGGTGTTCTGGGCCGTCAGCGCCGTCAGCACCGAGCTGCCGTAGCAGCCCAGCGCCGCGAAGGTCTTGAGGTCCGCCTGGATCCCGGCGCCGCCGCCGCTGTCGGAGCCGGCGATGGTCAGCGCCCGGTGGTAGCCGCCCATCAGGTCCTCCCCCCGGTGGTCGTGGCCGCCGCGAACCGGGCGGCCAGGTCGGCCGCGGCGGCCCTGGGGTCGGCAGCCGCGCAGATCGCCGACACGACCGCCACCGCGTCGGCACCGGCCGCGGCGACGTCGGCGATCGTGTCCGCGTTGATCCCCCCGATGGCCACCAGTCGGTGCCGCGACCGTCGCCGCGCCGCGGCGAGGCCGTCGACGCCCCACGCGGTCAGCGTGTCGCGCTTGGTCGGGGTGTCATGGATTGGGCTGACGCCCAGGTAGTCGACGTCGAGCTCCTCGGCGCGTTCGAGGTCGGCCATCGTCTCGACCGACAGCCCGATCACGGCACCGGGTCCGAGCAGGCGGCGCGCCGTGACCGGGTCGAGGTCCTGCTGACCGAGGTGCACGCCGTCGGCCCCGACGGCCAGGGCCACGTCGACGCGGTCGTTGATCAGCAGCGGCACGTCCCGCGCGGCCAGCAGGGTGCGCACCCGGCTGGCGACCTCGACGAAGGCCCGGGTCGTCGTGTGCTTCTCCCGCAGCTGCACGCACGTCGCGCCGCCGTCGACCGCGGCCGTCACCACGTCTGCCAGGTCGCGGTCCCCGACCAGGTCCGGGTCGGTCACCAGGTACAGGCCCCGCACCGTCAGGCGTCGGCCGGCACGTCGACGTGCAGCCGCTCGGCGATCTGCGCCGCGGTCAGGTCGTGGAGCCGGTCGAGCAGGTGCAGCTGCAGCGTGCCAGGCCCTTCGGCGCGCTCGGCGGCCAGCTCGCCGACGATGCCCGAGACCGCCGTCGCGTGCGCCGCGGCCAGCGCCGCGTCCGGCTGCACCGCCGCGAACGCGCCGCACAGCGCCGAGGCGGTGCAGCCGAGCCCGGTCACGCGCGCCATCAGCGGATGCCCGCCGTGCAGCGCAACGGTGCCGTCGCGGCTGACGACCAGGTCGGTGGCGCCGGTGACGACCACGACCGTCCCGGTGCGCCGCGCCAGCGCCGCGGCGGCCCCGGCCGCCGAGCTCGACACCTCGCTGCTGTCGACGCCGCGCGTCGTTGCGCCGGCCGTGGCGGTCGCCATGATCTCCGACGCGTTGCCCCGGATGATGGTCGGGGCCGCGTCGGCGATCAGCTCGTCGACCGTCGCGGTGCGGTACGGCGTGGCGCCGGCGCCCACCGGGTCGAGCACGACCGGCGTGGCGCGCTCCCGCGCCGCGCGCATCGCCACGTGCATGGCCTCCACCCAGGCGGGACTCAGCGTGCCGATGTTGACGACCAGCGCGTCGGCGATCGCCACCATGTCGGCGACCTCCTCGACGGCGTGGGCCATCACGGGTGAGGCGCCGGCGGCCAGCAGCGCGTTGGCGGTGCTGTTCATCACGACGAAGTTCGTGATGTTGTGGACCAGTGGCGACCGGTCGCGAACGGCCTCGACATCGGCCCAGAGGTCGTCGGCGGTGACCGGAGTGGTTGGTGCGTCCATGCGGTTCCCTACGCTGGCATCTCGATCGCGCAGCTCGCAGGCTCGCCGCGCTCCCGACGGCCCGGGGTCGGGCTCGGGACGTGGCGACCGTCCCGCTCGGCTGGCCACGCCAGCCTCCCCGTGCGGGTCACGCGCGGTGCCCGCCGCTGCGGAGCCTAGACACCCGCCGACGATCCGGCAACGCCCGCAGGGCCACCCGGGCGGCGGGTGGTGCGCGGCCGCCGGGGCGCCGCCGGGTCCCGGTTCCACGAAATCGGCACGGCTCGCCTACGCTCCACTCCCACCGGTGCAGGCGAGCTGCACCGGACGACCGCACCGACCGCGGCCCCCGTCGGGGCCGGCCGCGGGTGCCGAGGCGAAAGGACGGCGACGATGCGCGTGCTCGTGACCGGCGGAGCCGGCTTCATCGGGTCGGTGACCGTCGCGCAGCTGCTCGACCGGGGCCACGAGGTGGTCGTGGTCGACGACCTGCGCAGCGGCCACGCCGACGCCGTCCCCGGCGGCGTCGAGGTGGTCCGCGCCGACATCGGCGAACCCGACACGTACCGCCAGGCCATCGCCGGTGCCGACGCGTGCGTGCACTTCGCCGCCTCGATCGAGGCGGGCGAGTCGATGCGCCGTCCCGAGACCTTCTTCGCCAACAACACCGCGGCCACGCTGCGGCTCGTCGAGGCGTTGACCGGGGCGGGCGTCGGCCGCTTCGTCATGTCGTCGACGGCGGCGGTCTACGGCGAACCCGAACGCGTCCCCATCGACGAGGACGACGCCACCGAGCCGACCAACGCCTACGGCGAGAGCAAGCTGCTGATCGAGCGCGCCCTGGCGTGGCAGGCACGGCTGCGCGGCCTCGGCGCCGTGGCGCTGCGCTACTTCAACGCCGCCGGGGCGACGCCCGACCGGGGCGAGGACCACGATCCCGAGACGCACCTGATCCCGCTGGTCCTGTCGGTGGCCGCCGGGCGGCGCGACGACATCCGCATCTTCGGCACCGACTACGACACCTCCGACGGCACGTGCGTGCGCGACTACGTCCACGTCAGCGACCTGGCGGCGGCGCACGTCCTGGCGGTCGAGCAGGCGTCGGGGCCGGGGTTGCTGGTGTGCAACCTGGGCAACGGCGACGGGTTCACCGTCCGCGAGGTGATCGAGACGGCGCGCGAGGTGACGGGCCACGCGATCCCGGCCGTCGAGGCGCCGCGCCGCGAGGGCGACCCGGCGGTGCTGGTCGCGTCGTCGGAGCGGGCGCGCACCCGCCTGGCGTGGAAGCCCGAGCACGCCGACCTGCACGGGATCGTCAGCTCAGCGTGGCGCTGGCACCGCCGTCGCTGGGGCCTGGACTGACCGCCGTGGCCGCCGACCAGATCCTCCGCGTCGCCGTCGCCCAGACGCCCAACCGCATCGGCGACTTCGCCCCGTCGGTCGAGCGCATCGCCGACGCCATGGCGTGGGCCGAGGACCAGGGTGCCGACGTCCTCGTCCTCCCCGAGCTCGCGCTGACCGGCTATCCGCTCGACGACCTCGTGACCCACGTCGGGTTCATGGCCGACGCAGAAGCGGCGCTGGCCGAGCTGGCGTCGGTCGCGGGCCGGACGGCGACCATCGTGGGCACCGCGCGCCGCGTGCCGCTGCAGCGCCACGACGACACCCGCCACCGGGACCGCGCCATCACCGCGGCGGTGCTGCACGACGGCGAGGTCCGCGGCTACTACGACAAGGTGCTGCTGCCGACCTACAGCGTCTTCGACGAGCAGCGCGTGTTCGCGGCGGGCACCAACCCGTCGCAGACCTGGCTGCTGGGCGACGCGGTCGTGGGCATCGCCATCTGCGAGGACGCGTGGTCCGGCGACGGCCCGCCCGAAGCGCAGTGCGCCGCCGGGGCCCGCGCGCTGCTGCTGCCCAACGCCTCGCCGTTCGAGCGGGGCAAGGACGCGCGGCGGCTGGCACTGGTGCGTCAGGTCGCCCGCCGCAACGGCGTGCCGGTGGTCTACGTCAACAGCTACGGCGGCATGGACGACCTGGTGTTCGACGGGGGGTCCCTGGTCGTCGACGCCGCCGGGGAGCTGTGCTACCGCGCGCCCCAGTTCACCGCTGACCGCGCGGTCGTCGACCTGGTCCTGCCGCCCGCGCGGCGGGTGACCGGGACCCCGATGACCGTCCACACCCGCCCCCTGCCGACCCGTCCCGCGCCGCGCACGCCCGTGCCCGCCGAGCCGTCCGGCCAGCACGCCCAGATCTGGGAGGCGCTGGTGGTCGGCACGCGCGACTTCGCGGCCCACAACGGCTTCGCCGAGGCGGTGGTCGGGCTCAACGGTGGCGCCGAGTCCGCGGTGACGGCCACCGTGGCGGTCGACGCGCTGGGCGCCGACAACGTCGTGGGCGTCCTGGCGCCGGCGGGCCGCACCGCCGCCAGCGACCTGCACGACGCGAGCGCGGCGGCCACCATGCTGGGCATCCGCCTGGTCGAGATCGACCTCGTCGGCGTCGTGGGCGAGCTCGCCGCGGCCATCCACCGCACCATGGAAGCGCTCGACGACCGGGGTGACGAGCGGCTGGTCCTGCGGACGCGCGCGGCGGCGTTGTGGGCCGTCGCCGACGTCGGCCGGCGCCTGCTGCTTGCCAGCGGCAACAAGAGCGAGCTGTCGCTGGGCCAGTCCGTGTTCGGCGGCGACCTCGTCGGCCACTTCGCGCCGCTGGCCGACTGCCCCAAGACGCTGATCACCCGCCTGGCGCTGTGGCGCAACCAGCGCAGCAAGGTCATGCCCCAGCGCATCCTCGACAAGCAGGTCACGGTCGAGCGGGCCGACAGCACGCCCGACGTCGACTGGGCGGTCATCGACGACATCGTCGAGCGCTACGTCGAGCGCATGGAGGCGCTGGAGACCATCCCCGGGGACGCGGTCGACCGCACCAGCGTCGCCTGGGTCGCGCACCGGGTCATCGACGCCGAGCTGTACCGCCGGCTGGCCCCGATGGGCGTGCGGATCAGCGGGCGGGCGTTCGGCAAGGACCGGCGGGTGCCGGTCGCGCAGGCGTGGCGGCCCCGGCTCGCCGGTCGCCACGAGATCGCCGCGACCCCGCTGGTCGACGCCAGCCCGGCCGAGGAGGGCCCCGCAGCGGGTGCCGAGCAGTCGGTCGCCGAGCTCACGCCGTGACCTGCTGCGCGTTTGCCGAGCCCGCCAGTGGGCAGCACTGCAAGATGGCGACCATCTCCGAGCTCCCGCACGCCCTCGAGGACGGCGATCAGCTCCGTGACCTGATCGGAGACCGCGTGCCCGCGCTGTTCCTCGACTACGACGGCGTGCTGACGCCGATCGTGGACGATCCGCAGGCAGCCACCCTCGCCCCCACCATGCGCGACGCCGTCGTCGCCGCCGCCGACGCGCTGCCGGTCGCGGTCATCAGCGGCCGTGACCTCGACGACGTCCGCGGCATGATCGACGTCCCGGGCATCGCCTACGCCGGCAGCCACGGCTTCGACATGCTCCTGGCCGACGGCGACCGCGAGCGCAAGGGCGACGAGTACCTCGACGACCTCGACGCCGCGCAGGCGGGCCTCGACGACCGCATCGGCGCCCTCGACGGCGTCACGGTCGAGCGCAAGCGCTACGCCATCGCCGTGCACACCCGCCGGGTGCGTGACGCCGACGTCCGCGAGCGGGTCGGGCGGGTGGTCGGGGAGGTCGCCGGGGACCACGACCGCCTGCGGGTGACCGGCGGCAAGGACGTCGAGGAGCTGCGTCCCGACATCGAGTGGGACAAGGGCCGTGCGCTGGTCCGGCTGATGGAGGTGCTGGAGCTCGACACCGACCGGCACCCGCCGATCTACGTCGGCGACGACATCACCGACGAGGACGCCTTCGACGCCATCGCCGGCACCGGTGTGGCCATCGTCGTGGCCGGGGAGTCGGACCGCTCGACCGCCGCCGACCTGCGGCTGGACCACCCGGACGAGACCGCCGACCTGCTGCGGCTGCTGACCAACGCCGCGAGGGAGCGCACCCGTGGATGATGACCCGAAGCTGATCGTCGCGAGCAACCGCGGCCCCGTGAGCTGGGAGCGCGACGGCGACGAGCTCGTGGCCGAGCGCGGCGCCGGCGGCCTGGTCTCGGCGCTGGGTGAGGCGATGGCCGGCGGCGACGACACCTGGATCTCGCTGGCGCTCGACGACACCGACCGCGAGGTCGCCGAGCAGCACGCCGGGGCGTCGTTCGAGGAGGACACCGACCGCGGGACCTACCGGCTGCGGCTGCTCGACGTCGGCGACCGGCTGGACCCGCACTACAACATCGTGTCGAACCGCCTGCTGTGGTTCACGCTGCACGAGCTGTGGGGCGCACCCTACGAGCCGAGCGGCACCGACTGGAGCGACGCCTGGTTCCACGGCTACGCGTCCGTCAACGAGGACGTCGCCAACGCCGTCGTCGAGGAGGCCGACGACGACAGCGAGATCCACCTGCAGGACTACCACCTGATGACGGCGGGGCGGACGATCCGCTCACAGCTGCCGGATGCGGGCCTGCTGCACTACGTCCACACACCGTGGGTCGGGCCGGAGTACCTGCGGATGCTGCCCGACCGCATCGCCCACGGGATCCTGCGCGGCCTGCTGGCCGCCGACGTCGTGGCGTTCTCGTCGCCGTCGTGGTCGGCGGCGTTCCGCCGGTGCGTCGTCGACCTGTGCGGCGGCGAGGAGCAGGGTGACACCGTGGTGCTCGGCGACGACGAGACCGTCGTCGCGGACTTCGTGCTGGGCGTCGACACCGAGGCGCTCGAGGCTGGAGCCGACACCGACGCGGTCCGCGAGGCCGGCGAGGAGCTGGAGGCCCGGGCCGACGGCCGCCGGCTGCTGCTGCGTGCCGACCGGACCGACCTGTCCAAGAACATCCTGCGGGGCCTGCTGGCCTTCGAGCAGCTGCTGGAGCGCTACCCCGAGCACCGTGAGCGGGTGTGGCACGTGGCGCTGCTCAACCCGTCCCGCCAGGACGTGCCCGAGTACGTCGCCTACCTCGAGGCGTGCCGGGAGGCGGCCGACCGCATCCACGAGCGCTTCGGTGAGCAGGTGCTCGACTTCGCGGTCGGGGGTGACTACCCGCGGGTGCTGGCGGCCTTCCAGCGCTACGACGTGATGCTGACCAACCCGGTGATCGACGGCACGAACCTGGTGGCCAAGGAGGGCGCCGTGCTCAACCGCAGCAACGGCGTCATCGTGCTGTCGCGGTCGGCGGGCGCCGCGCACGTCATGGGCGACGACGCCCTGCTGATCAACCCCTACGACGTCGAGTCGCAGGTCGAGGCGCTGCAGCGCGCGCTGACCATGGACGCCGAGGAGCGCAGCTCCCGCGCCAAGGCCCTGCGCGAGGCCTCGGCGCGCGGCCGGCCGGGCGAGTGGATCGCCGCGCAGCGCGCCCGTCTCGCGTCGGTGGTGCACGGCCGCTGAGGGGAGCTGTCCACAGCGCCTGAGCTATGGTGCCGACGGCGACGAGGACGGTGAGGAAGGACACGCCATGGCGACCCTGATCATGCTGCGGCACGGGGAGTCCACCTGGAACAACGAGAACCTGTTCACCGGCTGGGTCGACGTCGACCTGACCGGGCAGGGGATCGACGAGGCCAAGCGGGGCGGGCGCCTGCTCGCCGAGGCCGGCGTGCTGCCCACCGTGTGCCACACGTCCGTGCTCATCCGGGCCATCCGCACGGCCTGGCTGACGCTCGACGAGTGCGGGCGCCAGTGGATCCCGGTGCGCCGGTCGTGGCGGCTCAACGAACGCCACTACGGGGGGCTGCAGGGGCTCAACAAGGCGCAGACCGCCGAGCGGCACGGCGCCGACCAGGTCCACGTGTGGCGGCGGAGCTACGACGTGCCGCCGCCGCCGATCGAGCCCGGGTCCGAGTACGACCAGTCCGACGACCCGCGCTACGCGACCATCTCGCCGGAGATCGTGCCGGGATCGGAGTGCCTGGCCGACGTCGTCGACCGCATGTTGCCCTACTGGTTCGTCGCGCTCGTCCCGGACCTGCGTGCGGGCCACACGGTGCTCGTGTCCGCGCACGGCATCAGCCTGCGCGCGCTGGTCAAGCACCTCGAGGGGATCTCGGACGAGGACATCCCGAGCCTGAACATCCCGACCGGCGTCCCGCGCGTCTACGACCTCGACGACGACTTCGGCGTGCGCTCCGCCGAGTACCTGGGCGACCCCGAGGAGGTCGAGGCGGCCGCCGCCGCGGTGGCGGCCCAGGCCAGCGGCGGGCAGGGGTGACGTGACCGCCAACCGGGCAGCGGGAGGTCGGCCGTGGCCGACGCGGCGGTGACCGGCTCGGCAGCCGCCGTGCGCGAGCGCGCGCAGCGGTGGCTCGAGGCCGATCCGGACCCCGACACCCGGGCGGAGCTGCAGGCCCTGCTGGACGCGGGCGACGACGCGGAGCTCGAGGAGCGCTTCGCGGGGACGCTCGAGTTCGGCACGGCCGGGCTGCGCGGCGCGCTGGGCGCCGGGCCCACGCGCATGAACCGCGTCGTCGTGCGCAACGCGACGGCCGGCGTGGCCGCGCGGCTGGCCAGGGACCGCGACCCCGCGTCGACGATCGTGGTGGTGGGCCGCGACGCCAGGCACGGGTCCGCGGCCTTCGCCCGGGACGCGATCTCGGTGCTCGCGGCGCGCGGCTTCGACGTCCGGCAGTGGGACGATCCCGTGCCGACGCCGCTGCTGGCGTACGCCGCGCGGCTGCTCGGCGCCGGGGCCGGCATCCAGATCACCGCCAGCCACAACCCGGCGACCGACAACGGCTACAAGGTCTACTGGCACGGCGGCGCGCAGATCACCCCCGACATCGCCGACGAGATCGCGGCCGAGATCGCCGCCGCGGACCCGCCCGTCGACCTGCCCGAGGGCGCCGCCCGGGCGCTGCCCGGCGACCTGATCGACGCGTACCGGACGGCAGCGGTCCGCCTGCTCCCGCAGCCCGCGCACTGCGATCTGTCGATCGTCTACACCCCGCTGCACGGGGTGGCGGGGGAGCAGGCCGTCGCGCTGCTCGCCGCCGCCGGGTTCGCCGACGTCACGACCGTCACCGAGCAGTTCGCGCCGGACCCGGACTTCCCGACGCTGGACTTCCCCAACCCCGAGGAGCCCGGCGCGCTCGACGCGGCGACCGCGCTGGCGCGTGCGCGCGACGCCGACCTGCTGCTGGCCAACGACCCCGACGGCGATCGGGTCGCGGCGGCGGTCCCCGACGATGCCCGTGGGTGGCGCCTGCTGACGGGCGACGAGATCGGGTGCCTGCTCGCCGACTACCTGCTCGAGGAGCTGCCCGGTGGCAGCGAGCGGCTGGTCGCGACCACCGTGGTGTCGTCGCAGCTGCTCGCGCGGATCGCCGAGGCGCACGGCGTCGCCTACGCCGAGACGCTGACCGGGTTCAAGTGGCTCGCGGCGGCCGTGGCCGACGGCGAGCGCGAGGGGCGCCGGACGGTGGTGGCCTACGAGGAGGCGCTGGGCGTCATGGTCGGCGACGCCGTGCGTGACAAGGACGGCCTGTCGGCGGCGCTCGTGCTCGCCGACTGCGCCGCACGGGAGCGGTCGCGGGGACGGCGGTTGTCCGACCGCCTCGACGACCTGGCCCGCCGCCATGGCCTGCACGCCAAGGCCCAGACCTACGTCCGCTTCGAGGCGGGCGACACCGACCTGGCCGGTGTCGCGCTCGACCGCCTCCGCGACGAGCCGCCGGACCGCATCGCCGGTGCCGCGGTCGTCGCGGTCACCGACTACGAGCGGGGCGAGCGTCGCCGGCGGGACGGCAGCGTGACCGCCGTCGACCAGCCGGAGACGCGCATGATCGCGTTGGCGCTCGACGACGGTTCCCGCATGCAGGTGCGTCCCAGCGGCACCGAGCCCAAGCTGAAGTTCTACATCGAGGTCGTCGAGCCGGTGGACGACGACGTCTCCGCGGCACACGAGCGGGCCGCCGGACGCCTGTCGCGGGTCGTCGACGAGCTCTACGACGCGGCCGGGATCCCCGTCGCGCTGCGGAGTTGACGCCGGTCGCGCGCTACGCTGGATGCGTACTCTGCGGTGCCCCAGCCACGGGCCGGGAGCACCGTTTCATCGTGTGATAGGCAAGGTCATGCCAGCAGGTACCGTCAAGTGGTTCAACGCCGACAAGGGCTACGGCTTCATCACTCCCGAGGGTGGTGGCTCCGATCTCTTCGTGCACTTCTCGGCGATCCAGATGCGCGGCTACAAGTCCCTCGAGGAGGGGCAGCGCGTGCAGTTCGAGGTCACTGAGGGCCCGAAGGGTCCGCAGGCGAGCAACGTGACACCGAGCTAGCTCGGCGTCGACCCGCACGACGGTCGGCCGGCACCGGTCGTCGAGCACACGCCCCGCCTCCGGCGGGGCGTTCTGCATCCCGGGGACCTGTGCTCCCGGCCTGCGAGGACGGGGCGTCGGTGTGCGGCGGTCACTCCCGCGACGCCGGGGCCTCACGCCGCGTGCGGCCGGTCGCTCACCAGCGCCGCGAACCGATCGGCCCCGACGTTGCCGCCCGACAGCACGACGCCGACCCGCTCGCCGGGGTCGGTGATCCGGCCGGCCAGCAGCGCCGCGAGCGCGCACGCGCCGCTGGGCTCGAGGACCACCTTCAGGCGCTCGAAGGCGAAGCGCATGGCCGCCACGATCTCCGCGTCGCTGACCAGCACCATCTCGTCGACCCGGCTGCGCATGACGGCGAACGTGAGGTCGCCTGGCGCGGTGGTCTGCTGACCGTCGGCGATCGTGCGGGGCGTGGCGATCTCGACGATCCGGTCCGCTGCGAGCGACCGGGTGACGTCGTCGCCCGCTTCGGGCTCGACCCCGACCACGCGCACGGGGGGCGTCCGGGCGGCGGCGACCGTCGCGCACCCCGACATCAGGCCGCCACCGCCCACGCACACCACCAGGGTGTCGAGCGCACCGGCCTGGGCGAACAGCTCGCGCGCGACGGTGCCCTGGCCGGCCATGACGTCGGCGTGGTTGAAGGGCGGGATCAGCGCCAGTCCGCGGTCCCGGGCGATGCCCTCGCCGAGCGTCGTGCGCTCCTCGCGGTAGCGGTCGTAGGTGACGACCTCGGCGCCGTAGCCGCGGGTCGCCGCCAGCTTGGTCGGTGGTGCGTCCTCGGGCATCAGGATGACCGCCGTCGTGTCGAGGAGCGCCGCGGCCAGCGCGACGGCCTGTGCGTGGTTGCCCGACGAGTAGGCGGTGACCCCGCGGGCCCGCTGGTCGGCGGGCAGGCGGTTGATGGCCGTGTAGGCGCCCCGGAACTTGAAGGCGCCGACGCGCTGGAAGCACTCGGCCTTGGCGAACACCCGCGCCCCGACCCGGGCGTCGAGCGTCGTGCTGGTCAGCACCGGCGTCCGGTGGGCCACGCCGTCGAGGACGGCGGCGGCACGGTCGACGTCGTCGACGTTGATGGGCAGGTCGTCCATGCAGCCAGCGATGCTACCCGCTCCTGCAGATCGCGTTGCCGCGACGGTCGGGCGGCCCGTCGGCCGGCCGTGCCCGGTCGCCGGACCGCCCGGGCGGGCCGCTGGACGTCACGTGGTCGCCGGACCCAGCCGTGGGACGACCTCCGCCATGAAGGCCTCGACCTGCGCGACGGGCTCGGTCACTGGCCAGACGAGCAGCTCGTCGAGGCCGGCCTCGACGTAGCGGGCCACCAGCGACGTGACCTGGTCGGGGGTGCCGACCGGCAGCCGGCCCCGCAGCTCATCGACGGGTCGGCGCACTGTCGGAGCGATCAGGTCGCGCAACACCCGCTCGCCATCGGCGGTGGTGTCGGTGAGGCAGAGGAAGGCCGTGGCCAGCACCGCCGGCACGACGTCGGCCTCGCGATGACGCGCCCGCAGGGCGTCGTCGAGCAGGACGCGTCCCGCGGCGAACCGCTCCGGCGTGGTGTTGTACGCCGAGGCGAGCCAGCCGTCGGCCAGGCGGGCGACACGCCGCAGGCCGGCCTCGGAGCCCCAGCTGCCGATCCACAGGGGCGGACCCGGACGGCGGGCCGGACGTGGTTCGATGGCGCGATCCGTCGTGTCGTACCAGCGGCCGGCGAAGGGCGCCTCGTCGTCGCGCAACAGGCTGCGCAGCGCCCGTGCCGCCTCGTCGAACCGGGGCCACCGCTCCTCGAAGTCGATGCCGACCGCCTGGTAGTCACGCGGCGAGGAGCCCGGGCCGACCCCGACGATCATCCGTCCGCCGGACAGCACGTCGAGCGCCGAGACGGTCTTGGCCAGCGCGAGTGGGCCACGGACGACCGGCAGGGCCACCGTCGTCGCCAGCGCCAGGTCGCCGCTGGCGTGCAGCACCGCCGCGAGCGCGGTGGGGCCGTCCAGCCACGGAGCGCCGAACAGCAGGTGGTCGTTGACCGCCAGCGTGTGGTACCCGCGGTCGACCGCCGCCGCGGTGACGGTGGTCAACAGGTCGAGCGTGCACGCGGGCCCGTCACCGAACCCGATGATCGGCAGGTGGACCCCGAAGCGCATGGGCCCCCGGGCGGCGGTATCGGACGACGGCACGGCATCCTCCCTCGGTGGCCTGTTGACGCGCACCGTCACCGCCGTGCTGGCCAAACGACATCGGTGCCGGCCGCCCACCTGAGGCTACCCCGGTGCCCATCCGGGCCGGCCGCAGCTCGGGTCAGAACAGCCGGGGGCGGAACAGCCGGTCGTGGACGGTCAGGGCGTAGCGGTCGGTCATGCCGGCGACGTAGTCGACGACCCGGACGAGCAGGTCGTCGTCGGTCCGGCGGAAGTCCGGCGGCAGGTCCTCGGGGTGGCGCACGTGGTGGTCGACGAGCTGGCGGATCACCTGGATGGCCATCCGCTTCTTGCCCTCCTGGTGCGCCGCGAAGTACACGTTGGCGAACATGAAGGCGCGCAGCTCGTGCATGGTCTCGAGCTGCTCCGGGTTCATCGAGACCTCGCCGGTCGCCATGCTGTGGTCGACGACGGCCTCGATCATCGACCCGATCATCTCGGAGCCGGCGCGCCCGAAGGTCCGCGCGACCGATGCGGGCAGCTCGTCCTGGCGCAGCACCCCCGCCCGCACCGCATCGAGCACGTCGTG
>CAYVGE010000002.1:17727-52326 GCA_964450395.1 uncultured Actinomycetota bacterium
GCGATGCGGTCGGCGAACCGCACGCAGTGGCCCTCGGGCGTGGCCGGCGGCGGGTCGATCTTCCACGAGTGCGCGCGGATCGCGTCGCGCACCTCCCAGGTGAGGTTGAGGTCCTCGAGCACCTCGAAGACCCGCACGCTCTGCGCGGCGTGGTGCCACCCGCCCTCGAAGTACGGTTCGAGCGCGTCCTCGCCGGTGTGCCCGAACGGCGAGTGCCCCACGTCGTGGCCCAGCGCGATCGCCTCGGCCAGCGGCTCGTTGAGCCCCAGGCTGGCGGCGAGCGCCCGCGCGACCTGGGTGACCTGGATGGTGTGCGTCAGCCGGGTGATGTAGTGGTCGCCCTCGGGGTTGAGCCACACCGACGTCTTGTGCTTCAGGCGCCGGAAGGCCTTGGAGTGGATGATGCGGTCGCGGTCGCGCTCGAAGTCGGTGCGGTAGCGGTCCGGCTCCTCGAACCGCACGCGCCCCCGCGACCTCGCGGTCCGGGTCGCGGCCGGTGCGAGGCGCTCCTCGGCGTCGAGGCGGACGTCGCGGGTCCGGCGGACGAACTGCTGGCTCATGCGGTCACCTCTCCCGGCGGCAGCGCCTCGGACACCCCGGTCGACGTCGGCCCACCCGCGATGATCCTGCGGCGGATCGCCGTCGAGACGACGTCGATGGCGATCGTGGCGACCACGATGACGATGATCGTCATGCCCGCCTTGTCCCAGCGCCGATAGGTGATCGTGTTCTGCAACACCCCGCCCACGCCACCCGCCCCGACCACCCCGAGGATCGCCGACGTGCGCAGGTTGATCTCGAAGCGGTACAGCCAGAACGCCACGATCTCGGGCAGCACCTGCGGCAGGACCCCCCAGCGCATCACCCCGGACCTGGTGGCGCCGACCGCCTCGGCGGCCTCGACGGGCCCGCGCATGATGCCTTCGACGGCCTCGGACGACAGCTTGCCCAGCGTGCCGATCGAGTGCAGGCCGATCGCCAGCGTCCCGGCGAACGCGCCGAGCCCCACGACGGGGATGAACGCGATCGCGAGCACCAGCTCGGGCACGGCGCGGATCGCGTTGAGCAGCTGGCGGACCACCACCGAGGTCGTCCGGCTGGTGACGTTCTCGGTGCGGCGGAGCCGCCCGATCGCGTGGTTCGTGGAACCAGGCTCCGCGATGTTGCGTGCCGCAGCCAGCGACAGCGGCAGGCTGCACGCAGCGGCGATCAAGGTGCCGATCCAGGCGATCTGGATCGACTCGATCATGCCCTCCATGGCGCGCCCGACGTAGGTGAGGTCGGGCGGGCTGAACATCTCGAGCGCGATCCGCCACAGCGCCCCCGGTGCCTCCAGCAGGCGCGAGAGGTCGACGTCGACCCCGAGCGCTGCCCACAGGAACGCCGTGACCAGCACGACGTTGACCGTCCACCGGCCGACCGGTCGGGCCCGCCCCGGACGGGCCTCGGTGGACCGGACCGGCGGGGTCCGCTCGCCGACGCTCACACCAGCCTCCGGCGCAGCGCGTTCGAGATCACCTCGACGACGAAGACGACGACGAACACCTCGACGATGATGACGGCGACCTGGTCGTAGCGGAACGCCGAGCGCGCGACGTTGATCAGCTGCCCGATGCCGCCCGCGCCCACGAGACCCAGCACGGTCGACGCGCGCAGGTTCAGCTCGAACGTGTACAGCGAGTACGCGACGTAGTTGGGCAGCACCTGCGGGAACACCGCCGCGCGCACCGCGGCGAGGTGGCTGCCGCCGGCGGCGCGGGCAGCGTCGAGCGGCCCGGTGTCGACGGCGTCGATCGTCTCGGACAGCAGCTTGGCGACGACCCCGACGTTGAACAGGATCAGCGCCAGGATCCCGGCCAGGGGACCGATCGACAGGGCGCTCACGAACACCAGCGCGTACAGCACGTCGGGGATCGACCGGACCATCGACAGCAGGCCCTTGTCGGCCAGGTACACCGCGGTCGACGGGGCCGTCACCCGCGACGCCAGGAAGGCCACCACCAGCGCGATGGCACAGCCGACGACCGCACCGACGATCGCCATCTGGAGGGTCTCGACGAAGGGGTCGATGGTCTGGCGCCAGATCGACCACTGCGGCGACAGGAAGTCGCTGATGATGCGGTCCGCCCGGCTGGTGTTCTCGACGATCTCACTGATCGAGAAGCCGATGCCGAACCGCGCGCTGCCCGCCCACCAGGTGATGGCCAGGAAGGCGACGACCGCCGCCGGCGTCGTCCAGCGCAGGCGGGGCTTCGTGGGGCGCTGCGGGGAGGTCGTGACCGAGCTCACATCCCGACCCCGCGCTCCAGCACGTCGTCGGCGGTCAACGACCGGCCGTAGATGTCCCGGAACACCTGCTCGTCGGCGTCGCTGCCGGGCCCGTCGAAGACGACCTCGCCCGCGCGCAGGCCGATGATCCGCTCGCCGTACTGCCGCGCCAGGTCGAGGAAGTGCAGGTTGATGATGGTCGTGATGCCCAGGTCGCGGTTGATGCGCTGCAGGTCGCGCATCACGACGTGCGACGTCGGCGGGTCCAGCGACGCGACCGGCTCGTCGGCCAGCAGCACCGTCGGGTCCTGCGCCAGGGCGCGGGCGATGCCGACCCGCTGCTGCTGCCCGCCAGACAGGTTCGACGCGCGGACGTAGGCCTTCTCGACGATCTCCACCCGCTCCAGGGCGACCATGGCGGCCTCGACGTCGTCGGGCCGGTAGCGACCCAGCAGCACGCGCCACCACGGCGTGCCGTGCATGCGGCCCATCAGCACGTTGTTGAGCACCGTGGTGCGGGTCACGAGGTTGAACGTCTGGAAGATCATGCCGATGCCGGCGCGCAGCTCACGCAGGGCGCGCCCCCGCGCCCTGCGCACCGAGGTGCCGTCGACCTCGACGTCGCCCGACGTCAGCGGCACCAGGCCGTTGATCGCCCGGACCAGCGTCGACTTGCCGGCACCGGACAACCCGACGACCACCACCATCTGGCCGTCGGGGATGTCGATGGTGACGTCCCGGAGGGCGCGCACGCCGCCCGGATAGGTGACCGAGGCGTTGCGGAACGAGATCACCGCGGGCTGCTACTCCTCCTCGATCGTGTCCCCGAGCTGCTGGTCGGCCTCGCGGACGACGTCGAGGACGGACGGGTCGGCCTCCACCAGGTCGTCGATCTCGTAGATCGAGTTGAGGACCTCCGCGCCCTCGTCGGTGTCGGCGTAGTCGAGCATCGCGGTGGTGATCGCCGCCTTGAGGTCCTCAGGCAGGTCACCGCGCACGGTGAACCCGTCGTTGGGGATCTCCTGGGAGTAGGCGAAGACGACGACGTTGTCGGCGACCTCGGGGGTGTCCTCGATCACCGTGGTCCGGGCGTCGTCGAACGACAGGCCGACCTCGACGTCACCGGCGTTGACCGCGAGCACCGAGTTGTCGTGCCCGCCCGCGAACGTCGTCTCCAGCGCGTCGAGGTCGACACCGGCCTGCTGCATCTGCAGCGCCGGGATCAGGTACCCCGACGTCGACGTCGGGTCGACGTAGGCCAGCGGGCCCTCGATCCTGGCGATGGCGTCCTCGCCGACCGGGCCCTCGTCGGCCTCGAGCGTGCCGTTGCAGAACTTGAAGCCCTCGTCGTCGGTCTGGACCTCGTCGTCGCAGTAGGTGTCCGGGTCGGCGGTCATGTACTGGGTGTGGTACGTGAGGCTGCCGAAGCGCTCGGACTGCAGGATGAACTCCACGCCCGCGCGATCGATCGCCCGCACGATGCCCAGCGGCCCGAACGCGCCGATGTCGGCCTGGCCGGTGCCCATCGCCTCGGTCAGCCCGGTGTAGTCCTGCGGCACGAAGCTCTCGACCTCGACGCCGAGCTCGTCGGACAGCGCCTGCGCCAGCGGCTCGGCGTTCTCGATCAGGACATCGGCCTCCCGCGAGGGCACGAGGCCCAGCACGATCTGGTCGGGCCAGTCCCCACCCGCGGCGGCCTCGGACCCGCCCGACTCGGACCCGCCGCCGGCGTCGTCCGAGCTCTCCTCGGCGGCCCCTCCGCAGGCCGCGGCGACCAGGCTCATGACCAGCAGCAGGGTCCACAGGCGGGACGTCATGGGGGCTCCTCCGTGCGCAGCGCGGACGGCACGACAGCGGTCGCGTGCGATGCCGAGGGTACCGCGGGGTCACCTCGCGACGCCCGCCCCGCCGCGCGTGGACGTCGACCGGGCGGGCGAACCCCGCCCGGTCGTGGACGTCGCATGAGCCCACGGTGGAACGCCGGGCGCCGCTCACCGGGACCGGCGATGTGCGCGATGCTGGGTGGCCGGTGCCCGTCAGGAGTGCACGGGCGCGGTGGGAGGGACGTGGGCGTGACGGAGCGACCGGGCGCGATCGTCGTCGGTGCCGGGGTGATCGGCGCGGCGACCGCGCTGGCGCTGGCCCGCGACGGGTGGGCGGTGACGCTGCTGGAGCGGGCGACGCCCGGCCACGCCGGCGCGTCGTCGGGAGGCGAGTCGCGGCTGCTGCGCTCCAGCCACGGCAAGAACCGGTGGTACACCGAGCTGGCGTGGCGGGCCCGCGACGGCTGGCGCGACGTCGAGCGCGAGTCCGGCCGCGAGGTCTTCGCCGAGACCGGGCTGGTGTGGTTCGCCCGCGACGCCGACGGCTGGGAGGCCGACAGCGCGCGCGTGCTGACCGAGGTGGGCGTGCCCGTCGAGCGGCTCGCGCCCGACCGGGTGGCCGAGTTGTACCCGTCCGTGCGCACCGATGATCTGGCCTTCGGCCTGTGGGAGCCCCACGCCGGCGTGCTGCGTGCCGCCCGGGCCACCCGTGCGCTCGCGGACCTGGCCGTCCGCGCGGGCGCCACGCTGCGCGTCGGTGCCGACGCGCGGCCCGACGGCACGGCGGTCCGGCTGGGGTCTGACGTGCTGCGCGCAGACCGGGTGGTGTGGGCGTGCGGGCCGTGGCTGGGACCGCTGTTCCCGGGCCGGCTGGCGCTGACGGTCACCCAGCAGGACACCTGCTGGTTCTCGGTAGCTGCCGCGTGGCGTGCCGACCGGGTGCCTGCCTGGGTCGACTTCGTCGGGGCCGCGTACGGGACGGGTGACCTCGACGGCCACGGGTTCAAGTGCTCGACCGACCGGCAGGGGCCGCCGTTCGACCCCGATCGCGATGACCGCCTGCCGCGCCCCGAGCACCTCGACGCCGCCCGGGACCTCCTCGCGCACCGGTTCCCCGGCCTGGCGGGTGCGCCGCTGCAGGGGACGCGCACCTGCCAGTACGCGACCACCGTCGACACCGAGTTCCTCATCGCGCCGCTCGATGACGACCACGGGGTGTGGGTGGCCGGCGGTGGCTCCGGCCACGCGTTCAAGCACGGCCCGGCGCTGGGCGCCTACGTCGCCGAGGTCGTCGCGGGGACCCGGCCGCCGGACCCGCGCTTCGGCGTGTCGGCGCGCACGCCATCGGGCAGCCTGCGCACCGCCGGGCATCGGGGAGACGATGGACGAACGCAGTGACGGCGGCGGCGTCGAGACCGAGCTGCGCGACGGCACGCAGGTGCTGATCCGCATGGTCGACCCAGACGACAAGGACGCGTTCGTCCGGGGCTTCTCGCAGTTGTCGAGCCGGTCGCGGTACCTGCGCTTCCACACCGGCATCGAGGAGCTGTCGGAGGGCCAGCTGGCGTACCTCACCGAGGTCGACGGGGTCGACCACGCGGCCTGGGTGGCGATCGATCGCGACGACCCCGAGCAGCCCGGCATCGGCGTCGCGCGGTTCGTTCGGGTCGCCGGCGAGCCGACCGTGGCCGAGGCGGCGGTCACGGTGCTCGACGCCTACCAGGGCCGCGGGTTGGGGAGCACGCTGCTCGAGGTGCTGGCCGCCGCGGCCGTCGAACGCGGGATCACGACGTTCCGGGCGTACGTGCTGGGCGAGAACCGCGCGGTGCTGCGGATGCTCGAGTCGCTCGGCCCCACGTGCACGAGCCGGCAGGACGACGTGTACCAGGTCGACGTCTCGCTGACGGGCACGGAGCCGGCCGCGCCCACCTCAGCGGCGGGACGGGTAGTCCGCGCGATCACGGGGAATGAACTGCCCGCCATGCACACCACGGCACCGCCGGTGTGGTTGGCTGAGGGAGACACCGACGGCGCCGGACGGCGCAGGTTGCGGACGTGGCTCGAGCAGCTCCGTGACCTGCGCCCGGGCGGCACCGCGGCGGGTGGGTGACCACCCCTGCACGATGCCACGTCCTCGAGTGCGAGAGGCCACCGCCCATGACCGCCATTGCCCACCTCTCCCACGACCGTCGGCGGCGCCTGGCGCAGGCCGGGCTGATCGGTCGCGGCGTGCTCTACTGCCTGGTCGGCATCCTCGCCGTCCAGCTGGCGCTGGGCGGCGGCGGGTCCAGCCAGCAGGCGTCACAGTCGGGGGCGCTGCAGCTGCTGGCGCAGCAGCCGGGCGGGACGTTCCTCGTCTTCCTCCTCGGCCTCGGCCTGCTGGGGTACGCCGCGTGGCGGTTCACGCAGTTCTTCACCGAGAAGGGCGGCGAGGACGGCGAGGCCAAGGACGCGCTGACGCGCGCCAGCTACGTCATCCGCGGTGTCATCTACCTGGGCTTCGGCATCCTGGCGATCACGACCTCGTTCGGCAGCGGCAGCAGCGGCGGGGGCAGCAGCCAGACCGCCCTGACGGCCAAGATCATGAGGGACGTGCCCGGCGGGCAGGTCCTGGTCGGCCTGGTCGGGCTGATCATCATCGGCGTCGGCCTCTACCAGGCGTACCAGGCGTTCACCAACGACTTCATGGAGGAGCTGCGCCAGGGTGAGATGACCCCCGCCGAGCGGACGTGGACGAAGCGGATCGGCATCGCCGGCCACGCGGCGCGTGCGGTCGTCTACAGCCTCATCGGGATCTTCGTGCTGCGGGCGGCCGTCACGTTCGATCCCCAGCAGGCGCGGGGTCTGGGCGGTGCGCTCCAGGAGATCGCCCAGAACACGGCGGGCCCGTGGCTCCTCGGCCTGGTCGCGCTGGGGCTCTTCCTGTTCGGCCTCTACGCGATCATCCGGGCGCGCTACGTCGACGTCAGCGAGTGATCGGGTGGCGTGCTCACCGTCCGCTGACCGTCCGTGAGGGTCCGGCGGGCGCGACGAGCTCCGGGTGGTCGTTGCGCACGTTGTTGACCCGGTCACTGACGGCGTGCCAGATCAGGTCACCGGTGTCCGGGCGCGCCAGCAGGTCCAACGCCGCTGCCCGCCGCCGTTCGGCGCGGCTGAGCCATGGTCCCCAGGCATCGGGCGGCAGCACGATCGGCATCCGAGGGTGCAGCTCGGCCATGCCGCCGTCGGCCGCGCCGGTGATGATCGCGCACGTGCGCAGCCAGTGGCCCTCGGGTGCCTTCCACGCCTCCCACAGGCCGGCGAAGGCCAGCGGACCGTCGTCGCGGCGGTGGATGTAGTAGGGCGTCCGGCCGGTCGGCAGCCGCTGCCACTCGTAGAAGCCGTCGGCGGGGATGATGCACCGGCGCTTCTGGAGCGCAGTGCGGAACGCGGGCTTGTCGGCGACCGACTCGCTGCGCGCGTTGATCATGCGCGAGCCGACCTTCGGGTCGTCCGACCACGTCGGCACCAGCCCCCAGCGGAAGCTGACCAGGTGCCGCCGGTCGGCGTGCTCGGCGATCGCGTACACCGGCATGGTCGGCGCCACGTTCCAACTGGCCGGCAGCTCGTCGGTCCGCAGGTCGTCGACGTCGAACCACGCCGCGAGCTGGTCGGGATCCGCAGCTGCGACGAACCGGCCACACATGAGAGTGGGTCGCGTGGGACTCGAACCCACAACCCTCTGATTAAGAGTCAGATGCTCTAGCCAGTTGAGCTAGCGACCCGCGGTGATGCTAGCACCGATCCCCTCGGTCGTCCGAGTCGGTCATCGCGCCGATCACCTCGATCCAGGCCATCGTGCGATGCCACGCGTCGGCGCTTCGGCGCATCGCCACCCGGCACACGCCCTGGGGCAAGTGGTTCTTTCGGTGACCGGTTCCAGCCGGCTTGATGACGCTCGCGGTGAAGTCGGGTCGGTCGAGCTCGAGAGCCTCCGCCCACCAACGCTGTGCAGCCGCGTCTTCGTTGCCGACATGCAGGTGCAGTGCCAGTACGAACGCTGCGTCCGATCGGTGGAAGCGTCGTACCCACCTGATGAACAACCGGAGTGCAGCAGGGTCGGCGTTGGTCATCATCAGGCGCGTCTCCGTCTTCGCGCCCTCGCCCCAGTACATCGTCGTCCCCGCGACGAAGAGCGGGTCCTTGAGCCGTCCGCGGGCGAACGTCCGCGCGTCAGCGCGGATCCGCTGGACCTCGGCGCGGCGTCGCGGCTGGGTGTCGCGGGGCACGCCGCGCGCCGACGTGGTGCGGGCGCGGATCGCGGCCACCTGCGCCCGGGTCAGGCGCACATCGCGGCACCACCCGCTGAGCGTCGCCTTCGGCACCGGGACGAGGTCGCGGATCTCGCCATAGCTCCACCCCAGCTGCCGCAACCCCCGCCCGACCTCGGCCCGCTCCCACCGCGACAGCACCTCCCACCGCCCGATCGCGTCGAGCAGGTGGAGCGGTGCCTCCGGTCGCATCGTCGCAGCGTGCCACCGAACACGGCGGTCACGTCGACCGCGTCCGTACCCCGCCGTGCACGATCACAGGCGGTGGACGGGACGTCCCGCTCAGCCACCGCCGTAGCAGGAGAACGCGACGCTCGCGACGAAGCCGGCGGGCTCGGTCGTGTCGATGCTGGTCCGCGCCGTCTGCACAGCATGTGCGAGCGGCGCGTCGGCAGCCAGTTCGCGGTGCAGTCGGGTCATCAGCTCGCGGGTCGCGAGGTCGGGTACCGCGACGACGCTGGCCACCACGCCACCGGCGCCGCCGAGCAGCAGCGTGGCCACGACCCCCTCCAGCTCCGGCCCGACGAGCTCACCCGGGCTCCCCAGGTCACATGCCGCGAGCACCCAGTGGTGTGCGGGCGTCGGCAGCTGCTCGATGTCGTGCATGGTCAGCGGACCGTCCGCGAGGCGCAGCGACGAGAAGCCCGGGCTGTCACGCCGGAGTCGACCGTGGCACGCGAGGTGCACGATGCTCGCACCCGACGCGGCGTCGAGGACGGTGGAACTGGTGGCGTCACGTCCGGTCACCATGGTGGCTCCGGGGTAGCAGCTGGCGATCGCCCTGACCTCCGACATCGCGTGCTCCAGATCGGGGCCGGCCACCAGCACGACGCTGTCGGACCGCGGCCGCCGATCCCGGGTCAGCTTCCACAGCATGGCCGTCGGCGCGACGCGCACGGCGCGGTCGGCCAGCGACTCCAGACCGCCCCACGGCACGCCCATCAGCTCGGCGGGGGGCACGACGACCACCTCGTCCGCCTCTGCGACGACATCGCGGAACGGACCGGTGAGGGTCGCGTCGAGCGTCGCCAGCTCCCGCCGGGCGGCCGCGAACGCAGCGTCGACGCCGGCCGGTGACCTCGGCTGGCTGAGCCGTCGCAGCGCGAACGCGAGCTGGCGCCCGGCCGCACGGACGGGCCTGAGTGCGCCGATCCAGGAGAACTGGATGCCGCGACTGGTGACCGCGACGCCCAGGATGTCGTCGCCCAGCACCGCGTACTGCAGGATCGCGCAGGAGACCAGGTCCGACCGCAGCTCCCGCAGCCGCACGACGGAGGGCATCACCACCGTCGCCGCCTCGGGTTGCATCGCCCACATCCGCCGTCGGATGCGACGTTCGAGCTGCTGCAGGCGTCGCAGGAGCTGGGCCTGCCCGTCGACCTCCTCGGGCGGCAGGTCGTACAGGTCACGTTCGATACCGCGCAGTCGCGCCAGCTCGGGACGCACGTCGCCCTCGGGCGGTGGCACCTGGATCATGACGATCGCCCGGGTGCGCTCCATCCACGTCCAGATGGACTCGCACCGGCCGGAGCGCAGTGCTGTCCGCAGCCCCAGCTGCGCCAACGCGGTGCCATGCGTCGCCGCACGCGTGCGGAGCTCCGCTGACGCGAAGCTGGCGCGGTACTCGGCGAGCTCTTCGAGACCGACCCGGCAGACGTGGCTCACCCTCCTGGCGTTGCCATCCAGGTCGGCCCGCATCGCGGCGGCGAGCCTGCCGCGCAGCCGGAGCAGCGCGGGACCCTTGGCGGCGGCCGCAGCGCGATCGAACGCGCCGGCGGCGCGGCGCGGTCGCCCGAGCGATGCCGCGACACGACCGTGGAGCAGGGACGCCTCGACGAGCGCCGGCACGTTGCCGAGCTCCTGCATCGTCCGTTCGATGCGTGCCAGCCCGTCGAGCATCCCCCGCGTCGCATGCCCTCGACGCCAGTCGATCTGCATCTGCAGCAGCGACGCCTGGGCGCGCCAGCCGCGACGGCGCTGCCGGCGGAAGAGGGCCTCGGCGTGTGCGGCGGCGTCTCCGGCGGCATCGACCTCACCGTTGGCGAGCGCGATCTTCGCCTGCAGGACGAGCGCCTCGCCCATCATCAGGGCGGCGCCCGGTCGCCCCTCCAGCTGCGCGACGGCACGGCCGGCGGCGTCCGCGGCCTCGTCCAGCAGCCACAGCGTCAGCATGGCGCTCGCGCGACCGAGGTGCAGGTCGACGAGGTGCACGCCGACCTCGCTGAGGATGCGTTCGGCCTCGTCGAAGTGGCGCATCGCCTCGTCAGGTCGACCCTGCTCGATGGCGGCGGTCGCCCTGCTGTCCGCGGCGTGTCCCGCGAACGCGGGGCTGAAGGTCGCCGCGAGCTCGGCGGCCTCGGCGAGCAGCCTGTCGGCCTCCTCGTACCTGCCGAGGCGCAGCTCGACCAGGCCGAGGTTGTTCATCGACTTGAACCGCAGGTCGGGCCGCGTGGTCGCCCGCCGTCGCAGCACGGCCCGATAGCCCGTGGATGCGCGATCGAGGTCCCCGACGGTGTCCTCGAGCAGTGCCCTGGCGAACTGCACCTCGACCCTCGTCACGGTGCTCGCGCACGAGCCCGCTTCGCGCAGGTCGCGGCGCGCCTTCCCCACGTGGCCCATCTCGAGGTACACCGTCGAGCGGGTGATCAGCGCTTCGCAGAGCCGGTCCCCGAGCTCGGACCTGCGCGCGACCTTGATCGCCTGGTTGAGCAGCTGTCGGGCCGCATGGTGGTCGTACTGCTCCCGCGCTGCCCAGCCGGCGGCCCGCAGCGCGACCACGGCGGCCTCGTCGGCGCCCGCCCGCGCCGCGGCGGACGCGACGTCCTCTGCGAGGCGACGCCCGGTCGCCGGCTCCGCCAGGACCCGCTCATAGGCGCGTTCGGCATGTATCAACAGCCGCTCCGGCGGCTCTGTGATCATGCGACTGGCCCTCCCCGCAGGGTCGCGGACGGATCGTAGACCGGGTGGCGGGGCCGTGGCCAGGGTCGAACAGGAGCGGGGACATGATGAGCAGCGACGCGGAGCGGATCGCGTACCAGGTCGGATGCATGGAGGCGCTCCGCGAGCGCGGGCAGCGCGTGGGCCTCATGCGCTGGTCCGCACGGCGACGGGAGACCCGACGCGGAGGCGTCGCGGTGCCCGCCGGCGGGATGCTGCGGGGCGGTGCCGTCGTCCCACGCAAGGAGCCGCTGGAGCTGATCGACTCGGACGAACCGGTGCTCGTGGTGCCCCGCCAGGTGCTGGTCGACGCCCCCGACGGACCACGCGCGGCCGAGGTCCTGCGCAGCGCCAAGCGCGCCTCGGTGGGGCGTGCGGCGCCCCTGGGCACGTCGACGATCCTCGAGCTCCCCGACGACCTGCCCGTCACCGAGGCAGTCGACGTGCTGCGCAGCCACCAGGTCCGGGCCGGTGCCAACCACGCGGTGGCCCACAGCGGCAGGTCGAAGGGCGGCAGTTCGCCGAAGGAGGTCGACACCGCGCCATCGTCGCCTCGCACGGCGGATACCCCCGTCACGGCCGAACCGCTCGTCGTCGTCATCGACACCGGGATCGACATCGCGGCGATCGGCAAGGCCGAGGCCGACCGGAACCGCCGGGACCACTGGCTGGACCGGGTGGGGCTCCTGTCGTCGGACGACGTTGACCTGCTGGATACCGAGGACGTGCGGGGCAACGACGAGCCCGACGGGTACCTGGACCTGGGAGCCGGTCACGGGACCTTCGTGGCGGGCATCGTGCGACGGTTCCTCCCGACGGCGAACGTCGTCGTGCTCCGTGCGCTCGAGAGCGATGGGCACGGGACCGAGGCAGCCGTCCAGCAGGCCATCGCCCGCGCCAGCTGCCTGTTCGCTGCGACGTCCGGTCCGGGCGTGCTCAACCTGTCACTCGGCTTCGAGAGCTTGGATCGTCAGGAGCCGCTCGGCATGGCCAACGTCATTCGCGCGCTGCCCGACGATGTCGCGGTCGTGGCGGCGGCGGGCAACGGTGCCACCGAGGCGCCTGTCTGGCCGGCGGCGTTCGACCGGGTGCTCGGGGTCGGCTCGCTGACGTCGGACGGTGCGCCGTCGACGTGGTCGAACCGCGGCGACTGGGTCGATTTCTCCATGGTCGGCGAGGGTGTCGTCTCGACGTTCGTCAGCGGGAGGGAGACCCAGGGCACCGGGGCGAACGACGACCCGTTCGATCCGGACCCCGACACGTTCGAGGCGCCCGATCCCTACGCGATCTGGTCGGGAACCTCGTTCGCGACCGCCAAGGTCACCGGCCGGCTGGCGGCGCTGCTCGCGGCGCAGGAGACGCGCGACGTCGGGGCTGCGGTCCAGGCGCTGCGTGAGGAGGGCACCGCGATCGAGGGCTACGGCGTCGCCCTCGAGGACGGCCAGGTGGGGTGACCGACGGGAATCGAACCCGCGACCTCCGCGACCACAACGCGGCGCTCTAACCGACTGAGCTACGGCCACCATGCACTGGTCGTGCAGCACGCCACAGTAACACGCGCGCCCGGGAGGATTCGAACCCCCGACCTTGCGGATAGAAGCCGCTTGCTCTGTCCCCTGAGCTACGGGCGCGTGCGTGCCGGCGACCGGTAGCGTACCGCTGTCGCCCCGCCGATTCGCTGGCGTCGCGGCAGACTACGTGCCATGGCGATCCCCCTCGGCGACCTCAATCCGACCCGCCGTCGCGGCGTCGTCACGCTCACGCTGATCGTGGTCAACGTCGCGGTCTTCGTGCTGTTGCAGCCGTGGTCCGGCGGCTACTGCGAGCAGAACGCCTTCTACCTGCGGTGGGGCGCGATCCCCGACGAGGTCATCGAGCGCGAGCCGCTCACGCAGGCCGAGGTCGACACGACGGTCGACCCGGCGTGCGGCCTGCAGACGCTGCCGGACAAGAGCGTGCCCGTGTCGGTGCTGGCGGCGATGTTCCTCCACGGTGGCTGGGCCCACCTGCTCGGCAACATGCTCTATCTGCTGGTGTTCGGCGACAACGTCGAGGACCGCCTCGGGCACCTGCCCTTCCTGATCTTCTACCTGGTGTGCGGTGCGCTGGCCACGGTGCTGTTCTCGGCTGCGAACCCGACCAGCACGACGACGCTGGTGGGTGCGTCCGGCGCGATCGCCGGGGTCCTCGGCGCGTACCTGGTGATGTACCCGACGGCACTGGTGCGGGTCTACATCCCGCCGTTCTTCTTCCTGCCGCTGCCGGCGGTGCTGGTGCTCGGCGGCTGGTTCCTGCTGCAACTGTGGACCGATCAGCTCGTCGGGCAGGCCGGGGCGGGCGTGGCCTACCTGGCCCACGTGGCGGGCTTCATCGCCGGCGCGGTGATCGTGCTGCTCCTCGGCGAGCGGCCACAACGGCCGTTGTCGTACGCCGACCAGCGGCGGCTGCGGTACGACCGGCGGTACCGCCGCCGGCGGTGACCGCCGGCGGCCCGCGGTGTGCCGTCACTCCTCCGAGAAGTCGGGCGTCGTCCCGGCGGGGTAGGTCCGCATCGGCACGGCGTCGTCGGCCCAGGCGTCGACGATGGGCTGCATGATCCGCCACGCCTCCTCCGCCTCGTCGCCGCGGACCGCCAGCGTCGGGTCGCCGCGCAGCACGTCGTGGATGAGCCCCGCGTAGGGCGGTCGTGGTGGCTCGGGCAGCTTCGCGGCCAGGGACACCGGTTCGAGCCCGATCAGCTCGGTCTCGTCGTTCATGTTGATGTGCGCCTCGAGCCCGGGCGGGCGCAGCCGGATGGTGAGGTGGTTCGGCCTGCAGTCCTCCATGTCGCTGAACGCGCCGTGCGGCACCTGGCGCAGGTGGACGACGGCCTCGGCGCGCTTGACCGATTGCGCCTTGCCGGACCGCAGCGTGAACGGCACGCCCGCCCAGCGCCAGTTGCGGATGGGCAACGTCACCTGGGCGAGCGTCTCGGTGTTGCGGCCGGGATCGACGCCGCCCTCGGCCGTGTAGTCGGGCACCTGCCGGCCGTCGACCTCCCCGGCGGTGTAGCGCGCCCGCACGGTGTGGCGTCGGATGAGCTCGAGGTCCGGGGTCGGGATCGACCGCAGCACCCCGAAGCGCGCGTCGCGCAGGTCGCGCTCACCGAAGGAGGGCGGCGGTTCCATCGCGACCAGGCACAGGATCTGCAGCAGGTGGTTCAGCAGCATGTCACGCAGCGCGCCGGCCTTGTCGTAGTAGCCGGCGCGTCCCTCGAGGGCGAGCGTCTCGTCCCACGTGATCTCGACCGACGCGATGTCGCCGGCGTTCCAGAGCGGCTCGAACATCCGGTTGGCGAACCGCACGCCGGCGATGTTCTGGACGGTCTGGGAGTGCAGGAAGTGGTCGTTGCGGAACACCGTGACGTCGCCGAACCGCCGGGCGAGCAGCCGGTTGAGCGTGCGGGCCGACTCGAGGTCGGTGCCGAACGGCTTCTCGATGGCGACGACGCTGCCGTCGGCGAGGCCCGCCTCGGCCAGGGCACCCAACGTCGGCTCGAACAGCCCCGGCGGCAGCGCCAGATAGGCCACGATCGGTCCGTCGACGTCGGACAGCGCCGCGCTGACCAAGCCACCGTCGGTGACGTCGGCCTTGGTGTAGTCGACGCGCTCGCACAGCCACCGATCCGCCTCGTCGCCGGCGTCGCTGTGCGCGTCGAGTGCGCCGGCGACGTGCGCGCGGTACCGGTCGACATCCCAGTCCTCACGGTCGACGCCCGTGATGCGCAGGTCCTCGGGGAGCATGTCCTCGCCGCGCAGGTGGGCGAGCGCCGGCAGCAGCAGGCGCGCCGTGAGGTCACCCGCACCACCGAAGATGACCATGTGGCTGAGCACGTCGTCCATGGCGAGGCCGATGCCCCGCGGCGCCAGGTCAGAAACGCCGGTGCTGGGCTCTCGCGCCGTGGCGGTCGACCTCGTCGAGCACGAACAGGGTCTGGGTCGCCCGCACCTCGCGGATCGCGTGGAGGTCCTCGAGCACGACGTCGCGCAGCGTGTCGGTGTCGGCCACGCGCACGCGGAGCACGAAGTCGAAGGACCCGGTCGTCGCGGCCAGGTGCTCCAGACCCGGCAGCTGCTGCAGCCTGGTGCGGGCCGTCCGCCACGACCCCTGGTCGCAGGTGACCAGGATGACCGCGGCCAGCGGAAGCCCGAGCGCGGCCGGGTCGGTGCGCACGGTGTAGCCGGTGATGACCCCGTCGTCCTCCAGGCGACGCAGCCGGCGGTACGCGCTGGCGCGGGAGATGTGCGCCCGGTCGGCGAGGTCGGCGACCGCGCGGCGGCTGTTGGCCCGCAGCAGCTCGATCAGCGCGCGGTCGGTGTCGTCCAGGGGGCGGGTCGACCCGCGGTTCTCGGCCATCTTCACGATCGTCGGCTCCGATGAGACAGATCGCAACCACAGCAGCCGAGATCCTGCGATCCGTCGCAGATTTCTGATCCACTGTCGACGATGTGACCACCGGCGCGGAACGATGCACGCATGCACGAGCCAGCACCCACCGCACCGACCGAGGGCGTCGACAAGGTCGCCATCGACGGCTACGCCGGCGAGCTGTCCCGGGACCACCCGGGCTTCAACGATCCGGAGTACCGCGCCCGACGAGCCGAGATCGCCGCCATCGCCGAGGCCTACCGCCCCGGTGACCCGATCCCGCACGCCCCCTACAGCGAGGCCGAGCACGAGGTGTGGCGCATCGTCACGCGTGAGCTGGCGGTCAAGCACGAGCGGTACGCGACGGCCGAGACGCTGAAGGGCAAGCAGCGGCTCGGCCTCCCGGCGGACCGGGTGCCGCAGCTCGACGAGGTCAACGCCCTGCTGACCCCGCTCACCGGCTTCCGCTACGAGCCGGTGCCGGGCCTGGTCGGGCCGCGCGACTTCTACGGGCGCCTCGGCGACGGCGTGTTCATGTCGACCCAGTACATCCGGCACGCGTCGGCGCCGCGCTACACACCCGAACCCGACGTCATCCACGAGGTCATCGGGCACGGGCTGAAGATGGCATCCGACGAGTACGCGCGGCTGTACCGGGCGTTCGGCGAGGCCACCAACCGCTGCGCGGACGACGAGGCGGTGCGCTTCCTGTCGCGGGTCTTCTGGTTCACGATGGAGTTCGGCGTCCATCACGAGGGCGACGAGCTGCGGTGCTACGGCGCCGGGCTGCTGAGCTCGTTCGGCGAGATCGAGCACTTCCGCACGGTCGACGTGCGCCGGCTCGACGTCGTCGACATGGGCACCCGCAGCTACGACATCACCCGGTACCAGGACGTGCTGTTCGCCGCCGACAGCTACGCCCACCTCGAGCACGAGGTGCTCGCGCTGTGCGACGGCTACGACGACGACCGGTACCGCCGGCTGATCAGCGGCTGAGCCCGCCGCGGGTTCAGCCGGTCAACGCCGGCTGTGTCACGGCGGCCCGCTCGTGGTCGAGCAGCCACTGCTTGACGTCGAGGCCGTAGGCGAACCCGCCGAGGCCGCGATCGCGTCGCACGACGCGGTGGCACGGCACGAACAGCGCGCTGGTGTTGCGCGCGCAGGCGCTGGCGGCGGCGCGGACGGCGGTCGGCCGACCGGCGCGCTCCGCGAGCTCGGTGTAGGTCAGCACGTCGCCCGGCCGCGTGCGGCGCAGCGCCTCCCAGGCCCCGGAGATGAACGGGCCCGACCGCTGGCGGACGGCGACGCGTCCGGGTGCGTCCAGGTCGCCGTCGCAGTACGCGGCCACGGCGGCGGCCACGGCCGACGGTGCGGTCGCCTCCGTCAGCACGGCCGGTCGCAGGTCGTCGGCCAGCAGCGCGAGGAGCCGGTCGACGTCGGTCGTCCAGCCCGACGCCAGCACCACGTCGCCGTCGGCGACGACGGTGAACGGCCCGGCCGGGGTCTCGGTGGTGGTCCAGGTGCTCATGCGGTGCTCCTGCTGGTCGTGACGGGAGAACGGGTGGGGCGGGGCGCGACGGTCGCGCTTGGGACCGCGACCGGCCCGGTCGAGGCGGCCGTGGCCCAGGCGTGCACCACGGCGTAGGCGCGCCACGGTCGCCAGGCGGTCGTGAGGTCGGCACGGGACGCGCCGGTGCGGGCGCCGTGGTCGTGCAGCACCCGCCGGACCACGGCGTCGCCGGTCGGGAGGGCGTCGGGGTCGGCGAGCGCGCGCATCGCCACGTAGCCGGTGGTCCACGGCCCGACGCCGGGGATCGCCAGCAGACGCTCGAGCTCGGCTGCCGGGGCGCCGCCGCCGTCGAGGTCCACCTCGCCGTGGTCGAGCGCCGCTGCCACCGCGGCGAGCGTCGCCCGGCGGGTCCGCGGCATGCCCAGCATCGCGGCAAGGCCCCGGACGGCGGCCGGTGTGGGGAAGTGGTACCGCACGTGCGGGTCGTCGACCGTCACGGGCTCGGCCGCGGCCGCCGCCAGCCGGCCGGCCAGGCTGCGGCCGGCCGCGACGCTGACCTGCTGGCCGAGCACGGCGCGGATGACCAGCTCGGCGCCGTCGACCGCCCCGGGCACGCGTCGCCCGGGCGTCGCGGCGACCGCCGCTCCGATCACGGGGTCGTCGACCAGCGCGGTCGCGATGCCCGGGGCGTCGGCGTCGAGGTCCGCCAGCCGGCGGCAGCGGCGGATGGCCGGCGCGAGGTCGCGCAGGTCCGCCAGGCGCAGGCGACAGGCCAGGCCGGTCGGCGTCGCGCGCAGTGCCACCACGCCGTCGCCATGGGGCAGGCGCAGCGCCCGCCGGTACTCGCCGTCGGCGGCGTGCTCGACGCCCGGCACGGCACGCGCGGCCAGGAAGCCCAGCAGCGCGTCGCCCGCGAACGGCGCCCGCGCCGGCAGGTGCAGCGCCAGCTCACCGGAGACGTCGGACGACGCGCGCCGGGCCCGCGACCGGAGGTCACCCGGCGTGCACGCGAACACCTCGCGGATCGTGTCGTTGAACTGCCGTGTGCTGCCGAAGCCGGCGGCGAACGCGACCTGCCCCAGCGGCAGGTCGGTCGACTCGACCAGCTGGCGTGCCGTCTGGGCGCGGTGGGCACGGGCGACGGCCAGGGGACCGGCCCCGACCTCGGCGACCAGGTGGCGCTGGAGCTGCCGGTGGCTGTAGCCGAGCCGCTGGGCGAGCCCGGCGACGCCCTCGCGGTCGACGACCCCGTCGGCGATCAACCGCATCGCACGGCCGACGACGTCGGCGCGGCCGTTCCACTCGGGGGAGCCGGGGGAGGCGTCGGGGCGGCAGCGCCTGCAGGCCCGGAACCCGCCTCGCTGCGCGGCTGCCGCGGTGCGCAGGAACCGGACGTTGCGCCGCTGCGGCGTGATCGCGGGGCAGCTGGGCCGGCAATAGATGCCGGTGGACGTCACGGCCACGACGAACCAGCCGTCGAAGCGGGCATCGAGGCTGGCGAGGGCGCGGTAGCACCGGTCGAAGTCGAGGGTGCGGTCGACCACGGCGCTCATCCGTGCCTCCCTGTCTCGTCGCCCGGTGCCATGGTCCGCATGATGGCACGCCACCGGGCCCGCGTTGGCGGGAATCGGTCACGGCCGTCGGCGCGTCAGACCACCGGTGCCGGGGAACGAAGGGCGTGTGACACGAGCAACAGGAGGTCGCGTGGACGTTCCCAGCCTGCAGGTCGACCTGTCCGGCAGCCACGCCCTGGTCACGGGCGGCGCCAGCGGCATCGGCCGGGCGATCGCCGAGCGGCTCGCGGGCGCCGGCGCGAAGGTCACGGTGGTCGACCTCGACGGCGACGCCGCGGCGCAGGTGGCCGACGAGCTCGGCGGCACCGCCATCGCCGCAGACCTGACCGACGCCGCCAGCTTCGACGACCTGCCGGCCGATGTCGACATCCTGGTCAACAACGCCGGCATCCAGTACGTGGCGCCCGTGCAGGACTTCCCGCCCGAGACGTTCCACCAGATCCTGACGCTGATGCTGGAGGCGCCGTTCCGGATGGCCCGCCACGTGCTGCCCCACATGTACGAGCGGGGCTGGGGCCGCATCATCAACATCTCGTCGGCACACGGCCTGCGCGCCTCGCCCTTCAAGTCCGCCTACGTCTCGGCCAAGCACGGCCTGGAGGGCCTGTCGAAGGTCCTCGCACTCGAGGGCGGTGAGCACGGGGTCACCTCGAACTGCATCTGCCCCGCGTACGTGCGCACGCCACTGGTCGAGAACCAGATCGCCGACCAGGCGAAGACGCATGGGATCAGCGAGGACCGCGTGGTCGAGGAGATCATGCTGACCGAGCCGTCGATCAAGCGGCTCATCGAGCCGGACGAGGTCGGCGAGCTCGCCGTCTTCCTGTGCTCGACGCCGGCGTCGTTCATGAACGGCAGCTCGCTGGTGGTCGACGGGGGCTGGACCGCCCGGTAGCACGGCGGAGGTCGTCTGCCGACGGCAGTCGGGCCGTGCAGGCGACGCACCGACCGTGCGCATCCGCACGCTCGGTGCGTTCGGCAGGGTCGAGGTCGTGCGGGTCCCCACGGCCGAGTAGCCGGCGCGACGTCGTCAGGCGTCATCGCCGGGCTCGACGGTCCACCGCCCGTCGAGCGCGTCGAGCGATGTCGCCGCGGGCACCGCGTTCGCTGAGCAGTTGCTGACGGTGCCGTCGGTGCAGCCGCCCCCGGGCGGGCGCTACGGTACGCCGATGCCCACCCTGCTCCTCGCCCGGCACGCCCAGGCCCAGTCGTACGCCGCCGGCGACCACGAGCGGGCGCTGACCGACGACGGCGTCGCGATGGCGCGCGTCCTCGGCCGCGCCCTGGCCGCCACGCAGGCGCCTGGCGTCGCGCTGGTGTCGTCGGCGACCCGCGCGCGCCAGACGCTCGACGTGGCCAGTGGCGCGGGCGGGTGGAGCTGCCCGACGGTCGCGCTCGACGACCTGTACGGCGGTGGCCCACAGGACGCGGTCGAGGCACTCGGGGGGCACGCGGGGGACGCCGACGTGGCGCTGGTCGTCGGCCACGAGCCGTGGTGCTCGGGACTGGTCGAGGTCCTCACCGGCGCCCGGGTGCGCATGTCCGCGGCGACGCTGGTCGTGATGCGGGTCGGGCCCGGGTGGGACGGGCTGGACCCCTCGTGGTGCGTGCTCGAGTGGCTCGCGCCGCCCAGGGTGCTCACCAGCCTGGCGGGACTGCCGCGCTGAGTGGTCCCCGCCGTGGCGCCTGTCGCCGTTGACGAGGCGGGCGTGCAGGTCTCGACCCCCGCCCGGGGCGGCACGCCGATCACCATCCGGGCGACGCCGACAGCGCGTCACGACCCGGTGGCGGCGGCCCACCGTCGCTGTACCGTGTCGTCATCCGATCACCGTCCGGGAGCAGCGCCGTGTCCGTCCCCACCGTCGATGTCTCCGAGGCGCAGCAGTTGCTCGCCGATGGCGCCGCCCTGCTCGACGTGCGGCGCGCCGACGAGTGGCAGGCGGGGCACGCGCCGGCGGCGATGCACATCCCGCTCGACCAGCTGCCCGCGCGCACCGGTGAGGTGCCGGCCGACCGGCGGGTGGTCGCCGTCTGCCGGTCGGGTGCCCGCTCTGGCCGGGCCACGCAGTTCCTGCAGCGCTCCGGCCTCGACGTCGTCAACCTCGACGGCGGCATGCAGGCGTGGGCGCGGACCGGTGGGACGGTCGTGACCGACCGCGGCGACCCCGGTCGGGTTGCCTGATCCGCCACCCGGGTCGGGGGAGCGGGCGCGCCGGTGTGACGCGGCGGCTCCCCGGACGGGCGGGCGTCAGGGCGTCTGCGCGTCGTGCTGGTCGAGCCAGGCCTGCAGCAGCTGGTACGCCAGGTCGTCGCGGCCGCTGGCCCGCACCCTCCTGATGCCCGCCACGACCGCCAGCCGATGGCTCAACCCGGTGGCGTCCAGCAGGCCGGAGGCGTGCAGGCGCGCCGCCTCGCGTTCGATCCTCGCCAGGTCGTCCTCGGTGTCCACGCCGATCATTCCCACCTCGTCACTCCCCCGGTCGGTGCGCCCGGCAGGATCTCCGCCGGACGACGCCGGTCCCCGCGTGCGTCGGCACGGGGCTCCGCGGGTCGCTGCCCGGTGGATGCCCGTCCGCCGCGTACCTCCGGACCAGCACCGCGGAGTATCTGCGCGCTGGCTGCCCGCTACGCTCCACCACCGCACGGTGGCACAGCGTAATCGGCCTGATCTGGCGTCAGACCGCCGTTTCTGACCATGCCGTGACACATGCGCTCTGCGCGCTGTGCGACCGCGGGGCGCGCGCCGCCGGCCTCCGGGAATCGGCGATCGCGGAGCCGACCCACACCGCCACTGGCCCGTGACGCTTTGATGACATGGCGGCCCTTGCATTGTGCCGGGCGGGGCGCGGCCGTCTAACACCCTGTCGCCGGACACGGCTGCCGGCGGCCGACGGCGTTCGCCGTCGACGACCACCAACGCAGGGGAGTGTGGCTTGGACGGCCTGCACCGGGGTGCCCGGGTGCCACGCGACGCCACGATGACGCGTCGCGAGGTGCTGCGGACCTCGACCTATGGATTCGCTGCCGTGCTGCTGGTCGGCACGCGGCTGCCCGGCGCCGGCGCGGCGCGGGGCAGCGGTGCCCGGACCGGTGCCGGTGGCGCGGGACGTGGGGCGACGTCAGCCCCACCCGTCGTCGCGCACACCGTGACGCCGCTGGGTGGTGCGGCCGAACCGCGCTCGGTGTGCCACGGCCGCGCCGGCACGATGATCGTCGGCGTGGGCGACGACGGCACGCCCGTCAGCTGGCGCAGCACCGACGGCCGCCGCTGGCACGCCCGCGCGCTGCCACCGCCCGCCACCGGTGAGGCCGAGGCGCTGGGCGTCGCCGCGCACGGCTCGCGCTTCGTCGCGGTCGGCTCGGTGCTGCAGCAGCACGAGACCGCGGTCGTCGCGGACGCGACGGCCCCGGAGGGCGACCAGCAGGCCGACGTCACGTTCACCGCGGCGCGGCGCCTGCCGGCCGTCTGGTGGACCGCCGACGGAGCCTCGTGGACCAGCCAGGTGATCGGCGACACGGGGACCACCCATGCCGAGCTCGTCGCCGTGTCGTGCCACAGCGAACTCCTGGTGGCGGTCGGCAGCGTGCTCGACGCCGACGGTGTCCAGGGCGTCGGTGGCCTGGTGCTCACGTCGGTCGATGGCGTCGCGTGGCGGCGTGGCGAGGTCCTCGGCTCCGAGCTGGCGGAAGGCTCGTTCACCGGCGTCGCGCTGACCGACGCGGGGTGGTTCGCCACCAGCTGCGACCTGGACGGGGGCGTCGTGTGGGCGTCGCCGGACGGGTACCGCTGGGCGCAGGTCCCCGGCAGTCGCGCGGCCTTCGCCGGCGCCACGCTCCAGGGCATCGGCTCGCGGGGCGACCGGGTGCTGGTCGCCGCGACCCGGATCGCCGACAACACCACCAGCTACCACGTCTCACGCGACGGGTGCCGCACCTGGCGGACGCTGCGACCGCGGGCCAGGACCTTCACGCGTTCCGACGCCACGGTCGGCGACGTGTCGGTGGTCGACGGCGACGTCGTCGTCGTCGGCAACCGCGGCGGCGCGCCGGTCATCGAGGGAGGAGTCGCACATGTCGGCGACTGAGCGGGCCTACCGGACGATCGGCGGCGTGCCGCTGCGCTACGTGCGGACCAGCCCGACGCTGACGCGGTACTACGCCCGGTCGACCTCGGGCTTCGAGGACAAGCTGGACGCCTTCTCGCGGGAGCTCGCACAGGCAGCGCCTTCGGGGTACGGCCAGCTGCGCTACATCGCGACCGCCGGCGCCTACGTCAACAAGCCCGGCTACCACGGCAAGGGCCGGGCGTTCGACCTCGACATCGTGCGCTGGGCGAGGGCGACGTCCTCGCCGTACCGCGGGCACCACGCCGCGCGCTGGCAGCGGGCCCGACGCCGCTACATCGGCGTCGACGCCCTGGCCCGGCGGCACTTCAAGTACGTGCTCGACGGCTGGTACAACGCCGCCCACCGCGACCACCTGCACCTCGACGACGGAGGTGGGGCGCTGGTGTTCAACACCGGCTACCGGTCCGACGCCGTGTTCATCCAGTCGGCGGCCAACCTGATGATGAACGCGGGCCTGGCGGTCGACGGCGCGTACGGGCCGCTGACCGACGCGGCGTTCCGCGAGATGAAGAACCGCCTCGACGTCCCGCACCGCGTGTCGTCCGACGCCCGCGTCTACCGGCGGTTCCTGTGGCGGCTGGCGACCAGGGCACTGCGCAACCGCGGCCTGTAGCGCCGCACGGAGGACACTGATGCGAGCATCGCACCCGACCAGGTCGGCACGCCTCGCGGCGGCGCTGTGCCTGGGCGTCATGCTGACGGCGTGCGCTGGTGGCGCGGCGGACTCGACGGTGGATCCCGAGCCGGCGCAGGCCGAGGTCGCAACCGGGATTGCCATCGACGACGCGGCCCCGTCGACCGGGGAGCTGCGGGGCGCCACCGACGCCGACCTGCACGGCGTGACGGCGTCGGACGGCACGGTCGTGGTGGCGGGGGTCGCGGCGGACGGACCGGCGATCTGGTCGGCGGGTGCCGACCGCCGCCTGCGTCGGGGACACGTCGCCGCCGCCGACGAGGTGCGCCGCCTGGAGGCCGTGGCGGTCACCGGCTCGTCGGGTGTGGCGTTCGGCGGCGACGGCACGGGGTCGTCGCGGTCGTGGCACACCGATGACCTGGCGACGTGGCAGCCGGTCGATCCGTCGGTCAGCGGCATCGACGGGCGGGTCGCGGCCGTGACGACCGACGGCCGCCGGGGGCTGGCGGTCGGCGACCGGGTCGACCCGGAGGGCGGCGAGGCCTACGAGGGCGTCGTGTGGAGCTCGCAGGACGGCCAGACGTTCGCGCCGGCCGTGGACGGGTTGGAGCTCGACGAAGGCACGCTGACCGACGTCGTCGTGGCTGACGGGACGCTGGTCGTCGTCGGGTTCGACGTGACCGGTGGGCGCGTGTGGACGTCCGTGCCCGACGCCGACACCACTCCGGCCCAGGGACCGTTCGCCGGCTCGACGATCGAGGGCGTCGCGGCGACCGCCAACGGCTTCGTCGCGCTCGGGCGTGGCATCGGTGACCTGCGGGCCCGCACCTGGACGTCGCCGGACGGCCGGACCTGGCGGGATGCCGTGGTCGATGGCTCGGCCCTCGCGCCGACCGAGGAGATCGGTGACGTCACCACGCTCGATGGCGTGCCCGTCGCCGTGGGTTCCTCCGGCGCCGTGTGGTGGCTCGACGGCGACGTCTGGCGGCGGCGCTAGCAGCTAGCCGTCCTGCGATCCTCCGTCCACCGGCGCGTCCGGTGGCACGGGTGGCGGACCCTCCCGGACCCGGACCAGGTGCCACGTCGGCGGCACGCCGTCGCCCCGGTGGAACGACCAGACGTGCTCCTCCAGCGCGCGGTCCTGGGCGGTGGCCAGCCGGTGCTGGCGGACGTGCGCCTGCCAGGACCGCACGATGAACTGCTCCACGAACTTCGTCGGTGCGCCGCTGTCCTGGAACAGCTCCCAGCGGGTCGCACCCGTCCGGCGTCGTGCCGGCCCCAGCCGTGCGGCGGCCGTCAGGAACTCGTCGACGTCGCCGGCGTCGACCGTGTACTCCACCGTCACGAGCACCTGCCCGGTCGGCGGGCGGTCGCCGGGCACCTCCGGCTCTGGAGCGGGGTCGCCGACCAGCCGCAGGTCCATGCGCGACAGGTCGGGCATCGGCCAGCGCAGGCGCCCCGCCAGGCCCGCGAGCACCGCCCCGGCCGCCACGAGCATGGCGGGCGCGACGCCCCAGCGCTCGGCGACCGCACCCCACAGCGCCCCGCCGCCGCCCATGCCGCACATGAACACGACCTGGTAGGCCGCCAGTCCCCGGGCGCGGACCCACCCCGGCACCGCCGTCTGGGTCGCCACGTTGAAGCTGGTCAGCAGCGCGATCCACGCCACCCCGCCCGCGGCCATCGCCAGGTACAGCAGCGACAGCGTGCGGCCGAGCGCGAGCGCGGCCATCACGGCGGCGAACAGCACGGTGGCGCAGATGACGACGACCTCGCCGGACCAGCGCTCCTCCACGCGGTCGCGCACCGCGGTCCATGCGATGGTGCCCAGACCGAAGAACGACAGCAGCACCCCGTAGCCGGTCGACTCGAGCCCGAGCTGGCCCCGGGCGATCAGCGGGACCAGCGCCCACAGCGCGCTGCCGCCGGTGATGAACAGGGCGGTGCGCACCAGGACAGCGGTGATCTCGGGGGTGAACCGCACGAAGCGCACGCCGGCCGCGACCGCCTCGCCGACCCGCTCGGGCGGCGACAGCGGGGCGGGGTCCGGACGCCGCCAGCGGCTCAGCACGACCAGGGCGCCCACGAACGACACCGCGTTGACGCCGAACACCGCGCCGGGGCCGACGCCGGCGATCAGCACGCCGGCCAGCGCGGGCCCGGCGGCGCGGCCCACGTTGACCACCACGCCGTTGAGCGCGACCGCCGCCGACAGCTGCTGCGTCGGGACCAGGTCGTCGATGACGGCCTTCGACGCGGGGCCGTTGAGCGCGAATCCCAGCCCGAACAGGAAGGTCAGCGCGAGCAGCAGGATCGGGGTCGTCGCGCCCGCCAGCGTCACCACCGCCAGCACGGCGGCGGCCACCATCATCCAGGCCTGCGTGATCAGCAGCAGCCGCCGGCGGTCGACGACGTCGGCGAGCGCGCCGGCGAACAGGCCGACCAGCGCGACCGGCAGGTACGTCGCGGACTGCACCAGCGACACGACCAGCGGCGAGTCGCTCAGCGACGCCATGAACCACGCCGCGCCGACGTTCTGCACCCACGTGCCGATGTTGGACACCAGCGCCGCGATCCACAGGTCGAGGAAGGGGCGCTCGCGCAGCGGCCGCAGCGGCCCGGCGGTGGTTCGGCCCTCGCCGGTGTCGGAGGTGCTCATCTGGTCGGCATCGTCGTCGTGCCCCCGCCGGGCGGCAGTGGTCAGGTCGGGTCCTCGAGATCCGCGAGCAGCCGACGCAGCAGGTCGTCGAGGATGGCGAGCTCGTCATCGTCGAGCGCCGCCAGCAGGTCACGCTCGTTGGCGACGTGGGCGGCCACGGCCCGGTCCACGAGGTCCCGCCCGGCAGCGGTGAGCTGCACGAGCACGCTGCGGCGGTCGTCGGGGTTCGGTACGCGCGTGAGCAGCCCGCGGTCCTCGAGCCGATCCAGCCGGTTCGTCATCGCCGCCGGCGACAGCATCATCGTCCGCGCCATGGTCGACGGGGGGAGCGCGTGCTGCGCCCCGGCGCGTCGCAGGGAGGCCAGCACGTCGAATTCGCCGATGGCGAGTCCGAAGTCGCCCAGGCGCCCGCTGATCCGGGCGGTCGCGATGGCGGCGAGCCGGCCGAGGCGGCCGAACACGGCCATGGCGCGCAGGTTGAGGTCGCCACGCTGCGCGCGCCACTGCTCGATGATCCGGTCGACCGCGTCGGCGCGACCGTCCGGTGGTCGGACGTCCACGGCGAAAGATTCTACCTCGAAAAGCTTGACGCCGAAGGACGCGTCGGGTATCTCTTTCGACATCGAAACTTCGACCTCGAAGGAGATGACCCCCCCATGGTACCCCACACCGCACCTCCGGACGGCGTCCGCGCCGACCGGGTCCTGCACAACCCCCGCACCGGACAGCGCCTGACCGTCCGCGTGTCGCCGGACGACAGCGACGGCGCGCTGCTGGAGCTGGAGGCGTGGTATCCGGCCGGCTGGTGTGAGCCGGCGGTCCACCACCACCCGCACCAGGAGGAGCGGGGCGCGGTCCTCGACGGCTGCCTGCTCGTCAGCATCGACGGGCGGACGCGGACGTACCACCCGGGTGAGGAGTACGTCGTGCCCGCCGGAGCGCGCCACACGATGCGTGCCGGCGGTGACCGCCCCGCACGGACGCGGTGGCAGGTGCGGCCCGCGCTGGCGACCCTGACGTTCCTCGAGACCGCCTTCGCGCTGGCCGCCGCGGGACGGACCGACGACCGCGGCGTGCCATCGCTGCTGCAGGTCGCGGTGCTGCTGGAGCGCTACGCCGACGTGTGGCGGTTCGACAGCCCTCCGTGGCCGGTCCAGCGCGCGCTGGCGGCGTGCCTCGGCCCGGTCGGCCGACGGCTGGGGCTGCGCGCAATTCACACGCTCCCGGACGTGCTGGCTGCGGAGGTGCCACGATGAACCGGCAGGTACGGGTGCGCGCGGTCCGGGACATCGCGCGGCCGGTGGATGCGGTCTGGCAGGTCCTGTCCGCCTACGCGGCCGACCCGACCTGGCGTTCGGGGGTCACCGACATGGAGGTGCTCGATCCGCTGCCGGTCCGAGCCGGCACGCGGACCAGGGAGATCATCCGGGTCGCGGGTCGCACCCAGGAGGTCGTCGCGCACGTCACCGCGGCCGGGCCGCGCAGGTTCGACTTCGCCAGCAGCGACGGCGCCGTCCGCGGCCACCGCGCGGTGACGGCGCTGACCGACACGACCAGCAGGGTGACGTACGCGCTTACCTTCGACCTCACGGGACCGTTGGCGTTGGCTGCGCCCCTGATCGCGTCGGCCTACCGGCGGCGCGTCCGCGGAGATCTGGCCCGGCTGGACGACATCGTCAGCCGGCGACCCGTGCCGACCTCGGCCTGAGGTCCGTGCGCGACGCCGTCCGCAGCCGCCATCCCGGGTGGCGACCGCCACCCGGGGTGCCCCGGTGTCCGCGCCCGTCGATCTTCTACGCTGGCGTCGAGGGCGAGGAAGCGTCAGGAGCAGCACCGGTGACCGCGCGGGACAGCTGGCAGGGCCGGTTCTTCGAGGACTTCACCGTCGGCGACGTCTACCGGCACCCGCTGGGCCGCACGGTGCTGCCGACCGACAACTCCTGGTTCACGCTGCTGACGCAGAACACGAACCCGATCCACTTCGACCACCACTACGCGGCGCAGACCGGGTTCGGCCGTCCGTTGGTCGACTCGACGTTCACCCTCGCGCTGGTCACCGGGCAGAGCGTCACCGACGTCTCCCAGAACGCCATGGCGAACCTGGGGTGGGACGAGGTGCGCCTGCCCGCGCCGGTGTTCGAGGGCGACACCATCTACTCGCAGTCGGAGGTCGTCGCCGCCCGCCCGTCGTCGTCACGGCCCGAGGTCGGCATCGTCACGGTCGCCACCACCGGGTCCAACCAGGACGGCCGGGTGGTCATCACCTTCCGGCGCAGCGTCATGGTGTACAAGCGCGACCACGCCCCGTCCCGCCCGCGGCCGGCGCTCGGCGGCGGCGACGGGGACGGCGGCTGATGGACCTCGACGAGCTGCGCGCCGGCGTCCGCGCGGTCTGCGACCGGTTCAGCGACCGCTACTGGCGAGACCTCGACGTCGAACGCGGCTACCCCGAGGCGTTCGTGCAGGCGATGACCGAGGCGGGCTGGCTCGGGGCGCTGATCCCCACCGACCTCGGTGGCCTGGGCCTCGACCTGACCCACGCGTGTGCGATCCTCGAGGAGGTCAACCGCTCGGGCGGCAACGCCAACGCGGCGCACGCGCAGATGTACGTGATGGGCACGCTGCTGCGGCACGGCTCCGACGAGCAGCAGCGGACCTACCTTCCGCGCATCGCCTCGGGGGAGCTGCGCCTGCAGGCCTTCGCCGTGACCGAGCCCGACGCCGGCACCGACACGACCGGGATCACCACCGTCGCCGAGCGCCGCGGTGACCACTACGTGATCACGGGCGACAAGATCTACATCTCCCGGGTCCAGTTCTCCGACCTGATGATCCTGCTGGCCCGGACGACCCCCGCCGACCGGGTCGAGCGCCGCTCGGACGGGCTGTCGGTGTTCCTGGTCGACCTGCGCGACGCCCGCGAGCAGGGGCTGACCGTCACCCGCCGGCGGGTGATGATGAACAACCTGACCAACGAGCTCGCCTTCCGCGAGGTCGCCGTGCCGGCTGCCAACTTGATCGGGGAGGAGGGCCATGGGTTCCGCCACATCCTCGACGGCATGAACGCCGAGCGGATCCTGATCGCCGCGGAGTGCATCGGCGACGGCCGGTTCTTCGTCGACCGGTCGACGGCCAGGGCGGGGCAGCGGGAGGTCTTCGGGCGCCCGATCGGCCAGAACCAGGGCATCGCCTTCCCGATCGCCACCGCGTATGCCCACATCGAGGCGGCGGCGCTGATGGTGGAGCGCGCGGCGGGGTTGTTCGACGCGGGTGCGTCCTGCGGCGCCGAGGCCAACATGGCCAAGCTGCTGGCCGCCGACGCGTCGTGGGAGGCCGCCAACGTCGCCATCCAGACCTTCGGCGGCTACGGCGTCGACGCCGAGTACGACATCGAGCGCAAGTTCCGGGAGACGCGCCTGTACCAGGTCGCGCCGATCTCGACCAACCTCATCCTGTCGTACCTGGCCGAACACGTCCTCGGCCTGCCACGGTCGTTCTGAGGTCCGGCGTGCCGCGGTGACGAGGTGCCTCGTCACGAGCGCACGGTTGTTGCGGTGGCAGCCGCGGTCGGCGTCCTCGCCGCCGTCCCGCTACCATCGGATGACGGCGGGAGCATGCCGCGGTTCGCTGGCGTTCCAGCGTGAGCCATGTCCCGGGGGCGGCGCCGGCGAAGTCGACGCGACAGATGGGACGACGCGCACCGATGGGAGACCACCGACGACTCGACGTGGGATGTCCACGTTGGTGATGCCAGACGCCTCCGCCTCCGAGCCCGCGATGCTCGGTGACGACGTCCGCCTCCCCGAGAGCGCCGTCGGGTACCTCGCCCACGCCTACACCGCGTCGGGGCTGCTGCTGGTGCTGGCGGCGACGCACCTGGTGCTCGCCGAGCGGTTCGCGCTGGGGATCGTGGCGCTGGTCGCCTGCGTGGTGATCGACGCCACCGACGGCATCCTTGCCCGGCGGCTGCGGGTCACCGAGACCGCCTGGCGCATCGACGGGCGACGGCTCGACGACATCATCGACTACCTGTCGTTCGTGTTCGTGCCCGTGCTGCTGGCCGTGCGTGCAGACCTGCTGGCCGAGCCCGCCCAAATCATCGCCGCGATCGTCCTGGTCACCAGCGTGATCGGGTTCTGCCGCGTGGGCGCCAAGCAGTCATCCGAGGGCTTCTTCCTGGGCTTCCCGTCCTACTGGAACGTCGTCATCGGGTACCTGTGGCTGTTCGACACGCCGAAGGTGGTCAACACCGTCCTGGTGCTCGTGCTGGCCGTCCTGGTGCTCGCGCCCGTGCGGTTCCTGTACCCGACCCAACTGCCCGAGCGGGCCGACCGCCGCCGCCACTACCTGCTCGGGGCCATCTGGGGGGCCGTCTGCGTGGTCGCGCTGCTGCTGCCGCCGAGCCCCGGCCAGATCGGGCTGGCGACGGTCTCGCTGGCCTACCCCGCCTACTACCTGTGGTGCTCGGTCAAGGCCGACGTCACCGCCCGGCGTCGGGCACGCCGCCTCGCGGCCTGAGGGCACCCCTGCCGGTCAGTCGTCGTCGCCCCCGCGACCCCGGCGCCGACGCCGCCCGTCACCGTCGTCATCCCCGTCGTCATCGTCGTCGACCCGGTCGCCCGAGCCCGACCGTCCGCTGCTGTCTACCCGGCGCGTCGTCGTCGCCGTCGCGTGCACCCTCCTCGATCTCGTGCCGGGGTCCGTCCCGCCACCACACCTCCAGGCGTGAGCGGTGGGCGTCCGACTCGAAGTCGACGCGCGTCGAGCCGTCGTCCTCGGGTTCGACGTCCACGGCAACCCGGGCGCCGGCACGGCGCCGAGGACCTCGGCCCCACCAGCTGCGAACCGCACGGTGGCCGTGCCGCCGGTGGTCTCGATGGTGCGCGTCGGGGCGGTCGGCGTCGTCGCGTCGGACGGCGTGGGGTCCGCCGGGGGTACTCGAGGACGATTCGAAGCAACCACGCACCCGGGTGCGCGTCGGTGCACATGCGCATCGAAGCGCACCCGGGTACGCCGTGTCGGCGGTTGTCCACGGCCAGGCGTCGTGGTGGACTGCACCCGGTGAGCGCGGACTACCCCTACGTGTGGCGCTGGCGGCGATGGCGGCCGCCGGGGTTCGAGCGGTACCTCCCACACGTCTTCGCGGACCGCTTCGGCGAGCGCTGCCGGATCGTCGCCCGGGGGCGCGCGATGAACAGCGTCGGCATCGAGTTCGCGTCCGACGGCCTGCTGGCGGTGGTTTCGACCCGAGCGCTCCGCCGCGCCGAGGGCGCCTGACGACACGCCCCGGCGGTGTCCAGAGCGGGTGAGGGGAATCGAACCCCCATCACCAGCTTGGAAGGCTGGGGCTCTACCATTGAGCTACACCCGCGGGGATGTCACAGCGTAGCGCTCCGGTCGCGTGGGATGGGCCCTCAGCGGCGGCGGCCGCGCAGCCGCTCGAGCTGACGGCGCTCGCGCTTGGTGGGTCGGCCCGCACCGCGGTCGCGGACCGCGAAGTCGAGGTCCTGGCGCGGTGGCGGCGGCGGTGAGTGGTCGACGTAGCACTCGACGGCGATCGGGGCGCCGACGCGCTTGTCGATGACCCGGACGACCTCGGCGACACGGTCCCGCCGGTGTAGGTGTGCCTCGACGCGGTCACCGACGCGGACGGGGCTCGCGGGCTTGGCCGGCCGCCCGTTGATCCTGACGTGACCGGCGCGGCACGCCTGGCTGGCGTCGGAACGGGTCCTGCACAGCCTGACGGCCCACAGCCACCGGTCGACGCGGGTGCTGTCCATGACGACCAGTGTGGCAGACGGGACCCCCGGCGGTCAGCCGCCCACGTGGACCTGCCCGTCGGCCATCGCCTGCGCGACGATGCCGTCAGCCAGCTCCGGCAGCCGGGTCGGCGGCGGCGGGGTCGCCTCGATGGCGGGCAGGCGGCGCTGCCACCAGCCGACGTCCCACCAGTTGCCGTGCTTGTAGCCGACCGACCGGTAGACGCCGACCGGGGTGAAGCCGAACGCCTCATGCAGGCCGATCGACGCCTGGTTCGGCAGCGCGATGCCGGCGAAGGCATTGGCGTAGCCCTGCGCCGCGAGCAGTTCGAGCAGGGTGGTGTACAGGCCCCGTCCGACGCCGGTGCGCCGGGCACCGGCCTCCACGTACACCGACACGTCGGCAGACCACTGGTACGCCGCACGCCTGCGGTGCATGCCGGCGTAGGCGAAGCCGCGGACGCGGTCGTTCTGCTCCGCGACGAGCCAGGCGAAGCGCAGCGACGTGTCGGCGATGCGCTGCGCCATCTCGGACGCGCCGGGTGCGTCCAGCTCGAACGTGATCGCGGTCTCGCGGACGACTGGCGCGTAGATCCGGGCGATCTGCGCAGCGTCGTCGGTGCGCGCGAGCCGCAGCCGTGCGGTCGACATGGCGTCCGATACTGGCACGGAGCCCGCCGAGATCAGCGGAGGCTGCGCGCACCAGTAGCCGATCCGGCTCCCGGATGTTTGCGGCCCGACACCGGTGACAAGACTGGATACCGGTCATATCCAATTTCGCGATGGTCGGTCTCCTGAGGGTGGCCGACCACGTCGCGCTGTTCGCGCTCCGGGGGAGTGCACCATGCACCACCTGCAACCACAGCACCTCCGACGCCGGCCGGTCGCCCGTACGGCCGTGCTGGCGATCGTCCTGCTCTTCCTGGCCGGGTGCGGCCTGGTCGACCAGCAGGCCACCGCGCCGGCGACGCCGACCTCCGCAGCATCGACCCCTGCGCCGGTGTCGCCCAACGACTCCAGGTCGTCGGCCGTACCCCCGGACGCGGACGCCGGTGGCGACCCACCGTCCTCCGACGAGGTCGCCTCAGGCGGCGGCGACGGCGCGACCGAGGACACCACGGGCACCGGTGGTGGCAGCGGCAACCGCAGCGGTGGCGACCGCGCCGGTGGCGGCAACGACGGCTCGTCGGGTGACGATCAGCGCCTCGCCGACCGCACGCTGACCCGCGGCGACTCCGGACCCGCGGTGCGCCGCCTGCAGCAGCGCCTGGAGGACCTGCACTACTGGGTGGGCCCCGCCGACGGCGTCTTCGGACAGCTCACCGAGCAGGCCGTGTTCGCGTTCCAGGGCGTCGAGGGCATCGCTGTAGACGGCGTCGTGGGGCCGAACACCCGCGCGCACCTCGCGGACGCCACACCACCGCAACCCCGGTCGAACGGCGGCGACCTGATCGAGGTCGACGAGCAGGCACGCGTCGTCATGGACGTCCGCGGTGGTGAGGTCCGCTGGACGTGGCACACCAGCACGGGGACCAACGAGCACTACCAGCACCCGGACGGGCACACCGCGCTGGCCGAGACGCCGAACGGGCGACAGACCATCGACTGGCAGGTCGACGGTGTGCGCCAGGGCGACCTCGGCCCGCTGTGGCGTCCCAAGTACTTCAACGCCGACGGCATCGCGATCCACGGCTACCCGTCCGTGCCGGCGACCCCGTCGTCACACGGCTGTGTCCGCGTGACCAAGCCCGCGATGGACTTCATCTGGGCCAACGACATCGCGCCGAAGGGCTCGACCGTCTGGGTCTACGGGCGCACCCCGTAGGCCCGGACGGCGGCTCGAGACCTGCGCCCACCGGCGGGTCGAGACCTGCGCCCACTCGGTCGGGCGCCGTCAGGCCGGCAGGTCGAACTCGTCGATGAACGCGTGCCGGTCGCTGGGGAACACCGAATCGACCACTTCGAACACGTCGTAGGTCGTGCGCAGCTGCGACTCGGAGGGCAGGGCATCGCCGGGGTGGTAGTCACCGCGATGGTACGGGGATGAACGCCGCAGTGACCCGCTCGCTTGCTCGGCGATGACGACCACTTCGCGTCGCTCCCAGGAGCAGTGGAAGCACCACGTCCGCCGCCGGTACCACCAGGGCACCCGACGCGCAGCAACACCTGCTCGACGTCGTCGCCGCGGGCGCCGCCGCGACGTGCTCGAGGTCGACGCGGGCAGCGGCGAGTTCGCGGTGCGGACCGCCCACCGCACCGACGCCCGGGTCGCCGTGACCGACGGCAGCCCGCTGTTGGCGCTGCAGGCGGCGATGCGCCGGATCGACGTGGTCATCGCCGGTGCCGGCGCGCTGCCCATGGCGTCGCGGTGCTTCGACACCGTCGTGGTGCGCAGGCCACGGTGGCCTCCCGAGGTGACCACCACCGCGCTGGGCGAGGTCGCCCGCGTCCTCGACGATCATGGCAGCCTGCTGGCGCTCGCGCCGTCGGTCCAGCACGACGGGCACGAGCTCGACGCCCTCGTCGGGTGCACCCTGCGACGAGCCACGATCGGTCTGACGGCCGACGACGGCGAGCAGGTCCTCGGCGCG
>CAYVGE010000002.1:52426-56064 GCA_964450395.1 uncultured Actinomycetota bacterium
CGGCGCGCACTTCGGCCGGTCGAGCGGACCCGGCTCGACTACGTCCTGACCTTCCCGTCCGGTCACGACCTGGCGTCCTACCTCGTGGCCATCCCGGACCGCTGCCACCTCGCGGAGCGCGTCCGTCGCGATAGCCGGCCGCTGCGGCTGAGCCACGGGCTGTTGCTCTTCGCGGCATCGGGGCCACGGCGCTGAGCTCCGGCACCCCCTGCTGTGGGGCCGACACCACATCGGGGAGGGCGTGGGAGACATCGATGACGGCTCACCATCGCGCGCCGGTGCGCCGACGAGCGTCTACGACCGCATCGGCGGACCGCCGGTGGTCGACGACATCGTCGATGTGTTCCACGGCCGCATCCTCGGCGATCCCGCGCTCGCGCCGTTCTTCGCAGCGACCGACATGCTGCGCCTACGGGCGCACCAGGGGCGCCTTCATCGGCGCCGCGCTCGGCGGGCCCCACCACCACACCGGACGCACCATGGGGGTCGTGTACGCCGGCATGGGCATCGCCGGCGGCCACTTCGACCGGGTCGTGGCGCACCTCGTCGCGGCGATGGAGGCGTGCGGGGTCCCGCTGGACCTGATCAGCACGATCTTCGACGCGCTCGCGCCGCTGCGCCGCGAGATCGTCGAACACTCCTGACATCGCCTGCCGCGGCGGCTGGGACGGATGCGCATCGCGCTCGAACTGCGCAGGCGCCTCACTGTACGCTGACCTCGAGGTTCGGATCCGATCCTGCGAGGAGGGACCGCACCATGGCGCCGTCGTCCGGCCACCTCCACTCGGAGGAGTGGAGTCGCATCCTCGAGCAGGGTGATCAGTTCAAGCACCTCCGACGATGGCTGCGGCTGCTGCCGTCGGATCCCCGGTGTGAGCTGTGCCAGGCGCCGTTCGCCGGCGTCGGTGGAGCATTCGTCCGCAGTGTGAAGGGCATCAGGCCGTCGACGCTCAACCCCCGCTACTGCAACGACTGCGAGCTGCTGGGTGCTGAGTTCCCAGGTGGTGCAGAGGTCAATGTCGCGATGCTCTTCAGTGACATCCGTGGGTCGACCAGCATGGCCGAGGGCATGTCGGCATGGGAGTTCTCTGCGGTGATCGACCGCTTCTACCGCGAGTCCACGGGTGTGCTGATCGATGCCGGGGCGCTGATCGAGAAGCTCAACGGTGATGGGGTGACCGCGATCTTCGCGCCCGGGTTCGCCGGCCGGTCCTACGTCAGGCACGCCATCGAGGCGGGTTCCCGGCTCCTGACCATCGGCGGGGGTGACGACGGGCGGCAGCTCGGCGTGCCGATCGGCGTGGGCGTGCACGCCGGGCGGGCGTTTGTCGGCGCGGTCGGTGAGGCCGGTGGCCTGACGACGATCTCGGCGCTCGGCGACACGGTGAACGTCGCCGCCCGGCTCTCATCGGTCGCAGCGGCGGGTGAGCTGCTCGTCAGCGAGGTCGCGTACGCGTCCGCCGGTCTGGAGCGCCACCACCACCCGTCGCGTCGCCTGCAGCTGAAGGGTCGCTCGACCCCCGTCGACGTGCGGGTCATCACCCCGCCGCTGCACCGCTGAGCGACCCCGCCACTGCACCGCTGAGCGCCGCGGCGTCAGCTTCCGGCGTACCTAGGACCGCGCCCCCGCGGCCAGCACGCGGTGGATCATCGGTACCGCCACGGCTCCCTCGCCGGCCGCCGCGGCCCTCGCACGCTACCGCCCCCGGCGGGGCGGTGAAGTCCGGTCCGGTGCATCCGCGATCGCGCATCGGGGGTGGCCGGTCAGGAGCGGGGCCGCATTTGGCTTTTGGGTGGTGTGGTGATGTCTTCGAGTGACTCGGTGGGGGTGTCGACTGGTAGTTGGCGGATCTTTTCGAGGCCTCGTTGGTTCTTGTCCTGGGAGGGCATCAGGTCGTCCCAGTCTTTGACCTCTGTGATGGTGCGCTCGGCCCATGCCTCGACCGTGGTCAACAGGCTGACGAAGAAGTCGACCGCCAGCGCTCTGATGTAGGTCTGGTCCTGCGTGACGTTGATGCCGTCGATGAACTCCTGTTTGACCTCGCCAGCGAACTGCAGCATCTCCTGGGCGTCGGCGTGGACCTGGTTGAGTGTGCCCATGAACTCGTCTTTGGTGCCCAGGGGAGCGACGAAGAGGCGCAGCATCGCCTCGAAGTCCATCGAGAACGGAGCGATCGGCGTTGCCAGCCACTCCCGCAATGCGGCCTTGCCGTCGTCGGTGATCGAGTAGACCGTTCGGGACCGCTTGCCGGTGTATTCCTTGCGGCCCTCCAGCAGGCCCATCGACGACAGCCGCTTCACCTCGCGGTAGATGGCGCTCTCGGCCCGCGGCCAGACGTACCGGAAGTAGCGGACACGTTGCTGGGCCAGTTCGTAGGACGACCAGGGCCGCACCGCGACCTGCGCCAGCACCGCGTACGAGGTGGTCGTCAGTCGATCCGTCATCCCATCCCCCTTGACATGCTCCACATTGGAGTGTATGTGTACTCCAATGTGGAGTATAGGTGTTCTGCTACTCGGGTGCTGCTGCACGGAGGTACCGACATGACCGATCGACCCGCAAGCTCGTACGTGGAGACCCTCGTCATCGGCGGGGGACAGGCCGGGCTCGCCACGGGGTACCACCTCGCGCGCCGCGGCCTGCCGTACGCGATCGTCGACGCCAACGACCGGATCGGTGACGCCTGGCGCAACCGGTGGGACTCGCTGCGGCTGTTCACCCCCAACCGGCTGAACGGACTGCCGGGCATGGCGTTTCCCGGCTACCACTGGGGGTTCCCGAGCAAGAACGAGATGGCCGACTACCTGGCGTCCTACGCCCGGCGGTTCGACATCCCCGTCGAGACCGGCGTGCGGGTCGACCGACTGTCCCAACAGGGCGACCACTTCGTGGCGACCGCCGGACCCCGACGGTTCGAGGCCGACAACGTCGTCGTTGCGATGTCGAGCTGGCAACAACCCCGGATCCCGGCGTTCGCCAGCGAGCTCGACCCCAGCATCGTCCAACTCCACGCCGCCGACTACCGACACCCCGGTCAACTCCAGCAAGGAGGAGTCCTGGTCGTCGGAGCCGGCAACTCAGGCGCAGAGATCGCCACCGAACTGGCCAGAACCCACGACGTCTGGCTGTCCGGACCCAGCACCGGCACCCTGCCATTCCGCCCCGAAAGCGTGGCCGCACGAATCCTGATGCCATTCGTCGGACGGGTCATCTTCCACCGCGTGCTGACCACCAGCACCCCCATCGGACGAAAAGCCCGACCCAACATGATCGCCACCGGTGAACCCCTGATCAGGGTCAAACCGAAAGACCTGGCAGCAGCCGGCGTGCAACGCGTCCCCCGCGTCACCGGCACCCGGCACGGACACCCCCAACTCGAACACGACCGCCGCATCGACGTCGCCAACGTGGTGTGGTGCACCGGCTTCAACCCAGCGTTGTCCTGGATCGACCTCCCAGTGATCAAAGAAAACCCACCGGAACCGGATCATCACCGCGGCGTCGTCGAAAAGATGCCCGGCCTGTACTTCGTCGGCCTCAAATTCCTCCACTCAGTCTCATCCGAACAAATCCACGGCGTCGGACGCGACGCAGCCCGCATCACCGACCTGATCGCCACCCGGCACGAACACCACCG
>CAYVGE010000003.1:0-53163 GCA_964450395.1 uncultured Actinomycetota bacterium
ACGCCCTGAAGCTCCCGCAGGGTGACGAGCACGAGGCGGACTTCGCGCTGCTGGCCGACATCTTCCCGACCGGGTACCACGGTGCGGCGATGGCCGACGTGAGCCCCGGTGAGACCGTCGCGGTCTACGGCGCAGGGCCCGTCGGGCTGATGGCGGCGTACTCGTCGCTGATCCGCGGTGCGTCGCGCGTGTTCTCGGTCGACCGGGTGCCCAACCGCCTGGCGCTGGCCGAGCAGATCGGCGCGATCCCGGTGAACTACGACGAGGTCGACCCGATCGAGTACATCGTCGACGCCACCGACGGCGACGGCACCGACAAGGGCGTCGACGCCGTGGGCTACCAGGCGACGGTGTCCGGCGGTGACGAGGAGCAGCCCGCCATCGTGCTGAACAACCTCGTGTACACCGTCCGTGCGACCGGCCGGATCGGGACCGTCGGCCTGTATGTGCCGAGCGACCCGGGCGCGCCGACCGAGGAGGCCGCCGAGGGCCGCCTGCTGTTCGAGGTCGGCAAGTTCTTCGAGAAGGGCCAGTCGATGGGGACAGGCCAGGCCAACGTGAAGTCCTACAACCGGTACCTGCGCGACATGATCATCGCGGGTCGCGCCGAGCCGAGCTTCGTGGTCTCCAAGCAGCTGCCGCTCGAGGAGGCCCCGGACGCCTACGAGCGCTTCGACAACCGCGAGGAGGGCTACTCGAAGGTCCTGCTCCACCCGCACGCCGCGTGACCTGACCGAGGCCCTCCGCGCGGGGCTCCGCGACTCCGGTGCACATGCACGGCGTCGTGGTGGCCCCGCGGCGGCCGCGGCGTCACGACGCCGACTGCTCCTCGGTCTGCCAGAGCTTCTTGAGGCCGGACCCGACGGCGCCGACCAGCATCAGCGACGAGCCCACGACGAACAGCCACACCGCAAGCGTGTGCAGGTGCGAGAACCGCTCGAAGAACAGCACCGAGCCGGTGACGAACAGCAGGTTGCCGCAGATGCCGAGCGTCGTGTGGATGTACTCGTAGTCTTGGACGAGGGTGCGGAGGATGGCTGCTCCTTCCGTGGTGGGGGATCCGTGTCGACGGTGGGGTCCGGTCACCCCGCGCGGTCCAGCAGTGCCAGGTCGGCGTCGACGGACGGCGGCACCGGACGGCGGTGCCGACGCACCCAGCCCAGCCCGCCGGCCGCCGCGGCGAGGGCGGCGACGGTGTCGGGCGACGGGCCCCCGCCGCGGGTGAGCACCAGCGAACGCCGCAGCGCCGTCGAGGGGCAGCGGCGGCTCCACGCGAACCATAGCGCGTTGCGCAGGTCGCGGCGCCGCCGGCCGCGGTGGTCGCGGCTGGCTGACGGCCGGTGATGCGCCACGACGTGCGGCAGGTAGGCGAGGTCCCAGCCGGCGGCGGCCAGATCGGCTGCGAGCCACGCCTCCTCACCGCCGACGCCGACCGCCCGGTGGAACCCACCGACCGACAGGTACGCGTCACGTCGGACGACCGACATGCCCGCCAGGAACCCGAGCACCGGCCGGCCCGGCATGCCGGTCCGCGCCCGCAGCGGGCTGTGGGCCATCACGGCACAGACCGGGTCGTCGCCGACCAGGATGTAGCGTCGCGACGATCCTTCGTGATCATCACGACGCTCATCCGGTCGTCCGGTGCAGCCACCCCGTGCCTCCTGTTCGACGTGGCCATCCGGCCAATCCGTGCCGCCTAGGATTCACACGCGTCGGATTTCACATGCGTGAAGGTTTAGACGGCGGGTAAGCGTGCGTCCGCTGAAGGCCGTGAACCCGCTGCAGCGATCCCAACGCAACCCTACCGACAGGGGTCGATCACAGTGCGTGTCCTCGGCATCAACGCGGTGTTCCACGATCCGGCGGCGGCCGTCGTCGTCGACGGTGAGATCGTCGCCGCCGCCGAGGAGGAGCGCTTCAGCAGGCGCAAGCACGGCAAGCCCCCGGTGGCCTTCGCCACGTGGGAGCTGCCGGAGCAGGCGATGCGCTGGTGCCTGGAGCGCGCCGGGTTGACGGCCGGCGAGCTCGACGCGGTCGCCTACTCCTACGACCCGGCGCTGGCCCCGGGGGCCGCCGACCCGGCGGCGGCACCGTCGGTCGTCGCCGACGACTGGGAGGGCCTGCGGACGCTGTACGCGCAGCGGGCGCCGCTGTTCCTGCGGACGGCCCTGCCGGGCCTGGATCCCTCCCGCGTGCGGTTCGTGCCCCACCACGTCGCGCACGCCGCGTCGGCCCACCTCGCCGCGCCGTTCGCGAACTCCGCGGTGCTGGTGCTCGACGGGCGGGGCGAGGCCGCGTCGCACCTGGCGGGGCGCGCCGAGGACGGCCGGCTCGAGGTCCTGGCGGCACAGGAGCTCCCCCACTCGCTGGGCCTGCTGTACGAGGAGGTCACCGCGCACCTCGGCTTCCGTCGCTCGAGCGACGAGTACAAGGTGATGGCGATGGCCTCGTACGGCGCGCCACGCTGGCTCGGGCAGTTCCGCGAGCTGGTGCGCGCCACCGGCGACGGCGGGTTCCACGTCGAGCCGATCGACTGGTCACGGTTCGCCCCCGCCCTGCGGCGCGGCGGTGACTGGACAGCCGCCCACGCGGACCTGGCCTCGACCGTGCAGACCCGGCTCGAGGAGGTGCTGCTCGACCTCGCGGGGTGGTTGCACGACCGGACCGGGCAGCGGGCGCTGACCATGGCCGGCGGCGTCGCGCTCAACTGCGTGGCCAACGCCCGCCTGGCGGCCGAGAGCCCGTTCGAGCGGATCTGGGTGCAGCCCGCCGCCGGCGACGCCGGCACCGCCCTGGGCGCGGCGCTGCACGTGGCGGCCGAGGCGGGCGACCCGATCCGCGGCATGACGACCGCGGCGCTCGGTCGGAGCTGGACCGACGACGAGCTCGCCGCCTGGCTGACGACCGCGGACATCGCCTACGAGCGCCCCGCCGACCTCGCCGACGCCGTCGCCGGGGTGATCGCGGACAACGGGGTCGTGGCCTGGTTCCAGGGCCGCAGCGAGTACGGGCCGCGTGCGCTCGGCCACCGCAGCCTCCTGGCCAACGCCACCCGTGCCGACAACCTCAAGCGGCTCAACGACGTGAAGGGTCGCGAGCAGTTCCGCCCCGTCGCGCCGATGGTGCTGGCCGAGCGGGCAGCGGACATCTTCACGGGCCAGCTGCCGAGCCCGTACATGCTGTTCACCCACCGCGTGCGCCCCGACTGGACCGAGCGCATCCCGGCGGTCGTGCACGTCGACGGGACCGCGCGCATCCAGACGGTGGACGACGACGCCGAACCGCTGGTCGCCCTCATGCTGCGCCGCCTCGAGGCGCGCACCGGTGTGCCGGTCGTGATCAACACCAGCCTGAACACCGCCGGGCGGCCCATGGTGGACAGCCCACGCGACGCGCTGGAGTGCTTCGGCTCGGCGCCGGTCGACGCGCTGGCCCTGGGCCCCTACCTGATCCGCCGGCACAGCCTGACGGCACGTTCCACCACGGGGGTGGCGCCGGTGTCACGTACCGCCCCGGTCCGGGGGGCGGTCGCATGACGCCCCCCGCCCCCGCGGAGCGCCCGGACGTCGCGGTCGTCGTGCCGACCGTCGGGCGACCGTCGCTGCGGCGCCTGCTCACCTCGCTGGCCGACGCCGCGGGGCCGCTGCCGGCCACGGTGGTGCTCGTCGACGACCGGCGCGACGCCACGACCACGCTGCTGGACGGTCCGGTCCCCGCGCGGCTGCGCGACCGCCTGACCGTCCTCACCGGCGCGGGGCGCGGACCCGCCGCGGCGCGCAACGTCGGCTGGCGTTCGGTGACCACACCGTGGGTGGCGTTCCTCGACGATGACGTCGAGGTGGCCGGCGACTGGCTCGCCCGGCTGGCCGACGACCTGGCGGTCGGCGGTGATGTCGCCGCCACGCAGGGCCGGATCGTCGTGCCGCGGCCGGCGGGCCGGGCCCCGACGGACTGGGAGCGCAACGTCGCCGGCCTCGAGCACGCCCGCTGGGCGACCGCGGACATGGCGTACCGCCGCCGGGCCCTCATCGCCGTCGGCGGGTTCGACGAGCGCTTCCCCCGGGCCTACCGCGAGGACGCCGACCTGGCGCTGCGGGTGACCGGGCGGGGCTGGCGGATCGTCGCCGGCGGCCGCACGGTCACCCACCCGGTCCGTCCGGCCGGGCCGTGGGTCAGCGTCCGGCTGCAGCGGGGCAACGCCGACGACGCGCTGATGCGCGCCCGGCACGGTGCCGGCTGGCGGGGGGACGCGGGGGTGCCCAGGGGCGCGCGACGGCGGCACCTGCTGACGACGGCGGCGGCGCTGACCGCCGGCGCGGCGGCGCTGCGTGGCAGGTGGCGGCCCACCGCGGCCGCCGGGGCGACGTGGGCGGCGTTGACGGTGCACTTCGCGTGGCGGCGCATCGCGCCGGGGCCGCGGTCCGCGCGGGAGGTCACGACGATGCTGGCCACCAGCGCCGCGATCCCGCCCGCGGCGGTGTGGCACTGGATGCGGGGCTGGGTGGATGTGGCCCGGCGGGGCACGGCGCCGCCCGAGGCGGCCGGTGTGCTGTTCGACCGCGACGGCACGTTGATCGACGACGTCCCCTACAACGGCGACCCCGCTCGGGTCGTGCTCCGCGAGGGTGCGCGCGAGGCCGTCGCGCTAGTGCGCGAGGCGGGCGTGCCGATTGCCGTGGTGACGAACCAGAGCGGTGTGGCGCGGGGGCTGCTGACCACCGATCAGGTCGCCGCGGTGCACCGCCGCGTCGAGCAGCTGCTCGGTCCGCTGGGACCGTGGTGCGTGTGCCCGCACGGCCCTGACGACGGCTGCGCGTGCCGCAAGCCGGCCCCGGGCCTGGTGCACCGCGCCGCACGCCGGCTGGGCGTCGACGTGCGCCGCTGCGTGGTGATCGGCGACATCGGCGGCGACGTCGAGGCCGCGGCCGCCGCCGGCGCGCGAGCGGTGCTGGTCCCCACCGCGGCGACCCGCCCCGAGGAGGTGTCGGCCGCGCCGGTCGTCGCCGACGACCCGGTCCACGCGGTCGAGCTCGCGCTCGGTGGCCCCGGCACGGTGCGCAGCGCGCCGGCGCGGGTGGCGGTCGCGGGGGTGGCGTCATGAGGCACGCGCTGGTCGTGCGCCCCGACAATGCCGGTGACGTCCTGCTGGCCGGTCCCGCCGTGCGCGCGGTCGCCGCCGACGCCGACCGCGTCACCCTGTGGGCCGGCCCCAACGGCGCCGCCGCCGCGGCGCTGCTGCCCGGCGTCGACGACGTGGTCGTCCACCGCGCCGACTGGATCGACCCGGCCGCCGACGGCGTCGACCGCGACCGCGTCATGGCGTTCGTCGACGAGCTGGCCGGCCTGGCCGTCGACGAGGCCACGGTGCTGACGTCGTTCCACCAGTCGCCGCTGCCGGCCGCCCTGCTGCTGCGGCTGGCGGGCGTGCCGACCATCGCCGCCGTCTGTGACGACTTCCCCGGCGCGCTGCTCGACGTGCGCCACCGGGTCGACGACGACGTGCACGAGGTCGAGCGCGCCCTTTCGCTGGTGGCGACACTCGGCCACCGCCTGCCGCCCGGGGACCACGGCGGCCTCGCGGTCGCGGTGCCGGCCGGCACCGACGTCGACCTGCGCGCCGACGACCTGGTCGTCGTGCACCCCGGCGCATCGGTGCCGGCGCGCGCCTGGGCGCCCGAACGCCTCCGCGACACGGTCGCGGCCCTGCGGGCCGACGGCTGGCGGGTGGCGGTGACGGGGGGCGCCGGCGAGCGCGACCTGACCGCGTTCGTCGCCGACGGCGTCGACGACCTGGGCGGGCGGACCAGCCTGGCCGAGCTCGCGGTGCTGCTCGGCCGCAGTGCCGCGGTGGTCACCGGCAACACCGGACCTGCACACCTGGCGGCGGCCGTCGGCACCCCCGTCGTGTCGGTGTACGCGCCGACCGTGCCGCCGGCGCGCTGGCGGCCGTGGGGAGTCGCGCACGTCCTGCTCGGCGACCTGGCGATCGCCTGCGCCGGGTGCCGTGCCAGCCACTGCCCCCTGCCGGGCCACCCGTGCCTCGACGAGGTCACCCCGGTCGAGGTGGTGGGCGCGCTGCGCCGGTTGTTGTCTGACCGTGACGCCACCCGGCCGCCCCTGGTCACCGCCGACCGCGATCCCGTCGTCGCTGTGGGAGGGACACCATGACCGTCGCACCGGAGGCGGGTCGCGGCCTGCGGGTGCTGCTGTGGCACGTGCACGGCTCCTACACGACCTCGCTCGTGCAGGGCCGCCACACCTGGCTGCTGCCCGTCGACGCCGAGCGCGGCCGCGACGGCCGCGGGCGCGCCCGCACGTGGGACTGGCCGCCCAGCGCCGTCGAGGTCACCCGGGACGCGTGCGCCGCCACCGAGGTCGACGTGGTCGTGCTCCAGCGCCCGGAGGAGCTCGAGCACCTGGCGACCGACTGGCTCGGGGGGCGCCGGCCCGGCCACGACGTGCCGGCGGTCTACCTGGAGCACAACGCGCCACAGGGCCGCATCAACGACCTGCGCCACCCGGCCGCCGATCGCCCGGAGCTGCGGGTGGTCCACGTGACCCACTGCAACGACCTCCTGTGGGACTGCGGCACGACGCCGACCACGGTCATCGAGCACGGCGTGGTCGATCCCGGCCACCGCTGGACCGGCGAGCTCCCGCGCACCGCCGTGGTCATCAACGAGCCGCTGCGCCGCGCCCGCGTGACCGGCACCGACCTGCTGCCCCGGTTCGCCGCCGCGGGCGACATCGACCTGTACGGCATGGGGGTCGCGAAGGTCGACGTGGACGGCGTGACCCCGCACGAGGACATGCCGCAGGACGCGATGCACACCGAGCTCGCCCGTCGACGGGTCTACGTGCACCCGATCCGGTGGACCTCGCTGGGGCTGTCGTTGCTCGAGGCGATGCACCTGGGCATGCCCGTCGTGGCGGTCGGCACGACCGAGGTGGCCGAGGCGGTGCCGCCGGGGGCTGGGGTGGTGTCGACCGATGTCGACCGGCTGGTCCACGCCACCCGGGAGCTGCTGGCCGACCCCGACCACGCCGCCGAGCTGGGCGCACGTGCCCGCGAGGCGGCGCTTGCCCGCTTCGGCCTCGACCGCTTCCTGGCCGACTGGGACCGCGTGCTGACGGAGGTGACCCGATGAGGATCGCGATGGTGTCGGAGCACGCCAGCCCGCTGGCGGTGATGGGCGGCGAGGACGCCGGCGGCCAGAACGTGCACGTGGCGGCGCTGGGGCGGCACCTGGCGCGTGCCGGCCACGACGTCACGGTGTGGACGCGCCGCGACGACCCCGCGCTGCCCGACCGGGTCGTCAGCGGCGGCATGACCGTCGCCCACGTCGACGCGGGCCCGCCGCACCCGATCCCCAAGGACCAGCTGCCGCGGTGGATGGGCGACTTCGCGGCGCACCTGGCCGCGGTGTGGCACGACGAGCCGCCCGACGTCGTCCACTCGCACTTCTGGATGTCGGGCCGGGCGGCGCTGCACGCGAGGCCAGCGACCACTCCCGTGCTGCACACGTTCCACGCGCTGGGGGTCGTCAAGCGCCGCCACCTCGGTATCGGTGACCCCAGCCCGACGGAGCGCCTGCGGGTCGAGGAGGCCATCGCCCGGACGGCGGACCGCATCGTCGCCACCTGCTGCGACGAGCTGCGCGAGCTGCACGGCATGGGCGCCGACCCCCACCGGGTCGACGTGGTGCCGTGCGGCGTCGACCTCGACCACTTCCACCCCGATGGCCCGAGGGAGCCGCGGACCGCGCGGCCGCGCATCGTGGTGGTCAGCAGGATGGTGCCACGCAAGGGCATCGACGACGTCATCCGTGCGCTGGCGGCCCTGCCCGACGCCGAGCTGGTCGTCGCCGGCGGGCCGCAGCACGACCAGCTGCACGGCGATCCCGAGCTCCGCCGCCTGCGGGCGGTCGCCCGCCGGTGCGGCGTCGCCGACCGCGTGTGCCTGCGCGGTGCGCTGCCCCGCGCCGAGGTCGCCGCGCTGCTGCGCTCGGCCGACGTGGTCGCCTGCACCCCGTGGTACGAGCCGTTCGGCATCGTGCCGCTCGAGGCGATGGCGTCGGGCGTGCCGGTCGTGGCCAGTGCGGTCGGCGGCATGCTCGACTCGGTGGTCCACGGGGTCACCGGGCTGCACGTGCCGCCGCGCGACCCCCCGGCCCTCGCCGCGGCGCTTGGCCGTCTGCTCGGCGACGAGGGCTTCCGGGCGCGGCTCGGCCGCCAGGGCCGCCGCCACGCCGTCGACCACTACGCCTGGCCGACCGTGGCGGCCGGCACGCTGGCCAGCTACCACGCCGCCTGCGACGCGCGGCAGCGCGGCGAGGCCGTCGGATCGGTGCAGCGATGAGCGCCCCCGCCAACGGCGACGCCCGGCACGCGCCCGCCGGGGCACGCGGCGGAGGTGGACACCCCTCGGTCGGGGCCACCGCGCACGTCGATGCGCTGGCGTCGGCGTTGGACTCCCTGTACGCCCAGCTCGGCGAGATCGAGCGGCTCGGCGCCGAGGCCGCCGAGGTGCTGCTGCGCGGCGGGCGGCTGCTCGCGGCGGGCAACGGCGGCAGCGCCGCGCAGGCCCAGCACCTGACGGCCGAGCTGGTCGGTCGGTTCCTCGACGAGCGCCAGCCGCTGTCGGCCATCGCGCTGCACGCCGACACCTCGAGCCTCACCGCCATCGGCAACGACTACGGCGAGGCCGAGGTCTATGCCCGCCAGGTCCGCGCCCACGGCCGGGTCGGCGACGTGTTCGTCGGCCTGTCGACGTCGGGGCGCAGCCCGAACGTGCTCGCCGCCGCCGAGGCGGCGCAGCTCACCGGTCTGCGCACCTGGGCGCTGACCGGGCCCCGACCCAACCCGCTGGCCGCCTGCTGCACCGACGTCATCGCGGTCGACGCGGGCACGACGGCGACAGTCCAGGAGGTGCACCTGGTGGTCATCCACCTGCTGTGCGCGGCGATCGACGCCGCCGTCGCCGGCCGCCCCCTCCGGGCGGTGCGCGGATGACCCCGCTGCTGATCGTCGGTGACAGCCTGCTCGACCGTGACCTCGACGGTCGCGTCGAGCGCCTGGCCCCCGACGCCCCCGTGCCGGTCGTGGACCAGCCGGCCGACCGCGCCCGCCCGGGTGGTGCAGCGCTCGCCGCGCTGCTGGCGGCGCGCGACGGCCGCGAGGTCGTCTTCGTCACGGCGCTGGGACCAGACGAGGCCGGCCGCACCGTCGCGAGCCTGCTGGCACGCGCGGGCGTGACCGTGCTGGACGTCGGCGCCGAAGGCCCGACCGGCCAGAAGGTGCGCGTGCACGCGGCCGGCACCCCGATGGTGCGGCTGGACCACGGGGGCGCCCACGACCGGGTCGGCGCCCCCGACGCGGCGGTGCTGGGCGCGATCCGTGGTGCGCGCACCGTGCTGGTCGCCGACTACGGGCGCGGGATCACCAGCCAGCCGCAGCTGCGGGCCGCACTGGCCGCCGTCGCCGAAGCGGGTGGCCGGGTCGTGTGGGATCCGCACCCGCGTGGACCGGCGCCCGTACCGCACACCCGCCTCGTGACCCCGAACCTGGCCGAGGCACGTCAGGCCGCAGGCTCCGACGCGACCGGCCTGGGCGCCGTCGCCGAGGCCGCCGCGGTGCTGCGGGCGCGCTGGGAGACCGCCGGCGTCGCCGTGACCCTCGGCGAACGCGGCGCCGTGCTCGTCGGGGCCGACGGCACCCCGCTGATGGTGCCGGCCCGCCGCCTGCAGGGCGCCTCGGACCCCTGTGGTGCCGGCGACCGGTTCGCGGCGAGCGTCGCCGGGGCGATCGCCGACGGCGCGGTGCTCTCGGAGGCGGTCGTCGGCGGCGTGCGGGCGGCGACGGCGTTCGTCGCCGCGGGCGGCGCCGGCGCGGTCGACGCCGACCGTCCGCCCGATGCCCTCACGGCAGTCCCCGCCGACGCCCCGCGGGCCGAGGACGTGGTCGCGGCCGTGCGGGCGCGCGGGGGCACGGTGGTCGCCACCGGCGGGTGCTTCGACCTGCTGCACGCCGGGCACGTCCGGCTGCTGGCCGATGCCCGCGCCCTGGGCGACTGCCTGGTCGTGTGCCTCAACTCCGATGCGTCGGTGCACCGGTTGAAGGGCGCCGGCCGCCCAGTCGTGGGCGAGGCCGACCGGCGCGCGGTGCTGCTGGGGCTCGCGGCCGTCGACGCCGTCGCGGTCTTCGACGAGGACACGCCCGAGCACGTGCTCGCCCGGCTGCGCCCCGACCTGTGGGTGAAGGGCGGCGACTACGCGGTCGCCGACCTGCCCGAGGCCGACCTGCTCACCCGGTGGGGGGGCCGCGCGGTGGTCCTGCCGTACCTCGACGGGCGCTCGACGAGCGCCATGATCCGAAAGGCCGAACGCCATGTCAGACACTGAGCGCACTGCGCTGGGGACCGTGCTCGTCACCGGCGGCGCGTCGGGCCTCGGCCGCGCCGTCGCCGAGGCCGTCGGCAAGGCCGGTGGCACACCCGTCGTGCTCGACGTCAACGAGCCGCCGGGTGCGCTCGCCTGGGAGCGGGTCGACCTGGCCGACGCCCGTGCCACCGAACGCGCCGTCGAGCAGGTCGCCCAGGAGCACGGCGGGCTCGACGCGGTGGTCACCGCGGCGGGCGTCGACGCGTGCGGCGACCTGACCGACGTGGCCGGCGCCGACTGGGACCGCGTGATCGCGGTCAACCTGATCGGCACGGCGGCGGTCGTGCGGGCGGCACTGCCGTCACTGCGTGAGCGCCGCGGGAAGGTCGTGACCGTCGCCTCGACGCTCGGGCTGCGGGCGCTGCCGGCCGCGACCGCCTACACGGCCAGCAAGTTCGGTGTCGTGGGCTTCACCCGCGCGCTGACGCTCGAGGTCGCCGGGCAGGTCGGCGTGACGATGTTGGTGCCGGGAGGCATGCGCACCGCGTTCTTCGACGACCGCCCCGAGCAGTTCAAGCCGGCCGTGGACCAGCAGCTCAACGCGCCGGAGGACGTCGCCCAGGCCGTGCTGTTCGCTCTGCGGCAGCCTCCCGGCTGCGAGGTGCGCGAACTGGTCGTGACGCCGTCGACCGAGCCGTCCTGGCCGTGAGCGCGACGTCCGCCGCCCGGCGGCTGGTCGTGCTGCGGGCGCTGGGCCTCGGTGACCTGCTGACGGTCGTGCCCGCGCTGCGCGGCCTGCGTGCCGGCTTCCCCGACCACGAGCTGGTGCTCGCGGCACCGGCGATCTTCGCCCCGTTGGTCGACCTGGCCGGTGCCGTGGTCGACACCGTCGTCGACGTCGACTTCCGCGACCGGGTCGGCGTGCTGCCCGACGTGCTGACCGGACCCGACGTCGCCGTCAACCTGCACGGCCGGGGCCCCCAGAGCCATGCCGCCCTCGCGGCGCTGGGTCCGCGGCGGCTGCTGGCGTTCGCCGACCCCGACCACACCCCCGGCGGGCCGGGCTGGCGCGAGGACGAGCACGAGCGCCGGCGATGGTGTCGGCTGCTGGCACACCACGGGGTCGCCGCCGATCCCGACGACCTGTCCCTCGATCCGCCGCCGACACCCGGGGGCGAGCTCGACATCACCCGCTTCGCCGGCGCCACCGTGATCCACCCGGGGGCGGCCTCCGCCGCGCGCCGCTGGCCGATCGACCGCTGGGCTGCCGTGGCCCGTCACGAACGGGAGCACGGGCGCACCGTCGTGGTCACCGGCGGGACCGACGAGAGCGGGCTGGCCGACGCCGTGGCGCGCTTCGCCGGCGTCGACGCGGGCGCGGTCCTCGCCGGCCGCACCGACGTCGTGGACCTGGCAGCGGTTGTGGCCGCGGCCGGTCGGGTCGTGTGCGGCGACACCGGGGTGGCGCACCTCGCGAGCGCCTTCGCCACCCCGTCCGTCGTGCTGTTCGGCCCGACGCCGCCCGCACGGTGGGGTCCGCCGGACGCGGCGCACCACGTCACGCTGTGGGCGGGCCGCGCGGGTGACCCCCACGGCGATGCGCCGGATCCTGGGCTGTTGGCGCTGACCGTCGACGACGTCCTCGACGCGCTCGAGGCGCTGCCGGCCCCCGGGCAGGCGACCCACCCGGTCGGCGCCGCCCGCCCGTGACCGGCGCGCTACCGTCCTTCCTGATCATCGGGGCGATGACGTGCGGCACCACCGCGCTGCACGGCCTGCTGGGCCAGGCTGGTCCGTCTGAGGAGACCGCCTGGCCGGGCGCCCAGGGTGTCGAATCGGGCGGCCGGCTGACGTGGCGCACGGCCGCGTGCGCCCCAGCACACCGTCAGGGGGCTGACGTGGCGCATCACCGGCCGTCGCACGGGCAGGCTGCGCGCGCTACGACCCGACCAGGAGTGCAGCATGAGCGACCACACGACCGACGACGACCCGGGTGGCGGCGGCCCACGTCACGAGGCCGACGAGACGAGCTCGTCCGACGCCGGGCTCACCGGCGGTGAGGGTCTCGGGGATGCGGCGACCCCCGCGATCGCCCACGACGACGAGAGCGAGGGCGACGAGGGCTAGGTGTACTGATCGGGGACGTTGATCAATCGCACGAAGGCGCCAGGACAGCTGGAAGCGGGCCGCGACCTCGCTGGTCGGCCACCCGTCATCGACGACGAGACGAGCGACGATAAGACGGTGTCAGGGAGTCAGAGCAGCGTTTGGGTGAGGATTTCGGCTCCGTCGTTGGTGATTGCGATCGTGTGCTCACCGTGCGCTGTCCGGCAGCCTGTCGCGCTTCGGAGGGTCCAGCCGTCGGCATCGGTGACGAGCTCGGCGGTGTCCGCCATGACCCACGGCTCCAGTGCCAGCAGCAGCCCAGGGCGCAGCCTGTATCCACGGCCGGGCCGTCCGGTGTTCGAAACGGGCGGGTCCTGGTGCATCGTTGATCCGATGCCATGACCTCCGAACTCGGTGTTGATCGGGTACCCCGCCACGCTGAGGACCGAGCCGATGGCATGGGAGATGTCACCGATGCGAGCTCCGGGGCCGGCAGCGGCTATCCCTGCGTACAGCGCGCGTTCGGTCGCGTTGATCATCGCGACGCTCTCCGGGGGCTTCGCGTCGCCCACGATGAAGCTGATGGCGGAGTCTGCAGCGACTCCGTCTTTGGAGACGGCGAGGTCGAGCGTCAGCAGGTCGCCGTCGGCAAGCGTGTAGTCGTATGGCAGTCCGTGGAGCACGGCGTCGTTGACGGCCGTGCAGATGTAGTGGCCGAACGGCCCGCGTCCGAAGGACGGCTCGTAGTCGACGTAGCAGGACTGCGCTCCAGCCTCGACGATCATGGTCTCCGCCCACCGATCGATGTCCAGGAGGCTCGTGCCGACCGCGCTACGGCTCTTCAGTGTCCGCAAGATGTCAGCGACCAGGGCGCCGGTGTCCCTTGCTCGGGCCAGTTCGGTGGGGTTCAGGATCTCAACCATGCGCCGCCCGTCTCGCGCTACCAATAACTATCCCGGCCATACTATACCGGTACTATAATCGGAGCCATGGTCAGGTTGCCGCTCACTCCCGCAGAGGTCGAGCGCGGGCAGCGCCTCGGCGCCCTCCTGCGTCGGGCCAGGGGGGAGCGCTCGATGCTCGACACCGCGCTCGATGCAGGTGTCTCGCCGGAGACCCTTCGGAAGATCGAGTCCGGTCGCGTAGCCACCCCTGCCTTCCCGACCATCGCGGCGATCGCCGATGTCCTCAGCCTTTCCCTCGATGACGTGTGGGCCGAGATCAACCAGCCTGACGGCGAGGTCGAACCCACAAGATCAGGTCGCTACGCACGCGAGCGGTCTGCTTCGTGAGTCTCGGACCCGCAGATCCGTTGCAGGTGCCGACGGCAGAGAGCCCGTGGGCGCGGTGCTCAACCAGTGTCCCCGGTCAGTACAGCTAGGGCGAGGGCTGGAGCGACCAGAGCGAGGACGACGTGCCGGGGCGAGGGGCGAACCCACCGAGCCCGCTCCGAACCCTGCCGCGTGCCGTTCGCCGCCCTCCGCCGTCGTTGTGCGCGCCGGCCGATGATGGACGTCCCGGGCCCGGGGCCGGCTGTTCGGGGCGCACGCGTGCGCCACCGGCGGTGTGCCGGTGGCGCAGCTGTGTGGTCGCAGAGGGTGGCGGCGGGTGAGGTCAGAAGGGCAGCGGGTCGGCGCGCCGTCTGCGGTTTGGTGGCTCGGGGGACCGGTTGGGGTGGTGCCGGTGATCGGGTCGGGTGGGGTTGTCGTCGGTGGGGCCGGCCGGGGGGTGGTGGTCGGCTGGGTTGTGATCCGGTGTGGGGAAGTCGGGGGTGGGAGTGCAGCGTGACGCCGTGGCGGGTGACGTGGCCGACACCGGGCAGGGTGCCGACATGGAAATTCATGAGCACGAGACCGTCGAGGAGCTACGCGCCGAGAACGCGCGGCTGCTGGACGAGCTGCGACGGGTGACCGACAGCTGACCGCGATACGCGCGATCGCTGGGATGGATCGGTGAACGCCGAACGGCTGGCGTATCTCGTGTCGCGGTCGCTGACCGCCGAGCACGACGTCGCGTCGGTGACCCGCAACGTCCACACCGTCTACCGCGACCGCATCGCCCTCTCACTGGTCGACACTGACGGGGATCGGTGGCGGTTGTATGTGCTCAGGGAGCCGTGGTCCCGGCCCGGATAACCCAGACACCATCCCAACACAGGAGCCGTCACCCCACAGGAAGGGGCCCACGGCGGGGGTGCGTGCCCTGGGCCCCTGTGAGGTCAGCCGCGCTGGAAGGCGGCGGCAGCCGCCCCTCGTCTCCTGTTCCTGGTCGGCTCTACGGCTCTGCCAACACGTCGCACAGTTGCGGGAACGGGCCGTCGTTGAACTGCCCTGCCTGGAAGACAAGGTCGGGCTCCTCGTCTTCAGGCCCGCTGAAGAAGAACACAACCCGGCCCACGTCGGCCGCCTGTGGAGGTCCGCCGCCCACGATCAGGTGACCGGAAAGCCCCGTGACCGCCACAACGGCCGAGCCATCCGGATTGATGGTCGCGTGCACAACGCCCGGCGAAACCGTTGAGATCGACTCGCCGGTCTCCGCATTCGTGAAGGTCACCCGAAACCTCGGAAAGACCTGCAACTCACGGATCACGTTCCCCGCTTGATCGAAGAAAACCTTGGTACGGACGTCACCTTCGACGTTGACGATAACCGGAAAGCTGCATTCGTCTTCGATCACGAACTCGTCGTCGACGTGCTCAACGGAGTGCTCCGGTGGAACCGCTGTCGCGAACCCGCCAGGGCCAAGCACGGCGACGGTCGTGAGGACGAAGAGCAGCGCAAGTCTACGCATGAACCCCTCCTTCGTTCGCCTCCCATGGAGGCGTTGCCGCAAGGATCTCGTCGCCCTGATGCGCCGGACTCCCCGGCTGCGCCTCCTCACCTTGCGTGACGGGTTCTGGGCTAGGGGGCGCGTGCCCGGCCGTCACCAACCCCCGCTTCGAGCAACAAGCCGCCACAACCTACCTCGGCTTCGCCGGCTTGGCTATCGCCTCGTTGCCGTCGCTCGTGAACGTAAAGCTGAGGAGTCAGCGCGCCGGGGTCTGCCCTGTGCCGACCGCCGCCGCACCCGCTCCGCTTACTGGACGACCGATGCGCCGTCGTTACTCGCGTGAGCTCGAACAACTCGCAGTGTTCGAGCCCCTCGTGCCTCGGTCCGCCGGGCGCACACGGTGTATCGGGACCGCATCGCGTTGTCGGGGTCGACACCGACGGCGACCGGTGGCAAGTCCATGTGCTTCGCGAACCGTGGAGCGCGCCGGCATACCCGGCTGGTGGAGTTCGTTGGCCGCAACCCGCTGACGGTGGCGTGGGTGAGGGCGGTGATCTGTCTCGCGATCGTGGTCGCCGCCGTCACCTGAATTTGCGGGGTGCGGGCGACTGGCGTACCGTCTCGCAACCCCCATAGAGGCCGTCGACACTGGGTCCGCCCGTCGGCGGCCTCACCCGTGACAGACACCATGCAACCTCAAGGAGCAACCAGGGGGGCGTCTGGAGCCGCCCAAGACCGCGTCGAGCACGGACGTGTTCGCCCGGTCCCCGCGCCCCACGGTGGCGCTACGTCCACGCTCCAGCCACGCTCGCAGGCCGATGACCTAAGCGACCGGTAGTTACCGCCTGTGAGCTTCACGTTGCCGAATTCGATGGTGACATCGTCGCGCGCATCGGTCATGGTGCTCATCAGACCCCGCGTCGCTACAGACATTCTTTGGAAGCGGGCGAAACCGGCGTACGGGCGACGCCGTATCTGGCGTGTCCTTGTGCCGGCTGACACAGAAGACGGCTGAACGGAGACGTCATGCTACGGCGGGCAATCATCATCGCGGTCATCGCGACCTTCGCAGTGCTTCTTCCGGCTGCGGCGAGCTTTGCCACCATCCACCCCATCGTCGAATCGTTCGACTGCGCGAACGAACAGGCCTTCGAGCACCACCCTCTCGGAGATCCGGCCGATCCCCCCGGCCAGACCCCAGGAGTGGGCAGTCACTCGGATCAGAGCACGTTGCGAGCAGTCCAGGAGGCGATCGATACGCCTGCGTCATTCGGGCACAAGCTCGACGGAACCTGCGGTGCGGTGGGCCGACCCTAGGCCTGACTGATAGGTCGCGGTAGGCCCGGGGCGAACACCCCGGGCCTAATCCGTGCGGCAGCTTCCTCCCGAGAGCGGCCACGTCGGTCAGAGCCGTTCACTCGTGATGTCCGGCGCCTACAGGGCATCCTGGCCGTCGAATGTCAGCTCGAGGAGCCGCCAGTTGCCGTCGCCCACGTGCCGCAGCTTGGCGACGTACAGGGTGCGGATCTGCGCGCCAAACCCGTTCTCGGCGTCCACGTGCGACCGGACCACGTACACCTCACGGTCCAGGTTCACCCGGTCGACCATGACGTCCCACGGCCCGGGGAACGCCGCCGTCGCCGGCGCGCGGAGCCGGTCGTCAACGAAGTCCTCCGACATCACCTGAGCCTCGACCGACCGGTTCTCCGGTCCCCCATCGACCTGTGCCTCCTCGGCCACCGGCTCCGGGTCGGCGGGCTCCGCCACCGGGTCGACCGGAGCCGGATCGGCAGTCGACGTCCCCGTCGATGCCGCCCACCCCGGCGTCGGGATCCATGACCGTCCGCCCCGCGAGGTCATCGGCCACCTCCGCAGCCACCGCCACCGACACCGAGAACGTCGACGCCGGTGCGGACGGCACCGCGGCCTTATCAACGACGGTCGTCGGCTCGTCGGTGCGATGCGGGATCGGCTGGCGGGGCGGCGCTCGTGACGGTCATGCAGAGAACATACGTTCGATCTCCATGCCGGTCAAGGTGCTCTCATGATCTGTGGATAACCGCCGTGTGTTCCAGTTGCTACGCCCGCATGAGCGTGCACCACGCGTGCCCCGGCGAGGGCCCGCGGTCGCCGGCACGCGCGGATCTTCCGCGGCGGCCGGCCGACCGGGGCGCGACGTCAGTCGGCCTGCGAGACGGCGGTCACCAGCGCGCCGGTCGACTGCTCGTCCAGGTTGCTCGCCAGGTCCGCCTGGCTGATGACCCCGATGAGCTGCTGTCCGTCGATGACGGGCAGTCGCCGTACCTTGTGCTCGGCCATGGTCTCGAGCGCCAGCTGCGCCGAGTCGTCGGCGCCGATGGTGACGGGCTTGCCCTGGCCGAGCTCGCCGGCCGTCGTCCTCGACGGGTCCCGGCCCTCGGCCAGCACCTTCACGACGATGTCGCGGTCGGTCAGCATGCCCTGGAGCCGGTCGTCGCTGCCGCAGATCGGCAGCGCCCCGACACCCATGTCCGCCATCATGCGGGCGGCGTCCTCGACGGTCTGGTCCTCGGCGACACAGGTCGCGTCGCCGGTCATGATCTCGCGTGCGGTGGCCATGTGGTCTCCTGTCGACTGTGGACGGTCGTGTGGCGACAGGGTCCGGATCGCCGGTGCCCGTGTGCCCAGCGCGCGGTGGCGATACGCACGCTGATCCGAGGTTCGATCGAGGCTGCAGAAGGGCCGCGACGCCGCGGGACCAGATCGCACGGACAGGCACCAAGGCGGCCATCACGATCCGCCTGGGCACGCCCGTCAGCGGACCGCGTGGGCGACCGTCCGGCGCATCTCGACCAGGGTGCGCGCCGTCTCCGCGAGCGGGTCGGCGCCGGACACGTCGCCCTGCCCCTGCCCACCCGGACGCCGTCCTCCGGCGATGCGCGCGAGGTCCGGCGCCGCCGCGGTGATCGACCGGCCGTCCCGCAGGGCCGCCGTCAGGTCCGCATCCAGCTGCCGCGCGGCGGCCGCCAGCTCGGTGGCCACGTGGGGATCGACGTCCACCGCACCCGCGTCGATCCTGGCGTGCAGCACCAGCGAGCGATGGGCCTGCTCCTCCACCAGGGCCAACAGCGCCGGACCGGCGGTGTCCCACCGGTCGCGGCCGATCCGGGGTTCCTGGCGGGTCCGCCGCAACGACTCCCGGGCGGCCAGGCGGGTGTCGACCGCACGCGACTCGGCAACCACGACCGCGTCGGGATCGACCGGCGTGCCCAGGCGTTCGAGTGCCAGCGCCAGGTAGTCGAGCTGGGCCGCCACCGCCGCGGAGAGCTGCGTCCCCGTCCGCCGAACCTCCCACGACGGCGCGGCCAGCGCGACGCCGGCGACGATCAGCAGCCCGATGCCGGTGTCGACGACCCGGGCGGCCGCCAGCTGCTCGATCGGGTCACCCGACAGCGTCAGCAGCAGGCAGACGAACCCCGTGACGCCCGCCGTGAACACGAGGTAGCTGGCGCCGAAGGTCAGCACGGCGACGCCGGCGAGCACGACCCCGAACGCGAGCAGCGTGACGACGTCGTCGCTCGACAGCCAGATCGCCGGCAGTGCCAGCGCGACGCCCACGACGGTGCCGGCGGCCCGCGCGACGACACGGCCGGTCGTGTCGGCCACCACCGGCTGGACCACGACCAACACCACCAGCGCGATCCAGTAGCCGCGCTGGATCGGCAGCACGGCACCGGCTGCGACGGCGAGCGCGACGCCCACCGCCATCCGCACCGCATGCACCCGGCCGAGCGGATCGCCGGCCGCGTCGCGCAGCCCGGCGAGCACGCGGTCCGACACCGCCCGGGCCCGTGGCGGGGCGTAGACGTCAACCGCCGGCCCCGGGTCGGCCGACCCCGCGGCGCGCGCCCCGCGCGCCAGCAGCGGCGCCGCCACCGCAGCCAGGTCATCGGCCATCGCCGCCGTCACCTCCCGGAGGTCACCGCCCCCCGACGTCACCGGACGCCCGGTCGCCCCGGCCCCGGACGTGGTCGCCCCGCCCCCGGACGTGGCCCCAGCCGCCCCGGCCGCGGACGTGGACCGCAGATCGTCGATCGCGCGCACGACCTGCGCCCGCCACCCGGGTCGGCGGGGGCCCGCCAGCAACCGGCAGACGCGGGCCGCGAGCCGGCGCTCGATGCGGGCCTCCCGCACCGACGGGGCGTCGGCCGCCTCCGCCAGCCGCACGTCGACCAGGAAGCGCGCCACCGTGCGCCGCAGTGCCACGACCGCGCGGTACTCGGCCCGCACGAGGGTGACCGCGCCACGGGACGCGAACGGCTGCGGCGCCTGCAGCGCGGCGCTGAGCTCGGGCAACGGCACCACCGGTGGCAGCGGGTGCCCGTCGTCGACGGACCCCAGCTGCGCGGCGATGTCGCGCAGCAGCAGCCGCAGCGCCCGCCGCTCCGGGCGCACGCCCTGCAGGGGCCAGGTGCCCACCACCAGGGCCAGCTGCACCAGCCCGCCGGCGCCGACGACGAGTCCGCGGACCCATGCCGGCTGCGCGAACGGCTCGATGGCGCCGGTGACCACCAGGCCGAACGTCAGCGCGGTCCCGACGGTCGACCACGGCGCCGGACGGGTCGCCAGCAGTCCCGTCACCGCCGCGGACACCGCTGCCAGCGGTACGAGGAGCCACAGGTGCTGGTGCGCCCAGACACCGGCGGCGGTGCCGCCCGCGAGTGCCACGACGGCGGGCAGTGCGCCGGTCACCTCGCGCCGGCCGCCCAGAGGCGTCGACCAGATCGCGGTCAGCAGCGCTCCGATGCCGGCGAAGGCACCCGGCACGGGATGGCCGAGGAGGTTGCCGCCGAACAGGCACAGCGCCACGCCCGCGGTCTGGCGCGCCGCCCGGGGCCACACCAGCGCGTCGCGATCCAACCGCAGCGACTGCCGCGTCGCGTGGCCGAGCGCGCGCACCGGGGCCGCCCGGTCGTCACGCGCCACCGCCATCGCCACTCCGATCATCGGGTGCAGTGTGCGACGCCGTGCACGCCGTCACACCGGCCAGTGGCCCGATGACGCCAGGCGCCACGCCGCCGGTTGCGACGTGGTGATCGGCGGGACACTGGACGTGGTCGGGCGAGAGGAGCCATCCATGCGGACCCAGGTCGCGATCATCGGAGGAGGACCGGCCGGCTCGCTGCTGTCGCTGCTGCTGCACCGCCGGGGCATCGACAGCGTCGTCCTCGAGCGGCGGACGCAGGACCACGTCCTGTCGCGCATCCGCGCCGGCGTGCTGGAGCACGGGACCTGCGAGGTGCTGCGCGACCTGGGCGTCGGCGACCGGATGGACAAGGAGGGCTTCCCCCACGACGGCGTCAACCTGGCCTTCGGCGGCCGCAAGGTGCGCATCGACTTCGACGACCTGGTCGGCCGCCACGTGATGATCTACGGCCAGACCGAGGTGCAGCACGACCTGTACGACGCGATGGCCGAGCGCGGAGTCGCGATCATCGACGAGGCCGAGGCCATCGGGATCCACGACGCCACCGGCGACGCGCCCTACGTCACCTTCACGTCCGAGGGCCGGGAGCAGCGGCTCGACTGCGAGTGGGTGGCGGGGTGCGACGGCTCCCACGGCGTCGCCCGCCGGGGGGTCCCCGACGGCGTGCAGCGAACGTTCGAGCGCGTCTACCCCTTCGGCTGGCTCGGGATCCTGTCGGAGACCCCACCGGTGGACGACGAGCTGATCTACGCCCACCATCCCGACGGGTTCGCGCTGTGCTCGATGCGCCACGAGATGCTGTCGCGCTACTACGTGCAGTGTCCCGCCGACGCCGACCCCGGCGACTGGTCCGACGACCGCTTCTGGTCCACGCTGACGACCCGGCTGCCGGCCGACGTCGTCGCCGACCTGCAGACCGGGCCCTCGATCGAGAAGTCGGTGACCCCGCTGCGCAGCTTCGTGTCCGAGCCCATGCGCCACGGCAGGCTGCTGCTGGCCGGCGACGCCGCGCACATCGTGCCGCCGACCGGAGCGAAGGGGCTGAACCTGGCGGTCTCGGACGTCATCTACCTGGCCGACGCGCTGCGCGACTGGTACGACGACGGGTCCGCCACAGGGGTGGACAGCTACTCGGACCACGCGCTGCTGCGGGTGTGGAAGGCCGTCCGGTTCTCGTGGTGGATGACCACGATGATGCACACGTTCCCCGAGACCGACGACGCGTTCGACGAGCGCATCGCCGAGACCGAGCTCGCCTACCTCGAGGACTCCCGCGCCGCCCAGACGTCGTTCGCCGAGAACTACACCGGCCTGCCCTTCCGGCTGCCGAGCGGCTGAAGCGGTCCGCGCCACGCCCCGGCTACGGTGCCGATCCGCCGGCCGGGATCCGCTCGGCGAGGATCTGCTTGACGACGTCCACCTCGATCGGCGTCAGCACCGGGTGCAGCCACGCGTCGGTCTCGAGCTCGAGCCCGACGACCCGCTCGGCCCGGTGCCAGTCACGGTGGTACCACTGCCGCGGCCAGCCGAAGCCGTGGACCCGCCACTGCCGGCCGCCTGTCAACGGGTACTCCGAGACCCGCCGGATCTGGTCGTAGCGGATCCGGCGGCGACCGAACGGCAGGAAGTAGGCGCTGACGACGACCCCCTCCTCGTCGAGGGTCACCATGCCGTCGCGGTACAGGATCGGCGGGCTGCCGGGTCGGATGGCGTCGCCCACGTGGCGCGCCGCCGACGACGTCGCATCGACCGCCGGTCGCACCGGATCGACGCTGCGCCGCCAGGACCGGCGGACGCGACCGACCAGCTCGAGCCGCGACCGCTGCAGCCCGGAAGCCATCCGGCGCACGCGCCGCTGCGCGCGCTCGATGCGCACCCCCACCCGTCCGGCCCGCAGCCGCGCCCGCAGCGCCGACATCCGCGACAGCAACTCGTCCATGCCGCATCCTCACATATGCGCGGGCGCGGGACACCTCCGCACCCGCAGCGACCCTCGCCGGTCGCGCGGTCGGCTCAGCGGGTGCCGCCCCACGGGTCGGTCGCGAGCCGGCCACGGACCTGCCCGGCCAGCTCCTCGTCGGCGGTGGTGGCCAGCAGCTGGCCCGGGAAGCGCGAGACCTCGTGCAGCGCCCGCACCTCGTGGCAGGACTCGACGAGCAGGAACAACGCCGCCTCGCCGTCCTGCAGCTGCTCCCCCATGGCCTTCATCTCGTCGTCGTCGATGCCGATGTCGCGCAGCTTGCCGAACAGCCCGCCGACGGCCGCACCGATCGCGGCACCGATCAGGGGCTGCCCGACGAACAGCCCGGCGAGCGTGCCGAGCCACGTCCCAGAGATGGCGCCCTGCCCGGCACTGACGTCCTTGGTCTGGCTGATCCGTACGCGGCCGCCGACCTTGGCGACGATCGCGGCGTCCTCCAGCGCGAGGTGGCCCCGCCCCACCATGCGCAGCGCCGCGAGGAGCGCCTCCTGGGCCCGCAGCGGCCCGTCGACGGCGAACGCCCACAGCGTCGCGTCGCTGTCGCCCGCGGCCTTCTGCGCATCGAGCACGCCGTCGAGCGCGGCCCGCTCCTCGGCGGTCAGGATGTCCTCGTCCTCCCGGGCGGGCGCGGGGGTGGTGGTGTCGTCGCTCATCCGCTCATGCTAGACGGTGCCGGCCGCGCTGGACGCCGGCAGCCGGCCGGACAGCGGGGCGCCACATCACCGCCCCAGCATGGGCCCATGCGCTCGACCGTGGTGCGTGCCCCGGGTAGCGTGCCCCGGACAGGGCACCGTCGTCCGAGGAGGGGTCCCGTGCCGCCCCCCGCCCGCACCGCCATCGTCGTCGCGGTCCTCGTGACGGCGCTGGCGGGCTGCGCGCCCGCGGCCCCGTCCGCCACCGGACCCACCCGGTCGCCGGGTGCCCTGGCCACGGCCGCGCCACCCGACGGGCTGACGGCATCGCTGGTGCAGTACCGGCGCGACCAGCCGCGGCGGTACGTCGAGGTGAAGTTCGCCAACGCGTCCCCGGGGCCGCTGGAGGTCACCATGCTCGACGTGGCGCTGCCGGGCTACGGCCCCTCCGGCGACATCCGGCGCACCACCCACCTGGAGGCAGGTCGGCGCGTGGACCTGCCGGTCCCTCTGGGCGACCCGCGGTGCGACCGGGCGCCCGCGGGGACGGCGTCGGTGGTCGTCGACGTCCGCGACGGCGACGGTCCCGGCGTCCTGGCGACCGTGCCGGTCGACGACGGCGGCCTGCTGGACCGGTTGCACACCTTCGAGTGCGCCGTGCGCCGGGCGGAGCAGACGGTGGACATCACGCTCTCCCCGGACTGGCGGCGCCGTGGCACCGGCGACGACCTGGTCGTCGGGGGCGCCGTCGTGGCCTCGCTGCGCGACCCGCACGCGCAGGCGCGGATCACCGGGGTCACCGGCGGGCTCCTGTTCGTCGCCCCGCCCGAGGCCGTCGCACCGGAGCCGCCGGTCGTCGTGGACGCCGACCGCGGCGAGACGCGCATCGCCTTCGACCTCATCCCCGCCCGCTGCGACGGGCACGCGATCGCCGAGGCCCGCCGCCTGACCACCGTGACCTTCCTCGTCGCGGTCGACGATGCCGAGCCGGTCCCGCTGCGCGTCACACCGGAGGAGGCGGGCTTCGAGACCCTGGTTGCGGCGCTGCGGGACCGCTGTGGCACCGGCTGACCACGGGTCGGGCCGCCACCGCGTGCAGCTAGACTCCGGGACGTGCCTGACCTGTGGGCCGACTCACTCGACGAACATCGCAGCCTCGTGCGCCGCCGGCTGCTGCGCGCCTTCGCCGACCTGGCCGCCGAGGTCCCGGTCGAGGACATCACGGTCACGTCGGTGGCCGAACGCGCCGGGATCGCCCGCAGCGCCGTCTACAACTACGTCACCTCGAAGCACGACCTGTTGCTCGAGTACACCGTCAACGTCACGTCGGCGTGGGCGGAGAGACTCGCGCGCGAGAGCACCGGCCCGGTCGAGCAGCGCCTCGAGCAGTTCGTCGTCGCGACGCTGCGCGTGTTCGCCGACGACCCGATCGCGGGCCACGACGACGCCACCCGCCTGGGGGCCGAGCAGCACCCCCGGTTGATCGCGGCGCTCGGACCGGTGCACGAGCACCTGGCCGCGCTGGTGGCGGAGGGCGTCGCCGACGGCACGTTCACGGGCGACCCGCGGCAGCTGGCCGGCTTCGTGTTCGCGACGTTGGCGGGCTACCGGACGGGCATGGCCGCCGGCACCCTCGACTCGGACGCCACCGGTGCGCTGGTCACCCGCCTGCTGCTGCGGGGCCTGTGCGGCGCCCCGCCGGACGCCAGCACCGACACCGACGCCACGGGCGGGGCCCAACCGCCCGCCGGTGATCGGGCGGACCCGGTCGCCGATGGCCGTCATCCGAGACCATCACGACACGACGTCGTGTCGTGAGCAGCCACCCGGCACTTTCCACACGGCGCGTGGCCGTCTAAGGTTTGCAAGAAGGGCAATGTGGGACAGCAGGCGTCCCACGCACGAGCCGCTCCGCGGCCTCGTCGTCGTCGGCTGAGCTGTCAGAGGGTCGTCACCGGATGTCGCACACGTTGCACCCGACCGGATCGGAGGCGATGCCCCACCTGGTCGATCCGGCGTCGACCCACCGCCGGCTGCGCACGACGACGGCACCTGCGCACGAGCGCACCGAGGCGTTGCTCGACGCCCCCCACCGGTGCGAGCGACGCGACACCTACCACGAGCTGCTGCAGTGGTTCGCGGCGGTCCACGAGGTGCTCGAGCCGGCGCTGCGGGTGCTCGACCAGCGGCTCGGCGGGAGGCTCGACACGGCCAGGCGCGGCAAGGTCGCCTGGCTGCGCGCCGACCTCGCGGCGTTGGGCGGCAGCCCGGAGCGGACCTGGGGCGATGCCGTCCGCACCGCCGTCGCCGCGGTGCACGTCGACGGCGTCCCCGCGGCCGTCGGGCTGCAGTACGTCCTGGAGGGCTCCACGTTGGGCGGCCGGGTGCTCGCCGCGATCGCCGGGCGCGAGCTCGGCGTCGACCGACGCTCCGGCGGCAGGTTCCTGCACGGGTACGGGACCGCGACGGGCAGGTGGTGGCGCGAGTGGTGGCACGGCGTGCCACAGCTCGTCGGGCGGGCCGACCTGCCGACCGTCGAGGACAGCGCCCACGCCGCGTTCGCCGCCCTGGAAGTGGCCGCGACCGCCCTCGCCCGGACACAGGACGGCCGCCGCCCGTGACCAGCGCCGACCCCGTGACGCCCGCCGCGCAGGCCGCCCGCCGCGGCGGCGTCGACCTGACCGACTGCGACCGCGAGCCGATCCACCTCCCCGGCGCCGTCCAGCCACACGGCGCCCTGGTGGCCGTCACCGAGCCGGCGCTGGTCGCCACGATCGTCAGCGCCAACGTCGCCGACATCGTGGGCGTCGCCCCCGACGACCTGCTCGGCGTCCCGATCGAGCAGACGCTGGGCACCGACCTCGCCGACGGGCTGTACGACGCGGTCGGGCAGGACAACCTGGCCGACGCCAACCCGCTGCTGGTCACGGGGCCGCGGGACCAGGCGCTCGAGGCGGTCGTGCACCGCAGCGACGGGCTGCTCGTCATCGAGCTCGAGCCGCGCCGGCGGACCGGTGGGGTCGGGCAGCTGTACCGCCGGCTGCGGGTCGGGTTCGACCGCATGCAGACGGCGCGGTCGCAGCAGGCGGTGTGCGACACCCTCGCCGACGTCGTCGCCGAGCTGACGGGTCTCGACCGGGTGATGGTCTACCGCTTCGCCGCGGACGACCACGGCGAGGTCGTCTCGGAGGTGGTGCGCGACGACTGGCCGCCGTACCTCGGGCTGCACTACCCGGCCTCCGACATCCCCGTGCAGGCGCGGGCGCTCTACGTGCGCAACCGCCTGCGGATCATCGCCCGCCGCGACTACGCCCCGGCACCGCTCCGGCCCGGGCGCAACCCGCTGACCGGCCGGCCGCTGGACCTGTCCGACGCCGTGCTGCGCTCGGTCTCGCCGATCCACCTGGAGTACCTGCGCAACATGGGGGTGGAGGCGTCGATGTCGCTGTCGCTGGTGCGCGGCGGGCGGCTGTGGGGCCTGGTCGCGTGCCACCACGGCGACCCCATCCACCTGCCGTTCGACGTCCGCGCCGCGTGCGAGCTGCTGGCGCAGGCGGCCGCGACCCATCTGGGCTCGGTGCAGCAGCTCGAGGCCGCGGAGCGGCGCGGACGCGTGACCGAGCACATCGGCGACCTCGTGCGCCAGGCCATCGCCGCGGGCGACGCGACCGCCAGCCTGGTCTCCGGATCGACGACCCTGCGCGACGTGGTGGCGTGCACCGGCGCCGCCGTCGTCAGCGGCCGCCGATGCCTGACCGTCGGCCGCACCCCCGACGAGGAGGGCGTCCTCGCGCTCGTCGAGGCGCTGCCGCACCGTGGACCCGGCCGCAGCGTCGCGACGACCAGCGTCACCGAGCTCGACGGAGGGGCCGACCTCAGCGGGCTCGCCGGCGTGCTGGCCGTGCCGCTGTCGGAGCGGGCCCGGTCGTGGCTGCTGTGGTTCCGCGAGGAGGTCGTGCAGGAGGTGCGATGGGGCGGCGACCCCACCAAGGCCGTGACCGAGCGCGGCGGCACGCTGCGGCCCCGGGCGTCGTTCGACCTGTGGAGCGAGCAGGTGCGCGGGCACAGCCGGCCGTGGACGCCGGTGGACCGCGCCGCGGCCGAGGGGCTCTGGCGTGCCCTGACCGAGGTGATCGTCACCCAGACCGAGCAGCTGGAGGAGTCCAACCGCGAGCTGACCCGACGCAACGCCGAGCTCGACGCGTTCGCGTTCAGCGCGTCGCACGACCTGAAGGGCCCGCTGTACGGCATCGCGTCGGACGCCGAGCTGCTGCTCGCCGACCACGCCGACCGCCTGGGAGCCGACAGCGTCGCCCGCCTCGACGCGATCGGCCGTCAGACCGAGCGGCTGACCGCCCAGATCGACGCGCTGCTGGCCTACGGCCGCGTCGGTCACCGCGAGCTCGACGTCGTCCCGGTCGACGTGGCGGCGGTCGTCGAGGACGTCGTCGACGCGCTGCGGTTCCAGATCGCCGAGCGCGGCGCCCGGATCGAGCGCGACGACCGGCTGCCGTCGGTCCGCGGTGACGCCGCGCTGCTCGGGCAGCTGTTCGAGAACCTCGTCGCCAACGCGCTGGTCTACACCGAAGCCGCGACCCCGGTGATCACGGTGGGCGCGCCGACCGACGCGGAGCTCGGCGCGCTGCCGGAGGACGTCGCGGACGACCGGACGGTCGTCGTCGTGCGTGACAACGGGGTCGGCATCCCCGCCGACCAGCGCGAGGCCATCTTCGCCGCGTTCCGCCGCGCCCCGGGCTCGGAGCGCTTCGGTCCGGGATCGGGCATCGGCCTGGCCACCGCCCGGCGGATCGCCGAGCGCCACGGCGGCACGGTGCAGGTCGTCGACGCCGAAGGCGGCGGTGCCGCGTTCTGCGTGACGTTCGGCAGCCCCACATGAACGACGTCGGACGCGCACGGGTCGACGCCGTCGGGCGCCGTCGCCGGGTGCTGATCGTCGACGACGTCCGCGCGGACCGCGACCGGGTCGAGCGCTGGCTGGCCGACGACGGCACCTACCGCGTCGTCACTGCCGATGATGGCGACGCCGCGCGGGCGGCCGTCGCCGCGGACCCGCCGGACTGCATCGTGCTCGACTACGTCCTGGGCGACGAGTCGGGCCTCGACCTGCTGGTCGAGCTCAGTCCGCCGGGTGACGACGACCGGATCCCCGTGGTCCTGCTGACCGGTGCCGGTCACACCGCCGTCGCGACCGAAGCGCTGCACCGCGGCGCCGAGGACTGCCTGATCAAGGGGGCCGCCAGCGCGGAGGTCGTGCGGCACGCCGTCCGGTCGGCGATCGAGAAGTCGGCCGTGCGCCGCTCCCAGGCGCAGCAGGAGTCGGCGGAGGCCGAGGCGCGCCTGGCCATCCAGGTCGCCGAACGCCGTGCCAGCTACCTCGCCGAGGCGACCCGCCGACTGGCGTCGGCGACCGACGTCGAGTCCACGCTCGACCGGCTGGCCCGGCTCGCCGTCCCCTTCATCGCCGACCGGGTGATCATCGACCTGGTCGACCGCGCCGGCGCACCGACGCACCGCACGGTCGTCGACAGCGAGCGGACCGAGGAGCCGCTGCCGGAGCGGCCCGACACCGCCTTCGAGCTCAGCCACCCCACCGCGCAGGTGCTGCGGACCGGCCGGACGCAGGTCCACCTCGCCCGCGACGACGGCACGGCCGACGAGGCGCTGACCGCCGCCGTCGCCGCACCCGGCGCCCGCCCACCGGCCGCCGTGCTGGTGGTGCCGCTGGTCCACGCCGGCGACCCCATCGGCACCATGACGTTCGTGTCGTTCGACCCGCTGCGCACCTACGACACCACCGAGCGCCTGGTCTCCGAGGAGATCGCGCTGCGCGGCTCGCTGGCCATCGGCAACGCGCGGGGCCTGGGAGGCCGGGCGCGGTCCCGCACGGGGACCGCCGGCTCCACCCGGCTCCTGCGCACGCTGGCGGCGATCTCGACCACCCTGTCGCGCCCGCTGGAGCCCGAGCAGGCGCTCCGCCGCGTGGTGGAGCAGGCGGTGCCCACCCTGGGCGCCATCGCGGCCGTGGCGGTGGCCAGCGACGGCGGCCTGCTGGTGGCCGCCGAGCACGAGGAGGACACGGCGCTGCGCAGCGTCGATCGCGACGCCCTGGCGCGGGCGCGCCGTGCGGCGCGGAGCACGGCGCAGGACCTGCGCGCGACGGCGGACCGGGCCGTCACCGACGCGGCGGGCGACAGGGTCGCCACCGTGCTCGCGGTCCCCCTGGGGTCCGGCGACCCCGCGATCGGGGTCCTCGAGACGGTCATCGCCGGCGCCGACGGCGCCGACGACGAGACCCGCACGGTCACCGAGGACGCCGCACGCCGCGTCGCCGCGTACCTCGAGCGCGTCCGTGCCACGCAGGAGCAGGGAGCGATCGACGCGGCCCTGCGGTCCAGCGAGCAGAAGCTGCAGCTGGCGCTGGGCGCGGCCGGTGCGGGGGTGTTCGAGATCCACGGCGACCCGTTGACCGTGGAGCTGGACGACGCCCACGCCAAGCTGTGGGGCTTCCAACCCGGCGCCGGGCCGATCCCGCTCGACGAGGCCCTGGCCAACATGGCGGCCGACGGGCGCGGCCGGCTGCGCGAGCGCCTGCTGGCGGCGCTGGAGGAGGGCTCGCCGTTCGAGCTGGAGTACCGGACGGAGGGCGGTGCCGGCGACCGCTGGCTGCTGTCGCGTGGCCAGCAGCTGGCGTGGCACACGGCCGGCGATCAGCCGCACCTGGTCGGTGTCACCCTCGACATCAGCCAGCGCCGCCGCCTGACCGAGCGACTCGCACGCGACAGCGAGCGCACCCGTCGCCTGCAGCAGGCGACGGCGGCGCTGTCGGCCGCCGTCGACCGCGCCGCGGTGACCTCGGCGCTGCGCGACAAGGTCGTCACGGCCGCCGGCGCCGTCGACGTCGCGGTCCTGCTGGCCGACGAGAGCACCGTCGGCGCACTGCCAGCCGACGAGGCCGCGAACGCTGCGCTGCTGGCCGAGCTGCGGCGGACACGCGACGTGGGCGAGGACCCCGAGGCGCCCGTGGGGCTGCGGCGCTTCGACGGCGACGACGACGGCTGGTTCAAGGTGCTGCCGCTGCGCGCCGCGGGCTCGAACGTCGGTGCGATCGCGCTGCGCTTCGTCGACCCACCCGAGGTCGACGACGAGTTCCACCGGTTCATGATGTCGCTGACCCGTCAGGTCGCCGTGGCCTTCGACCGCGCCCAGCTGTTCGAGCACGAGCGCCAGATCGCCGAGAGCCTGCAGCGCCAGCTGCTTCCCCAGCGCCTGCCCGTGCGCGACGACGCCGAGCTGGCGGCCCGGTACCTGCCGGCGAACACCGAGGTGCAGGTCGGCGGCGACTGGTACGACGCGATCGAGCTGGACGACGGCGGGTTCGTGTTCGCCGTCGGCGACGTCATGGGCCACGGGGTCGCCGCGGCCTCGGCGATGGGGCAGCTGCGCGTGGGCCTGCGGGCCCTGGCGACCGTCGATCCCGGGCCCGGCGCGATCATCGCGGCCGCCGACCGGCTCGCGGGCGACCTGCTGCCGGACCGCTACGCGACCGTGTGCATCGGCCGGACCGGCCGCGATGACGCCGGCGGCCACGTGGTCTGCCTGGCCAGCGCGGGCCACCAGCCCGTGCTGCTCGTCCAGCCGGACGGCTCCGCCGACTGGATCGACCTGGTGGCCACGGTGCCGGTCGGGGTCGCCCACCAGGTGGGGCTCGACGACGAGGTGGACGAGCGGGCGGTCGACGTGCGCCCCGGCTCGACGTTGCTGCTGTTCACCGACGGGCTCGTCGAGCACCCCGGAGAGGACATCGACGCGGGCCAGGAACGCCTGCGCGCGGCCGCCGGGCGCATCTTCGGTGCCGAGGGGGACGACCTCGCGACCTCGTGCGACCGGTTGATCGAGGCCGTCGTCGACACCGAGCACCGCGAGGACGACATCGCACTGCTCGCCGTCCGCCTGCGCTGAGCCGACCGAGCGTTCCGCCTCCCGCTGGACGTCTCACAACGGATCGGCAGCGCCGCGCCGGCCGCAGCTGCGGCATGCACGCGTTCCGGCCCGACGACGTGCTGACCGACCTGCTGCGCGCCTGCCCGGCCGAGCTCGACGGCTGAGCCCCACCCGCCCGATGGGACGTTCCGCGGTGCCGGTGAGCGTCCTAGCATGACGGGTCGCGTCGTCGCGGCCGGGCGGGTCCGATGCTGGCGGCGACCGCAGCGCGGGTGACCCGACCCGCGCGACCCTCATCGACCCGCGGGGTGTCCGTGACCGTTCGCCGGCTCGTCGTTGCGTTGGTGTGCCTCGGCCTGCTCGCGCTCGCCGCACCGGCCCTCGCCCACGCCGAGCTCGAGTCGAGCACGCCGGCGGCCGGTGCGGCCGTCGACGCCCCGGTGCGCCGGGTCGTGCTGCGCTTCAATGCCCCGGTGGACCCACCCGAGGGCGGCGTCGAGCTGCTCGACCGCGACGGCGAGCCGGTGCCCGCGACGGTGACGACCGACGGCGCGGTCGTGCGGCTGCGCCCCGGCGACCCCCTGGCGGGAGGCACCTACGGCGTCCGCTACGCCGTCACGGCGGCCGACGCCCACACGACGGGCACGTCCTTCACCTTCCGAGTGCGGAGCGCGCCCCCCGATGACGCGACAGACGCCACGGCCGGCGCAGGCGGCGCGGGTGCCGGGGCGGTGGACGACGCCGGCGACGGCACCGGCACCGACGGCACCGACGGCACCGGCGCAGCCGGTGCCGTCGCGGCAGCGGACACGGCGCGAGCCGATGCCGAGGCGATCGGGGAGACCGCCGATGTCGAGCCCGAGCCGCTCGCGGCCGCGCTGCAGGCGGACCCGGGCGACGGCCTGCGACAGCTGCACATCGGGCTGCGTGCCGCCTGCACCGCGCTGGCGTTCGCGGCCGTCGGCGTCCTGCTGTTCCTCGTGCTCGCCTGGGAGGGTTCCCGCCGCGAGGCGCGGATGCTGTCGCGGCTGGTCACCCGGGCCGCCCTGGGCGCGGGGCTCGCCGCGGCCGCGCTGGCCGGCGTCGCGACGGCCCGGGCGGCCGGCGGCTGGGGCGGCGCCATCGATGTGGCCCCGACCGTCATCAGCGGCCGGTACGCGGCCGGGGTGGGCATGCGCGTCGCCGGTGCGCTGCTGGTGCTGGCCGGGACAGGTCGGCTGCGGCGGCTGCTGTCCGCCGGCACGCTGCCGATCGCCGGCGGTGCCGTCGACGTCGCACCGATGATCGACCTGCGCCCGACCAGCGCCGCGCCGGATCCCGGACGGCGGCTCGGCGCCGCCGCACCGGCGCTGCTCGGCGCGGCCCTGCTCGTCGGGTCGTTCGCGCTCGTCGGCCACGCGGCCGACGCCGAGCCGCAGGCGGTGTCGATGACCGCCGCCGTGCTGCACACCCTGGCCGGCGCGGCGTGGGGGGGCGGGCTGCTGGGGCTGGTGGCGACGCTGGGCCACCGGCACCGGTCGGGCATCGCCATCCGTGCCGGCGTGATGGCCACCCGGTTCTCGTCGGTGGCCACGTTCGGCGTGGTCACGGCTGGCGCCGCCGGTGTGGCGCTGGCGACCGTCCGGCTCGGCGCCGTCGCCGATCTGTGGACGACGCGCTACGGCCTGGTCCTGATGGCGAAGACCGCCGTCGTCGCGGTGGTGGCGGGCATCGGCGCGTACAACCACCTCGCGCTGATCCCCCGGCTGGCATGCGCGCACGACCCCTCCGCCGAGCGGCGCCTGCGCCGGCTGGGCCTGGTCGAGGTCACCCTGGTCTCCGTCGTGCTCGGCATCACCGCCGCGCTGGTCGAGCTGGCGGGCTGACGAGCCTCAGGCAGCCTCGTGGCGGCGTTCGGCGGCCCGCTCCTCGACGATGCGGCGCATGCGTGCCACCGCGCGGTGCCCGAAGCGCACCTGCACGGGGCGGCCGAACAGCCACATGCCCAGGCGCACGACGGGGTTATCGATGTGGGCGGTCTGCGAGTAGGCGTGGATGCGGAACTCGACCTCACCCGTGTCGAGCCACTTGCGGACCTCGAAGTCCATCCGGCCGCGCTCGAGGTGGCCGTCGAGCGTGCCGTAGTCCCACCCCCACCGCCGGACCGGGCGGCCGTCGACCTGTCCGGTGGTGTCGAGCACGCCACCGACGCGCAGGCCGAGCAGGAAGCGCAGGAACAGGAAGCGGCCCTCGACCAGCAATTCACGCTCGGCCAGGGGGACATCGCTGAACCACACCGCGCGGACGACGCGGGGATCGGGGAACTCGTACGCCGCGCAGACCTCGCGCGCGATCTCCCACGGGCCTCCCGGCTCGGGCGGGCCCGGCTGCTCCGCGGGCAGGGCGGTGCGGTAGTCGTCGATGTGCCAGCCCGTCTCGGGCGTGTACGCGTCCGCCCGCGACGGGTCGAAGTTCAGGCCACGCCCGGACAGCTGGTACAGCCGCCGGCGCGCGCGCCCGGACACCGGCGCGGACATCTGCGTCGGGCGCGCGCTCGCAGCCTCGGCGAGCCACGAGCCCTCCTCGTGGCGTTCGGTGTTGACCTGCACGTTGCTCATGATGATGCCGCCCGCGAGCTTGGCGGCCCGCTGGCAGAAGTGGGTCCACATGTAGGCCTGTGCCTCGCGGCCGAGGAACAGCGCGTCGTAGAGGACGCGGAAGCGCTCGTCACCGCTGCGCGCCCACGTCTCGATCTCGAAGCGCACGTAGCCGCGCTCGGTGAGCCCCGCCCGGAACTCGATCTCGCCGGCCTCCATGTGTCCGCGCAGCGTGGCGAAGCGGAAGCTGGTGGCGGTGCGGTCGACGACGCGCACGGGACCGTCCCACGGGCCGGGCAGGCGCACGATCAGCTCCGAGCCCTCGGCCAGCGAGGTGTCGGGGTCGTCGCCGGTGTCGAAGCTGGACATCTCACCGGGGGCGGCCGCGTTGAGGTCACCGGCGAGCTGGTCGATCAACTCCTCGGGTCCCAGGTCGGCGTCGGTGAAGTCGATCCAGAAGTGGCGGTGGTACAGGGCACCGTGGCCGTCGGCGACCCGTTGCACCAGGTCGGGGTCGCCGGGCAGCTCGCGGGTGAAGTCGGGCAGGCTTCGCTCCGGCTCGGCGAACCGGTCCCGCCGGTAGGTCGGCACCCGGGTGAACAGGTACCGCACCCCGGTGACCGTCAGCGCCCCGAGCCAGTGCAGCAGCTCGTCGGAGGAGGTTCGGGTGGACAGGTCCCGGCTGCTACCGTCGCGATCCTGATGCTGGGTCGTCACATCGCCTCGATACCCCGCCGCGCCCGGGACACGCACCTGCCGGGCCGCCGGACGGCGCTGCGGACCGTCGCGCGCATCGGGCACGACCTCGGGCTGGCCGCCTGGTTCGGCGGTGCCGCGATGGGCGCGATCGGGCTGAACGCCGCGACCCGGGAGGTCGACGAGCCCACGCAGCGCAACCGCGTCGCCAACGCCGCCTGGTTCCGCTGGGCGCCCATGACCGCGATCGCGATCGGCGCGCACCTCGGCGGCATGTGGCTCGACGCCCGCGCGGGCCGGCGACGGCCGCTGCTGGGTGCCGGCGACCCCGTCGCGCTGCTGCGGACGGTCGCCACGGGCATCGCGCTGGCCGCGACGGCGGAGTCGGGCCGCTCCGGCCGCCAGGTCGTCAGGGGTGGCGACGTGCCGGTCGCGACGGCCGTCCAGCCGATCTCGGACACCCCAGACGACATCGCCGCCGCCATGCGCCGGCTGCGCGTCGTCCAGTGGGCGATGCCCGGGGCGACCGCCGCCATCTGGGTGTGCAACGCCGTGCAGTCGACCCGCGGCCGCTGAGCGACCTCAGCCGTCGTCGTCGGCGTCCTCGTCGAACGCGTCGTCGCGATCCTCGGCGACGGCCTCGCGCTCCTCGATCGAGCCCGCCGCCGGCGCGTCGCCGCCGGTCTCCCGGGTTCGGCGAGCCTCGCGCTCCTGCTCCTCGTCGGTGCCGTCGGGCGTCCGCTCGTCAGACATCAGGCACGCTCCCCACGGCGGCGCAGCCACTCGAACGCCCCGGCGGTGGCCAGGACGTACACCGAGTGGTGCAGCGCGTCGACGCCGACCTCCTCGGCACCCCACTGCGTCGCCGGCGGCGCCACGCCCAGCGCCGGGAGCATGACCTGCTCACCGCCGTAGACCAGCGCGAGGTGCGCCCCGGTCGCGGCGCGGGGACCGAACCCGACGGCGCGCAGCAGGCCGCGGGCGGCCCCCCACGCCGTGCCGTACCCCCAGTGCACCAGCTGGCTGAACTGCTGCTCGGCCGCGTCGGAGTCGAACTCGTCGATGCCGAGCACCCGCTCGGCGGCGTCCGCGGGCGTGGTGCTGCCCGGGCGGCCGCGCAGCTTGGCCTCCAGCGTGCTCGAGGCCGTCATCGCGGCCGTCCCGAGCAGGCCGGCGACCAGACCGCGCCCGATGTTGCGTGCGAAGCGATCCATGCGCTCTTCCCTCAGGTTGGTTCGGCACGGGCATGCCGTGAGGTGCCAGGCTTCCCGATCCCCCGGCCCGCGCAAACCGCCCATCCCCCGGTGACGTTTGTGGCACCGCCCGGCGGAGACCATCCGCAGGCGCCGCCACACGGCACGGTGGACGGCGCAGAGCGCGCTCCGACGCCGACGACAGGTGCACGCCATGGGTCCTGGACTGCTGATCGCCGTACTGGTGATCGTCGCGGTGATCGCAACGGTGGCGGTCATGCGGGGATCGGGGGCACGACCGGACGACCCCGAGAAGGGCGCCCGCGACGAGCCGGGCAGCCGCGAGGCCGCCGGGACCGACTCGGAGTGGACCGCTGACCGGCCGGGCGACCCGGGCCTGGAGGGGATGAACCCCGAGACCGGTGACCCGACCGCCGGTCCCGAAGGCGACGACGAGCCCGGGCGCAGCGGCTGACCGACGCGGCGCGGGCGCCAGCCCTCAGGCGCCGGCACCGACGAGGACGCCCCGCCGCGCGGCGGGAAACGGGTCGAGCCCGGCGATGAAGCGGCTCTCCCGCTGCATGTCCCGGCTGAGCTGCACGTGCAGGCGCTGCAGCTCGACCATGTCGTGGTCGAGGGCGGCGATCGCGTCGGTCGTGCGCAGCAGCGGCCACGACAGCTCGTCGCGGGTCTGCTCGTAGCCGGCCAGGGCTGCGGCCATCGGCGCGGTCCCGCGGAGCCCCGCGTCGATCGCCCGTGCCAGCAGCTCGGCGTCGCGCAGCGCGTCGCTGATGCCGTGCGCGGTCAGCGGGTCCTTGAAGTAACCGGCGTCGCCGACCAGCGCCCAGCCGGGACCGTGCGGCCGCCGCAGCCAGCCGTGGAGCCCGGGGAAGCCCCGCAACGGGCCGACGAGCCGGCCACCGTCGAGGCGGTCGGCCACCTCCGGCGACGCGGCCCGCACCACGCGGCGCATCGTGGCCTCCCGGTCGTGGCGCAGCTCGCGGTCGAACCGCTCGGGCGTGCCGCCGACGTAGACGCACACCTGGCCGTCGTTGGTCGGGATCAGGCCGAATCCGAGGCCGGGCGCGAAGTGCCACTCGTAGCCGGTGGCGTCGACGCCCTCCCAGTAGCCGTACAGGCTGGCCGTCGTGTTCCGGGGCGCCCCCGTCACCGGGGCTGCGACCGCGCGGGCCGTGCGCGAGCGCATGCCGTCGGCGCCGACGGTCATGGCCGCCGGGATCTCCCCGGCGGTGCGACCGGGACCGGCGGTGACCAGCCCGGTCACCACGCCGTCGGCGTCACGGCGCAGCCCGGTCACGTGCACGCCGAACCGCACCTCGGCACCGGCCTCGCGGGCGGCGTCGACCAGCGCCCGGTCGAGCACGGTGCGCCGTGGCGCGTACAGCGGCTCGTCGAGGTCGATCACGACGGGTTCGCCGTCGTAGGAGAACGAGACGCGCGGGGCGGGTGGCGTCCCGGCGGCGACGATCCGCTCGAGCAGCCCCCACCGCTCGAGCTGCTGCACGCCGGCGCGCATCAGCGCGTGCGTCGACAGGGTGTCCGAGCCGTACGCGGCGCGGTCGACCGCGACGACGCGGTGGCCGGCGCGGGCGAGCAGCAGTGCCGTGGCCGCGCCCGCGGCACGGGCACCGATGACCGCGACGTCGTAGGGCTGCATGTCCGGCTCCTGTCCAATCCTGGGATCAGCTGCTGACGGCAGTGTCGGCCCGCGGCCGACGCCCCGGCATCCGTGCCGGTGCCCACATCGCGGCGCTCCGGTGCCCACGTCGCCGGCCCACGCCCCGTGTCCGGCCACGGACGATGGCGTACGGTGCTGGTCATGGCGGGAGCGACCACGCGCGCCACCACCTTCCTGCTGACCGACATCGCGGGAAGCACCCGGCTGCTGGCCCGGGTCGGTGCCCGCTACCCGACGATGGTGCAGGCCCATCGCGAGCTGATCGCCGCGGCGGTCGAGCACCACGGCGGTGATGTCGTGCCGACGGAGGGTGACGCCTGTCTGGCGACCTTCGACGCACCGGCGGCCGCCGTCGCGGCGGCGGTCGACCGGCTGCGGGCGCTCGTGGCGCACGACTGGGGCGTCGAGGCCCTGCGCGTGCGGGCCGGCGTCCACACCGGCGAGGCGCTCGTGCACCACGGGGAGCCCTTCGGCCTCGACCTCCACCGTGCCGCGCGCATCGCCGCGGCCGCCCACGGCGGGCAGGTGCTGGTGTCGTCGGCGACCCGCGCCGAGCTGGCCGGCCGGCTCCCGCCACAGGTCGGGCTCCGCGACGTCGGTGTCCACCGGCTGAAGGACCTCGAGGCGCCCGTGCGCCTGTTCCAGGTGACCGGACCCGGCCTGGCGGCGTCCTTCCCACCGCCACGGGCGTTGCGTCCCGGCGCCAACAACCTGCCGGCACCGCGGACGCCGCTGGTGGGCCGCGGGGCGGAGCTCGCCGCCGTGACCGACCTCGTCCGCCGCCACCGGCTGGTCACCGTGACCGGACCCGGGGGGATCGGCAAGACCGCCCTCGCCCGGCTGGCGGGCACGACGCTGGTGCCAGACTTCCCCGACGGCGTGTGGCTGGTCGAGCTGGTCCGCGCGGCCGACCCCGGCGAGGTGCCCGGCCTGCTGGCCCGCACGCTGGGGGTCGCCACGAGCGGCAGCGCGTCACCGGTCGCCGTGATCGCCGACGCCCTGCGGGACCGGTCGGTGCTCGTGGTGCTCGACAACTTCGAGCACGTCATCGACGCCGCGTCCGTCGTCAGCGATCTGCTCGGCGCCGTGGCCGGTCTGCACGTGCTGGCCACCAGCCGCGAGCGCCTGCTGCTGACCGACGAGCGCGTCCTCACCCTCGGGCCGCTCGACGTCGACCGGCCCGACGACCACGGCGCGGCCGGTGACGCGCACGCGGCGGCGGTGCGCCTGTTCATCGAGCGGGCCGGTGCCCAGCAGCCGGGCTTCGCGCCGGACGAGGACGACCTGCGGGCCATCACCGACGTCTGCCGACTGCTCGACGGCCTGCCGCTCGCCATCGAGCTCGCCGCGGCACAGACGCGCGTGCTGCCCGTGCCGGCGATCCGCGAGCGCATGGTCAGTCGCCTCGACGTGCTGACGGGTGGTCCACGGGACCTGCCGGAGCGGCACCGGACGTTGCGGTCCACCATCGCGTGGAGCGTCAGGCTGCTGCCGGACCACGAGCGCCGGCTGTTCGCCCGCCTCTCGGTGTTCCGCGGCGGGCGGACGTTGGAGGCGGTGACCGCGGTCTGCGGCGACGGTCCGGTCGGGGACCCGATCGCCGGACTGGCGGCCCTGGCCGACAAGAGCCTGGTCCGCCGCCGGCTCGGCGACGACGGGGACGTCACGTTCGAGATGCTCGAGCTGGTGCAGGAGTTCGCGGCCGAGGTCCTGACCGCGTCGGGCGAGGCGGACGCGGTCCGCCGCGCCCACGCGCGCTACTTCCTCGAGGTCGCCGAGCGCGCCGACGAGGGCATGTTCGGCGCCGAGGCCCACCTGTGGGACGCGGCGCTGCGCCGCCAGCTCGACAACGTCCGCGCGGCGTTGACGTGGGCCTTCGGCGGCGGTGACACCGCGCTGGGGGTGCGGCTGACGGCGGCGCTGCACCTGTACTGGTTCTGGGGCGGACCGCACGAGGACGGCCGGCGGTGGCTCGCCCGGGCGCTGGACCACGCCGACGACGGTGATGCCTTCACCCCCGGCCGCCTGTACGTGGGCCTGGGCTTCTTCGCCTACGGTGACGGCGATCCCGTCGAGGCACGACGCTGGATGCAGCTGGCGGTCGACGCCTTCGCGGCGTCGGGCCACGAGTGGCGGCGGGCGTGGACACAGGGGATCGTCGCGCTGACCTACGCCGGCGACCCCAACCACTACGACCACGCGCTGCTGCTGTCGGCTGAGGCGCTGGACAGGGCCCGCACGGCCGGCGTCCGCTCGCGCAGCGCGGGTGACATGCTGACCCTGCGCGGCGAGATCGCCCGCGCCGGCGGCGACGACGTCCTGGCGGCCCGGTGCTACCGCGAGGCGCTGGAGATCATGGAGGAGCTCGACGCCGCGGGGCACGCCGCGCGGCTGCGCGCCAACCTCGCGTGGATCGCCGTGCACGACGGCGACCACGCCCACGCGCTGCAGCTCATGCACGAGGCGGTGGAGACCTACTGGAAGCTGGGTGAGCGGGTCGGCGTCGCACAGCTCATCGGGGAGGTGGCGGCGCCCGTGTGGGGGCTCGGGCGTCACGAGACCGCGGCACGGCTGCTCGGCGCGTCACAGGCCGCGCTCGAGCGTCTGCACGCCGCCCGTGAACCCACCGACCAGCTCGAGGTGGACCGGCTCCTGACGCAGCTCACCGCGGAGCTCGGTGAGGAGCACGTCGAGCGGCTGCGCACCGAGGGTGCGCGCCTGACGTTCGACGGGGCGGTCGACCTCGCCCTCGGCGGCTGAGGCCGACCCCCCGGGCCGGCGGCCGAGCTGCCGCCGGACACCGTCGTGCCGGCGCCCCGCAGCCGCACACCACGATCCGGCGCATGGGCGCGTCCTCAGCCGCGCTTGAGCGCTCCGGAGACCAACGCGTCGGCGGCCGTGCCCAGGCGCAGCCCGGCGACGTCGAGCCGGCGCAGCAGCTCGCGGTCGCGCAGGGTGCGCATGGTGACCTCCCCGCCGCCCAGCAGCTCGCCCATGCCCTCGTGGAACGCGGTCCTGGCGTCGTTCGCCTTCTTGGCGGCACGGGCCGGGCCGGCCACCTTGGTGACCTCATCCTGCAGCTGCGCGATGGCCTCGCCGAGCGCCTCCAAGCCCTCCCGGAGGGCATCGAGCGGCGCGACGAACCGCTCGTCGGGCTCCGCGCCGTAGGTCTCCATCTCGATCGCGAAGTCGCGCAGGTTGTCGAGCACGTCGTCCAGCGAGCCCGAGAGCAGGTAGAGGTCCGCGCCGTCGATCGGCGTGGTCAGCGCATGGGCGAGCTCGCGCAGCAGCTCGGTGCGCGCGCGGTCGCCCTGCTGCTCGAGGTCGACCACGGCGGCACGCAGATCGGCGGGTGTGGTCCCGTCGTGCTGCGCCTCGGCCAGCAGGCGTGCCGCCTCGGCGCCGATCGAGGCCTGGCGCCGCAGCAGGTCGACGAACACCCCGTCGGTGCGACCCGTCAGGTCGTGCCACAGCCGCCGCCAGCGCCCGCTCACCACAGGCTCCCCGCGAGCACCGCGAGCAGCGCACCGACGACCGCCGCCGACGGCAGCGTCAGCGCCCACGCCAGCACCAGCTGGGCCGCGACCCGCCAGCGCACCTGCCGCCGACCACGCAGCAACCCGGTGCCGACCAGGCCACCGGCGACCGCCTGCGTCATGCTCACCGGCACGCCGGCGGCGGCGCTCGACAGCACAGCCGCGGCGCCACCGAGCTGGGCGGTCATCTGCTCGGCGGGCCCACCGCGGGAGACAGCACGCCGCAGGGTGCCCGCGGCCGGGCGGATGCCGGGCACGGTCCCGGCGGCGAACAGCAGCGCCAGCGCCGCGAGCACCGGCACCGACAGGCCGAGCGTGCTGACCGCCACCACCGCGATCATCTTCTGGCCGTCGTTGGCGGCGTAGGCGACCGCCTGCGTCACCGACGCGACCCAGCCGAGCACCGCCGGAGCGGTCGTGCCCGCCGCCATCGTCGCCTGCGCGGGGGTGGCCAGCAGCTGCGCGAAGATCCCGCCGGCGACCGGAGCGGCCAGGCCGATCAGCACCACCCGGGTCAGCCCACCGCCGACGACCGGCAGCCCGCGCCCCAGACCGGCGCCGACGATGCCGCCCACCATCCCGAGGGTCAGGCTCGTCGGCAGCCCGGCGCGGGTGAGCACGGCGACCACGAGCACCGCCGCCGTGACGCCCATCCCGATCAGCGCGGGCTGCGCCCGCTGCGGGGCGCGCACGAGGCCCGACGTCAGCGTGTCGGCGACACCGGTGCCCAGCGCCAGCGGCACCACGACCAGCGCCAGTGCCAGCACCGCGAGCGACGTCAGCGGGCGCTGCCCCGGGACCCGCAGCGTCGACGCGACCATCGCGCCACCGTCGTTGGCGCCGTTGATCACGGCGAAGGCGGCGGCGAGACCGATCAACATGGCCAGACCCTGCGCCGTCGGCGCCGAGGACGCAAGTCCGGCGATGCGCCCATAGGATTGGGACGAGGAGGGTTGCACCGTCAACAGCGCACCGGCACCGGACACCACCCCGCGACCGACCCGTCGAGGCGACCTGGGCACGCGCCCACGCCGTGACGTCCGGCGGCTGCGGGTCCCGGCGCTCGCCGCCGTGGTGGCGCTGGTGGTGTTCGCGCCTCCGGTACACGCTGCCGCCGCGCCGTTCGCCGCCGCGGCAGCGGCACCGCAGCCCGCGCTCGTCGGCTTCGTCACCAACCCGGTCGTCGCGGTGCTGCTGTGCACGTTGGCGATCTGGCTGGTCATCGCCGACCTGACGACCGGCGGCGTCGGGGTGGCCAGCGCCGCCGCCGTCGCCGTCTTCGCGGTGGTCTTCTGGGCGCACGCCGCCGCAGGCCTCGCCGGGTGGCCCGAGGTCGCGCTCGTGGCCGGCGGCCTCGCGCTCATCGCGCTGGAGATCCTCGTGGTCCCCGGCGTCGGGATCCCCGGGATCGCCGGCCTGGCGCTGCTGCTCGGCGGGTTGTTCCAGACGCTGTCCGGTGGCGACCCCGCGGCGCTCGCCCGCGCCGCGGTCAGCGTCGGGATGATCTTCGTGGCCGCGATCGCCGGCCTGATCGTGGCCGTGCGCGTGCTCGCCCGGCACGGCACGCCAGGGCCGCTCGCCCTCGACACGCAACTGGGAGGTGGTGCACCGGTGACCGAGCGCACGCGCCGGGGATGGGTCCGGTGGTTCGGAGGCGACGACCTCGTGCTGGAGCGCGGCGGCCACGAGGCCGGCGCCGAGGACGAGTGGCTCGACGAGCGGCTCATACTCGAAGGTCAGCGGGGCACGGCCCTGTCCTACCTGCGGCCGGCCGGCATCGCCGAGATCGACGGCCACCGCGTGGACGTGGTGACCGAGGGCGAGTACATCGCCGCCGGTGACCGGATCGAAGTACTGCACGACGACGGCTACCGCCGCGTCGTGCGACGGGTGCCCGAGGACGAGCCCGACAGGCCGCCCACCTGAGCACCCCTGAGCAAAGGACACCACCGTGGAACTCACGCTGATCATCGTCATCGCGGTCAGCGCACTGCTGATCGCCGCGTTCCTCTACGTCGTGCCGGTCGGGCTGTGGATCACCGCCCTGTTCGCCGGCGTGCGCATCAGCATCGGCCGCCTGGTCGGCATGCGCCTGCGCAAGGTCGTGCCGTCCCACATCATCCGGCCCTACATCAGCGCCGCCAAGGCCGGCCTGGACCTCGAGATCCCGCAGATGGAGGCCCACTACCTCGCCGGCGGCCGCGTCGGCCGGGTGGTGCAGGCGCTCATCTCGGCCGACCGCGCCAACATCGAGCTGACGTGGCGGCGCGCGACCGCCATCGATCTCGCCGGCCGTGACGTGCTCGAGGCCGTGCAGGTCAGCGTGACGCCCAAGGTCATCGAGACCCCGCGCGTCGCCGCGGTCGCCAAGGACGGCATCCAGGTCGTCGCGGTGGCCCGCGTGACGGTGCGCGCCAACATCGACCGGCTGGTCGGCGGTGCCGGCGAGGAGACCATCATCGCGCGGGTCGGTGAGGGCACCGTGTCGTCGATCGGCTCGTCGGAGACCCACAAGCGGGTGCTCGAGAACCCCGACAACATCTCCAAGTACGTGCTCGAACGCGGCCTGGACGCTGGCACTGCCTTCGAGATCCTGTCGATCGACATCGCCGACGTCGACGTCGGCCGCAACATCGGCGCGGAGCTCCAGACCAACCAGGCCGAGGCCGACAAGAACATCGCCCAGGCCAAGGCCGAGGAGCGCCGGGCGATGGCTGTCGCCGAGGAGCAGGAGATGCGCGCGCGGCTGGTCGAGGCCGAGGCGTCGGTGCCGCAGGCGATCGCCGAGGCGTTCCGCAAGGGCAACCTCGGCGTGATGGACTACTACCAGCTCCAGAACGTCGACGCCGACACCAAGATGCGCTCCTCGCTGGCCAACGGTGAGGGGAGCGAGCGGTGACCGACCCGGGCACCCGCCGCCCGGGACACCGGCCGCGGGGCGGGGACCTCGGCACGCCGGTCGACGACGACGCGGTGCGCGACGGAGCGACGGCGCCCGGCCCCGATCAGATCGAGGTCGGCCGTCGGCCACGCGCCCCCGCGCCCTCGCTGCGCGCCATGCTCGCGTCGCCCCGCGGCCTGCGGCACGCGATGCTCGCCGCCGAGGTGCTCGGGCCCCCGGTCGCGGCACGTCGGCGCGGGGCGCGACGGCGGTGATCCGCCGACCCTGAGACGGGCACGACGGGCAGGTATCAGCGCCCCGCCCCCGCCCTCTGCTCCCGTGAGGGCCGCGCGCCCGTGCGCGGCCGAGCACCGAGGGAGCCGCGATGGCCGCCACGACGACCCGTGCCCGCACACGCCCCGCCCACCAGGCCGCGGACGGCGCCGCGCCCGCGGCGGCGTTCCTCGCCGAGGTCGACCCCGGGGTCCGCGACCACCTGGCCGGCTCGCAGACGTTGCGGGAGTTCCTGGCCACGCCGGACCGGCTGACGCTGCCGGAGCGGCGGCTGCTGGTCGAGCAGGCCATGGTGCTGTTGGAGCACAACTACGTGCACCTGGACCTCAAGGTCGCGATGCACGCGGTCGACCCGCTCCAGCGCCTGCGCCTGCTGCAGGTGCGCCTCCGCAGGCAGACGCCCGACACCATGGACCCCGGGCACGTCTTCCATGCCGAGCTGTCGGCGATCTTCCACTCGCTGCGGGACCTGCACACCAACTACCTGCTACCCGCCCCCTACCGCGGCAAGGTCGCCTACCTGCCGTTCATGGTCGAGCGCTGCAGCGATGACGACGGGCACGACGCCTTTGTCGTGTCCCACGTGGTGCAGGGCTTCTCGCAGCCACCGTTCGGCGTCGGCGTCGAGGTCACCCACTGGAACGGGGTCCCCATCGGGCGGGCGGTCGAGGTCAACGGCGACCGCTTCGCCGGCAGCAACCGGCCCGCCCGGCTCGCTCGCGGCCTCGAGTCGCTGACCATCCGCCCGCTGGTCATCCACCTGCCCCCCGACGAGCACTGGGTGACCGTCACCTACCGCAGCCAGGACGGCGGCGAGCACACGCTCCGCCACGACTGGCTGGTCGTCGACAACCTCCCGCCGTTCACCGACGCGGGGGAGATCAGCACGGCGGCCGTCACGCTCGGGGTCGACGTCGACGCCGACGAGGCCGGCCGTGCCAAGACGCTGCTGTTCGCCCCGGACGTCGCGGACGCGGCGCACGGCGACGAGGACGTGGCGGTGGACGACGCGACCGCGGCGCCCGGCGACGACCTGCCGACGACCATGCCCGGGGTCTTCCGCGCCCGCCCGGTGCAGACCGCCGCCGGCATGTTCGGGCACCTGCGGATCTTCACGTTCAGCGTCCGCGATCCCGAGGCCTTCGTCGACGAGTTCGTGCGGCTGCTCGGGCTCCTGCCGCAGGACGGGCTGATCGTCGACGTCCGCGACAACGGTGGTGGGCACATCCACGCGAGCGAGTTCACCTTGCAGACGCTGACGCCGCACCGCATCACCCCGGAGCCCGTGCAGTTCGCCAGCAGCGACATCAACCTGGCCGTCTGCCGCCGGCACCGCGAGGACCCGACTGGCCAGATCGACCTCGGACCGTGGTTCGCCTCGCTCGACCAGGCCACCGAGACCGGGGCGGAGTACTCGGCCGCCTTCCCGATCACGCCGGTCGAGGGCGCCAACCGGCGGGGCCAGCAGTACCACGGCCCGGTCGTGCTGATCACCGACGCCCGCTGCTACTCGGCGACCGACATCTTCGCCGCCGGCTTCGCCGACCACCGGATCGGCACGATCCTGGGAATCGACGCCAACACGGGCGCCGGCGGCGCCAACGTGTGGACGCACGGGTTGCTGACCGCGCTGCTGCGCGTCCCCACGCCCGACCCTGCATCGCCCTACACCGCCCTGCCCCACGGCGCCGACCTGCGCGTGTCGATGCGCCGCACCCTGCGGGTCGGGCGGGCCAACGCGGGGACGCCGGTCGAGGACCTCGGCGTCGTGCCCGACGAGCTGCACCGCATGACCCGCCGTGACGTCCTCGAGGGCAACGTCGACCTGCTCGACCGCGCCGGTGCGATCCTGGCCGCGCAGCCGGCGCGCCGGCTCGACGTGCTCGCGGCGGTCGGTGACGGCGGCACGCTGACGCTCGAGGTCGACGTCACCGGCGTCGACCGCGTCGACGTGTACGTCGACGACCGGCCGGGCACCTCGGTCGACGTGGCCGACGGGACCACCACGATCCCGGTCGAGGCTGCCCCCACTGGCGCCCGCATCCGCGTCGAGGGCCACGCCGCCGGCGTGCTGGTCGCCGCCCGCACCGTGTCGGTCGCCGTCGGGGCCACCGACGCCGCGACCACCGACCGCTCCGGCACGCACCTGCGGGCCACCGTGGCGGCGGGCGGGCGCCCGCACATCGTGTACGTGCACGGTGCCGGCAACAAGCCGCCGCGCGACGTGCTCGAACGCGACTGGGACCGCGACCTGTTCCAGCGCGACCTGGGTGATGACAGCACCATGGCGTACTACGCCGACGTGCTGCACCCCGCACCGGCCGTGATCGGGGCCGACGCGTGCGGCGTCGACGGGATCCTGGCCGCGGTGATCGCCGAGGATGGCGACGGCCTGGCGACCGGGGACCTGGCCGCGGTGCCGCTCGAGGCCACCGACCTGACCGCGTTCGCCACGTCGCCCGAGGGCCGGGCCTTCGCCTCGCGACTGGGCAGGCAGCTGCGGGACCGGGCGGCCGCGCGCGACGCCCTGCGCAGCCCGACGACCGGTGTGCTGCCCCTGCCCAGGTTCCTCGAGGACCTCATCCTGCGGGAGCTGCTGCGTCGCCTGGTGCCCGACGCCGAGGCCTACTTCTTCGACGCGCGACGACGCGACCGCATGCGCGCGCGGGTGCGCTCGGCGCTCCGTGCGGCACCGGACCCGGTGATCGTGGTGTCGCACAGCCTCGGGACGGTCATCGCCTACGACGTGCTGCACGAGGCCCGGTTCGCCGGCCGTGACGTCCGGCTGTTCGTCACCCTGGGTTCCCCGCTGGGCTACGACGAGATCCAGGATCGCGTGCGTCGCCCGCTGCGGGTGCCGGCCGCCGTCGGCCGGTGGACCAACGCCGCCGACCCGCTCGACGTGGTCGCCCTGGACGGCGCCCTGCAGAACGACTTCGCCGGTGGGATGCGCCTGGTCGACCTGCGTGTGGACAACCCCGCCCCCAACAACCACGCCGCCTGCGGCTACCTGCGCGCCATGGCGGTGCGGACCGCCGTCGGCGCCGCCCTGACGGCGCCGGCCACCTGATCACTGCGATCACCGCAGCAGCGCCGTCGGACCGGCGCTTCCGGGTTACCGACCGGCCGGCCTGACGACGGCGCGCCCGACCTCGTGACGATCCACGCAGTGCGCGTGTGTGTCGGTCGCCGTGGTTGGACATCGTGGGCGCCGCGGATGCCGTCTCCGGCATCCGCTCCACGATGCAGAAAGGCACGACCATGCGATCACGCAGGGCACTGGGCGCGCTCGCCCTCGCCGCGGTCCTCGCCCTCGGGGGATGCGCCAGCGGCGAAGGCGGCGAGACCGAGTCGGAGCCGGCGGCCGCGTCGGAACCGACGTCGGAGCCCGCGTCGGAGCCGGCGTCGGAGCCGATGGCGACCGAGACGATGACCGAGCCGATGGCAACCGAGACAGCGACGCCCTAGCCGTCGGGCACATCGACGCCGAGCCGCCGCCCGGCGCGACCTCCTCCCTCTGCCCGTGACACCGCGCGGCAGTGGCGGGGAGCGGCGCGTCGCGCGGCGGCGGCGCCGAACCCGTGCGAGCCTGGGTGCATCGAGGGTCCCATCCGCCGTTCGGGTGGAGTGATCTCAGGACGCGCGCATGGCAGACAATCACGAAGACCGCATGGTGCGGTCGCCCAGCGGTGCGCCCGCGACCGGCCGCGCGGTCCGCGACGTCTTCAGCGCCGACGAGACCTTCCAGCGGCTGACCGCGACCGCCGACGAGGAGTTCAGCCGCACCGCCCGGCAGCTGGTGTTCTCCGGCCTTGGCGCGGGGCTGGCGCTGGGGATGGTCTTCCTCGGGCGCAGCGCGGGCGCGGCAGCGTTCGGCGACTACGAGACGCTGGGCGCCAACCTGCTGTACCCGATCGGCTTCGTGATCGTGGTGCTCGGCCGCTACCAGCTGTACACCGAGAACACCCTGACCCCCGTCACGCTGGTGCTGACGCGGGTGGCCAGCCTGCCGTCGCTGCTGCGGCTGTGGACCATCGTCTTCCTCGCCAACGTGGTCGGCGCCCTTATCATCGGTGTGTTCATCGCCGTTCCCGGAGTGCTCGACAGCCCCATCCGGACGATGGGTGGCGACATCGCCAAGCACGCGTTCGAGATCCCGGTGCTCGACCTGTTCCTGCGCGGCATCATCGCGGGTGCGCTGGTGGGCGCGATGGTCTGGCTGACGCACGCGGTGAGCGAGGCGACCGCCCGCGTGTGGATCATCTACGCCATCTTCCTGCTGATCCCGACCGCGGGGCTGTTCCACGTGATCACGGGGTTCGTCGAGGTGGTCTTCGGCGTGATGGTCGGCGAGGGCTCGTGGGGCCAGGCGTTCGCGTTCCTCGCCGCGGTCGGCCTGGGCAACACGCTGGGCGGCGTCGTGCTCGTGGCGCTGCTGAACTTCGGCCAGACCAACGAACGGCGGGTGCCCGAGGGCAGCGAGCTCGAGGAGCTGTCGTGGCGCGAGTGGCTGTTCGGGTTCCGCACCGGACTGGCCCTCGACGAGGCGGTCGCCCCCGAGGTCGTCGACGAGGGGGAGCTCCTGCCGGAGGAGGACCACCGGATCGATCCGGAGGCGGATGGGCAGTTCGGCCCGGAAGACGACGAGCGGGAGCCCGTCGACACCTGACCGATCGGGGCGCGCTGCGGCGCCTTCAGGAGCCGCGGCGTCACCCTGACGCCGCGGCTCCCCACCACGGGCCGTGGCGGCGTCAGGTCACGTGCGGTTGAACACGTCCGGGTCCGGGCCGGTGCGCTCGTCGCGGTTCAGCCCCGAGATCTGGGCGACGTCGTCATCGGTGAGCTCGAAGTCGAAGACGTCGAGGTTCTCCTTCACGCGGGCGGGGGTCACCGACTTCGGGAAGACGATGTCGCCGCGCTGCAGGTGCCAGCGCAGCGTCACCTGTGCGGCGGTCTTCCCGACCCGCTCGGCGATCTGCGCGATCGTCGGGTCGTCGAGCACGCCACCCTGCGCGATCGGGGACCACGCCTCCGTCGCGATGCCGTGCGCGGCGTTGAAGCCGCGTACGTCGTCCTGCGTGAGGTAGGGGTGGACCTCGATCTGGTTGACCGCCGGCACCGTCGCCGTCTCGTCGAGCACCCGCCGCAGGTGGGCCGGCTGGAAGTTGCTGACGCCGATCGCCCGGACCCGTCCCGAGGCGTACATCTCCTCCATGGCGCGCCAGGTGTCGACGTAGTCGACGTCGATCCCGGGCAGCGGCCAGTGGATGAGGAACAGGTCGAGGTGGCCGATGTCGAGGTCGGACAGGGTGCGGTCGAACGCGGCGAGCGCGTCGTCGGGGGCGTGGACGCTGTTGTTGAGCTTGCTGGTGACGAAGATCTCGTCCCGGTCGGCGCCGAAGGCGCGCACGGCCCGGCCGACCTCGGCCTCGTTGCCGTACATCTGGGCGGTGTCGATGTGCCGGTAGCCGGCCTCCAGCGCGGTGCGCGTGGCGTCCTCCGTCTCGTCCGGCGGGATCTGGTAGGTGCCGAAGCCCAGCTGGGGGATGTCGACGCCATTGGTGAGCGTCACGGTGGGCACTGCGGTCATGGGAACTGCCCCTGTCGTCGTCGTGTCGGGCGTGGTCCTACCCGCCGCGCGCGGTGGGTAGCCCGGGGTCGGGCCCGCCGGAGCGCCAACCCGTTGGGCTGCTAGGGTTGAGGTTCTGGCGACGAAAAGGCGTGCCCGGGTGAGCTGGGAAGGTGCGTCCGAGCCGCGGCGTCGAGGGTCGACCGCGGTCGTGGCCGCGGTGGTCGCGGCCGTCGTGGTCGCCGCGGTTGTGGTCACGCGCCCCGACGACGCGCCGTCCACGCCGCAGCTGACGGTCGGCCGCACCGAGCGGCCCGACGACGCGCTGCCCGTCGACGAGGACCCGCTCGGCGTCTCCCGGCCCGCCCCGTCGGAGCCGATGCGCAGGACGGTCGAGGTCACCGGTGACGGCCCGCTGGTGCCGGAGGCACCCGACATCGAGATCGTGGCCGCCGACTTCGTCAGCCGGCTGCAGATGGTCGACGTGGCGACCGGCGACGTCGAGGCGCTCGAAGTCTTCTCCGGGGGTCGGCGCACCCGCCCGGACGGGCTGCAGCGCATCGGAGACGCCATGGTCCTCGACGTCGGCGGCGACGTCGTGCGCGTCGACGAGGACCGCGAGGCACCGGCGGTCGTGGCCCGCGGCCACCGCTCGATCCCCACCAGTGGCGACAGCTCGGTGTGGGTGTACGACGGCGAGCCGTTCGCTGTCGGCGGCACCGCCTCACTCGTCGGCTTCGACGGCGAGGTCAGGGAGCGCGTCGACCTGCCCGCGCTGGCCCAACCCCTGGCGGGGACCGCCGAGGGGCTCCTGGTGCGCACGCCGGGTGCGGTGACCCTGATCGGGTCGGACGGCGGCCGGCGGCAGGTCGCCCCGGGCCAGGGCCTCGTCAGCGACGGCCGGCGGTTGGCGTGGCTCGACTGCACGCAGGACCTGATCTGCTACGCGGTCGCCGGCACCGTCGACGACCCGGAGCAGGTGCGCGTCGAGCTGGGCGCCGATGATCTGCCAGTCGGCCTCGGCGAGCCGGGCGGCGCCTTCTCCCCGGACGGGCGGTGGCTGGCGCTGCCGCTGTTCCGCCGGCAGGAGGCCAGCGCCTCGGAGCAGCGCGACGTCGCCATCATCGATCTGACGATCGGAGCCCAGGCCCAGCGCGTCCGCGGCTCGGCGCTGGTGTCGCCGACACCGGTGGCGTGGTCCCCCGACAGCCGGTGGCTGGCGATCAGCACGGGATCGGGTCTGCGGCTGTGGAGCGCAGCCAGCAACGAGGTCGCCGACCTCGACGTCCGGGTCTGGCCGACCTACGCGATCACCGCACGGTGAGACCCCTCATTCGGCGGTCCGCAGCCACACCGCCGTGTCGGACGGCAGGCGGCCGCCGTCCAGCGGCCCGCTGGCGCACAGCACGTCGAGGTGGTCCGGCAGCGGCATCGGGTCGGCGCTGAAGTTGACCGCGCACCGGACGTCGGGGCCGCGGGCGAACAGCAGCGCCTCGGGGCCCGCGTCGAGCCAGGTCAGCCCGCCGGCGCCCAGCGACGGGTGCTCCCGGCGCAGCTGGAGCGCCGCGACGTAGAGCGACAGCATCGAGGCCGGGTCCTCGTGCTGCGCCGCGACGGTGCGGTCGCGCCAGGCCGGCGGCTGGGGCAGCCACGGCTGCGCGTCCACGCCGGCGCTGAAGCCGAACGGTGGGGCGTCGCCGAACCACGGCATCGGCACCCGGCACCCGTCACGGCCTCGGACCGCGCCCTCGGTCCGGCGCCAGGTCGGGTCGGCGAGCACGTCGGGCGGCAGATCCTCGACCTCGGGCAGGCCCAGCTCCTCACCCTGGTACAGGTACACCGAGCCTGGCAGCGCCAGCATCAGCAGCACCGCCGCCCTGGCCCGCCGCTCCCCCAGCCCGGGGTCGGCGGGCAGGTCCAGCAGCGCGTCGAGGCCGTGGCCGGACACGGCCTGTTGGTCGCGCGCGTAGCGCGAGGGGTGTCGGGCGACGTCGTGGTTCGACAGCACCCACACCGCGGGTGCGTCCACGGCCTCGTGCTCGGCGAGCGTGGTGTCGATCGCCTTGTGCACGGTCTCCGCGGTCCACGGCGCGATCAGGAAGTCGAAGCCGAACGCCGTGTGCAGCTCGTCGGGGCGGACGTAGCGGACCAGGCGCTCCGGCGTGCCGACCCACGCCTCGGCGACGAACACCCGGGGCGGATCGTAGCCGTCGGCCACCGCACGCCACTCGCGGTAGACGTCGTGCACCTCCTCGCGGTCCCAGTGCGGGTGGTCGCCCACGAAGCCCGGCCCCCACGGGACCTCGAGCTCCCCGACGTCGGGCAGCCCCTCCTGCTTGATCAGCGAGTGGGCGACGTCGATGCGGAAGCCGTCGACCCCGCGGTCGAACCAGAACCGCAGGGTCCGTTCGAAGTCGGCGCGGACCTCGGCGTTGCGCCAGTTCAGGTCGGGCTGCTCGGCGGCGAACAGGTGCAGGTACCACTCGCCGGGACACCCGTCGGGCTCGATCACCCGGGTCCACGCCTGGCCACCGAACTGGCTGCGCCAGTTGTTGGGCGGCTCGGCACCGTCCGGGCCACGACCGGGGCGGAACAGGTAGCGGTCCCGCTCCGGGGCGCCGGGGCCGGCCGCCAGCGCGGCGCGGAACCACGCGTGCTGGTCGGACGTGTGGTTGGGGACGATGTCGAGCAGCACCCGCAGCCCCAGCCCGTGGGCGTCCGCGATCAGCCCCTCCGCCTGCGCGAGATCGCCGAACATCGGCTCGATGGCGCGGTAGTCGGAGACGTCGTAGCCACCGTCGGCCATGGGCGACGGGTACCACGGGTTGACCCACAGTCCGTCGACGCCCAGGTCGGCCAGGTGCGGCAGCCGGGCCCGCAGGCCGGCGATGTCGCCGTTGCCGTCACCGTCGCCGTCGGCGAAGCTGCGGATGTAGATCTGGTAGATGACCGCGCTGCGCCACCAGTCGCGCGGTCCGTCGGCGGGTCCCGCCGCGCCCGTCATCATCACGTGCTCGGCTCCTGTTCCTGTCGGTCGTGTCCGGTCACCGGCGGGGGGACTCGAACAGGTCGGCGAGGCCGACGGCCGTGAACGGCAACGCCGGCGCGAGCACCGCGGTCGGCACGAACGCCACCACCATGCCACCCAACGCCACGACGGTCGCGATGGCCGCCGCGATCGCCCGGTTGTGCCAGGTGCGGCCCTCCGGCAGTGAGACGGTGACCACCGCCGCGGCGGCGTAGCCGGCGATCAGCGAGGCGAGGGGGTTGCCGAAGATCAGCAGCGGCAGGCCGACCGCGAGGGACAGGCCCATGCCGGCGAGCACGGCGAGCGGCCAGTCGTCACGCCGGGAGATCAGCGCGACGGTCACGAGGCCAGCCGGGATCAGCAGGACCGCCAGTCCCACCCCGGACGCGGCGATCATGGTGCCGTTCGCCGCCGGGTCGGCGGGCGTGCCGGCGGACGCGACCGCCAACCCGTAGGCCATCGACCAGAAGCTGAAGACGACGAACAGTGTGCCCGCCGCGATGGCCGCCCACCTCCGGTTGGGGGTGGCCGTGCGGCGCCAGGTCCTCAGCCCTTCACCGCCCCTGCGGTCAGCCCACGGACGAAGTACCGCTGCAGGCTGAAGAACACGACGACCGGCAGCACCATCGAGATGAACGCGCCCGCGGTCAACAGGTGCCAGGCCTCGCCGCGACTGCCGTTCAACGAGTTCAGGGCGATCGTCAGCACGGCGACGTCCTGTGTCTCACCCAGGAACACCAGCGCCACCAGGAAGTCGTTGAACACCCACAGGAACTGGAAGATGGCGAACGACGCCAGCGCGGGAACCGACAGCGGGATGATCAGCCGGGTGAAGATCTGGTAGTGGTCGGCGCCGTCGATGCGCGCCGACTCGATCAGCTCCGAGGGCAGCGAGC
>CAYVGE010000004.1:0-27208 GCA_964450395.1 uncultured Actinomycetota bacterium
ACCTGATCTGTCCCTACGTGGCCGGCGGGAAGACCGGCCTGTTCGGCGGCGCGGGCGTGGGGAAGACCGTCATCATCATGGAGCTGATCCACAACATCGCCGAGGAGCACGGCGGCCGGGCGGTCTTCTGCGGGGTCGGCGAGCGGACCCGCGAGGGGAACGACCTCTGGCTGGAGATGAAGGAGTCCGGCGTGCTGGACTCCGCGGCGCTGATCTACGGCCAGATGAACGAGCCGCCCGGGGCGCGGCTGCGGGTGGGGCTGACGGGCCTCACGATCGCCGAGTACTTCCGCGACGTGGCGAAGCAGGACGTGCTGGTCTTCATCGACAACATCTTCCGGTTCAGCCAGGCCGGCTCGGAGGTCTCGGCCCTGCTGGGCCGCATGCCCAGCGCCGTGGGATACCAGCCCACCCTCTCCTCGGAGATGGGCGATCTGCAGGAGCGGATCACCTCCACCGACGACGGGTCCATCACGTCGGTGCAGGCCATCTACGTGCCCGCCGACGACATCACCGACCCGGCGCCGGCGGCGGCCTTCACCCACCTGGACGCGACCACCGTGCTCTCGCGGCAGATCGCCGAGCGGGGCATCTACCCGGCGGTGGACCCGCTGGAGTCCACCAGCAACATCCTGGACGCCGAGATCCTGGGCGAGCGCCACTACCGGGTGGCCACCCGGGTGCAGGAGATCCTGCAGCGCTACAAGGACCTGCAGGACATCATCGCCATCCTGGGCATGGACGAGCTGGCCGAGGAGGATCGCGTCACGGTCCAGCGCGCCCGGAAGATCCAGCGCTTCTTCTCCCAGCCGTTCTACGTGGCGGAGCAGTTCACCGGCCTGGAGGGCATCACCGTGCCCATCGCGGAGACCGTCGAGTCGTTCGAGGCGCTGATCAACGGCGAGGCCGACGACCTGCCCGAGCAGGCGTTCTTCAACGTCGGCAACCTCGACGACGCCCGGGCGAAGGCCAAGAAGCTGCAGGACAGCTGAGCGGGCCGCACGGCCGGACCCCCCAGGAGCACGCATGGCACAGATGCAGGTGCACGTGGTCAGCGCGACCCGCGAGCTGTACCGCGGCGAGGCCAGCGCGGTCTACGCGCGCTCGACCGAAGGCGAGATCGGCATCCTGCCGGGGCACCAGCCGGTGCTGCTCGCGCTGGAGATCTCGACGGTGCGCGTCGAGGACGAGTCGGGCGGGATGTCGGCCTGGGCGGTCCACAAGGGCTTCCTCGAGTACCGCGACGAGCAGCTGACCCTGCTCGCCGACGTCGCGGAACGTCCCGACGAGATCGACGTCGCGCGCGCCGAGCAGGCGCGTGACCGTGCCCGGGAGCACCTGGCGGACCCCGGGTACGAGGGCAACGCCCGCGCCGAGCTGCGCCGCGCCGAGATCCGGTTGCAGCTGGCGGAGGCTCGCTAGCAGCCGTCACGGCTGTGCGGTGTCGCCGCCGTCGTGCGGCACACTCGGTCCAGGACCGCGACCCGTGAGGAAGCTCGACCACAAGATGGATTCGTTCGTTGTGCACGGCGGCCAGCGCCTCCAGGGCGACGTCCGCGTGAGCGGCGCGAAGAACTCGGCGCTCAAGCTGCTGGCGGCGGCGCTGCTGGCCGAGGGCACGTCGCGCATCGCGAACGTGCCCGAGATCGCCGACGTGCACAACATGACGGCGATGCTCGCGCACCTGGGCGCCAGGGTGACCCCCTACGGCGACACCGGCCAGGCCATCGAGGTGCCGGCCGACGTGGGCCAGGAGACGTCGGCCGAGCTCGCGGCGCGCCTGCGCGCGTCGCTGGTGCTGCTGGGGCCGCTGGTGGCGCGGACCGGTCGCGCCCGGCTGGCCCAGCCCGGGGGCTGCAACCTGGGCAACCGCAGCATCGACATGCACCTGTCGGGGTTGACGAGCATGGGCGCGGACATCCAGCTCGGACCCGACTGGATCGAGGTCCGCGCGGAGCGGCTGGTCGGCACCGAGATCGACCTCGAGTACGCCAGCGTCGGCGCCACCGAGAACCTGATGCTCGCCGCCGTGCTGGCGGAGGGCACCACCGTCATCCGCAACGCCGCCCGGGAGCCGGAGATCGACGACCTGGCGATCTTCCTGCAGAAGATGGGCGCCGACATCTACCGTGCGACCAGCGACGAGATCGTCGTCGACGGCGTCGACGTGCTGCGACCGGTCGACCACTGGGTGATCGGTGACCGCATCGAGGCCGGCACCTTCGCCGTCGCCGCCGCCGTGACCGGCGGGCGCGTGGCCATCCGGGGGGTCGATCCCGCCTTCCTGCAGCTGCCGCTGGACAAGATGGCGGCCGCCGGCGTGGGCATCGAGGTCGACGAGCTGTCGGACGGCTTCGTCGTCGACGCGGCCGACGGCCTGGTGGCGACCGATGTGGTCACGCTGCCGTTCCCCGGCTGCCCGACCGACATGCAGGCGCTGTTCGTCGTGCTGCTGTCGCAGGCCCACGGGACGTCGATGGTCACCGAGAACGTCTATGACGACCGCTTCGGCATCGTTGCGCCACTGCGCACGATGGGCGCCGAGATCGAGCTGACCGGCCACCACGCGATCATCCGGGGCCCACGTCGGTTGCGTGGCGCGCAGGTCCAGGCCTCCGACCTCCGCGCGGGGGCCGCGCTCGTGGTGGCGGGCCTCGCGGCGCGGGGCACGACCGTCGTCACCGAGCCGCGCCACATCGACCGGGGGTACGCGGACTTTGCGGGGCGCCTCTGCGCGCTGGGTGCCAACGTCGAGCGCACGGGCACCCGTGCCGTCGCCGTCTGACCGGGAGCCGCGACGTGGCCGGCGGTGACCCCGCAGGGCCCCCACCCCGCGACGACGCTGACCGCGGCGGGCCGGGCGACGTCGACGGGGCCGCCGGCGAGGTCGGCTGGGCCGGGGGGCGTGCGGTGCTCGACGCCGTCGCCATCTACCTGCTGGCGCAGGTCGCCATCGGCGTCTACGCGGTGCTGCGCGGCGACGTGCCCCTGGTCGTCCTGGTGCTCCTGTCGCCGATCACGCTGCTGGTGATCGCCGTGATCTGGCTCGGACTGCGCTACGGCGCCGGGGCGCGTCGCGTGACGGGCCGCCGGTGGCGGTGGTCGGATGTCGGTGTCGGGGTGGGGGTGGGGGTGGCGTGCTTCGTGGGCCAGCGGATCGTGCTGGTCGCCATCGCGTCGTTGCTGGCCGGCCTGGGGCTGGAGGTGCCGGCGGTGCAGGAGACCTTCCAGGTGATCGCCGAGGACCGCGCCACGGCGCCTGCGCTCGCGGTCACGGCGGTGCTGCTGGCGCCGGCCGGCGAGGAGCTGCTGTTCCGCGGGCTGGTGTTCCAGGGGCTGCGGGCGCGGCGGGGGTTCTGGGCGGCGGCCGCCGTGTCAGCAGCGCTGTTCACCCTCGCCCACCTCGGCGAGGGCGGTGGGCCGATCGCCGACCTCATCATCGTCGCGGGGATCTTCCCCTTGGGGCTGGTGTTCGCAGCGGTCATGGAGCGTCGACAGAGCCTGCTGGCGAGCATCGTCAGCCACGCCGTGTACAACGCGGGTGGGGTCGCGCTGCTGATCTTCGTGGGGCCGGGCTAGTGCGCGCCTGGCGGGCCAGGGGGGCCGCAGGCACCCCGGCACACCGGCGGCGCGGGGGAGGGCGTAACCCCCCGGGCAGGGGGTTTTGGTGCCGCATCTCCCCTCTGTACAGGCTTTTCGCCAATCTTGTCGAAGCGCACCACACGGGTGACAGGGACAGTGGAGCCATCACAGAACATCACTGCGGGCTGCTGGTCCATCACAACACGTGACGACCTGCCTGCGTCGTGAGCACAGGCCCGGTCGGGCGCCGCAGTGGCTGTGGGACACAGACAGCTCCGGCGAAGCGGAAGGGCGGAACACCACCATGGCGGGAACCAGCGGGGCGGCGACACAGCCGTCGCGGGCACAGCACGACAACCGGGCGTACACCCCGAGGGTCGTCAGCCACGCGCGATTCAACGACGCGGCGGGGCGGGAGCCCGGGGTCAAGCGGCACCTCGGGCCGCCGCACGACGAGCACGCCACCCACGCGGTCGTCTGGGACCGTGACGCGCGGACGGCGATGCGCATCGGCAACGCGCTGCGGCGCCAGGCGCACACGGTCCACGTCGTCAACGAGCCCGCCGCGCTCCACCGCTGCCTGCGCAGCGACGAGCCCGACGTGCTGATCGTCGACCTCGACGAGATCGGCACGGTGCCCCCGGAGGTCTTCGTGCCCGACGGCCCGCCGGTCGTCGGCTTCACCACGGCGTCGGACCCGGTCGTGCGTGCGCGCTACCTCGACCTGGGCGCGGCCGACGTCGTGCCGGCGCCGTTGTCGCTGCCGGAGCTCGAGGCGCGGGTGCGCGCCGTGCTGTCGCGCACGCGGGTCGCCGAGGAGGTCGTCCCCGAGACGGTGACGTGCGGGACGCTGGAGCTCGACGCGTCGACCTCGCGGGTGCGCGTGCACGGCGAGTGGGTGGACCTCACCGCGCTGGAGCTCAAGCTCCTGACGTTCCTCATGCAGCACCCGGCACGCGCGTTCTCGCGTGAGACGCTGCTGGAGAAGGTGTGGGGCTTCTCGCTGGGCGACACCTCGACGGTGTCGGTCCACATCCGGCGGCTGCGCCTCAAGCTCGAGCAGGACCCCGCCCGGCCCGTCATCATCCGCACGGTGTGGGGCGGGGGCTACTACCACGAACCCCCCGGCGCGCGCCGGGCGGCGCCACGGCGGCGCGGGCGGCCAGCTACAATCTCCGCGGAAGGAAGCGAGCCGAGTCGGTCGGTCGCCCGGGCCGCTGGTGGTGGCACGGGCCGCGGCTCGCCGGTGATGGTCACTTCGGAAGGCGAGAGCGATGGCGCGTCGTGGATCGCCGTTCTCCGAGGCGGATCCGGCGGCCGCCGAGCGTGCGCTCGGTGATCCCGTCGCTGCGCTGGTGTTCGTCAAGGACGTCGCGCTGCTGCTGAAGGACTGCGCGCTCGATGCGCGGATCCCACGGCGCGAGAAGTGGGTCCTGATCGCCGTCGCCGTCTACCTGATCAGCCCGATCGACGTGATCCCCGACGTCATCCCCGTGCTCGGGCAGCTCGATGACCTCGGCATCGCCGTCTGGGGGCTGCGTCGGCTGCTGCACGCCGCGGGACCCGGCCTGGTCGAGCAGCTGTGGCGCGGGACCTACGACGGCCTGACGCTGGTGCTGACCGCCGCCGGCATGGGCGGGCGTCGGGCGTGACGCCGGGTACCTGCCGCCGACCGTCAGACGACGGGCCCAGGAGTGGGAAGGACGAGGTGTGAGCAAAGGCAGCCGCAGGAAGCGGGCGACGCGACCCTGGCAGAACCCCAACGCGTTGCGTGACGTGAGCGATCTGGTCGCCGGCTCCCGGTACGACGACGAGTTCGAGCTTCCCGGCTACGAGGTCCGCCACATCGACGGGGCGGACGCGGCCAAGGAGTACACCTGCCCGGACTGCGGCAACGTCGTCGGCGAGGGCGAAGCGCACGTCGTCGTGTGGCCCGTGGGCGACAGCGACCTCCGGCGCCACTGGCACAGCCACTGCTGGCGGCTCGAGGTCCGCCGCAGCGACGGCGCCGCCAGCTGACCACCTCCACGCTCTCCGCACCGCCACGCGGGCGCTCGACCCCGCGCCGGCGCCGATCCCGACCGGCGCGATCCCGCGCACCCTCCGACGTTGCCAGGATCTGATCCCCCGTGGCGAACCGCAAGCAGACCAGACGGGAAGCGAAGGCCGGCAAGCGCGCTGCCCGCGAGGCAGCGCGTCGTGCCGAGCGCCGGCGCGCGCTGGCCACCGCGGGGATCGTCGCGGCGGTGGTCGTCGTCGGCCTGGGCCTGATCGGCTTCACGGTCGTCCAGGAGCGCGCGGCGTCGGCGGAGCAGCAGCGGGCGGCCGCCGAGGCCGCCAGCGAGGCGGCGCGGCAGGCCAGCGAGGCCGCCGAGGCGGTCGCCGACCGCGAGGTCGCGTGCGGCGCGTCGGCGCCGGAGGGTGCGGGCGAGGAGAAGCAGACCTACGACGAGCCGGACCAGGTGCTCGACGACGGCGTCGACTACCGGGCCGTCATCACGACGTCATGCGGCGAGATCACGATCGACCTCGCCGAACAGGAGGCGCCCGAGACGGTCAACAGCTTCGTCTTCCTGGCGCAGGAGGGCTTCTTCGACGGGTTGGAGATCTTCCGCAACGCGACGTCGATCGGCGCGTTGCAGACGGGCTCGGGCACCAACCAGGCCGACTGGCAGATCGGCTACACCATCCCCGACGAGCTGGAGCTCGCCGAGGAGGAGGGCTACCCGCCGGGTGCCGTGGCGATGGCCAACGCCGGTCCGGACACCGGCGGCAGCCAGTTCTTCTTCGTCTACAACGAGCAGTTCGAGCTGGACCCGTCGTACGCGCGGTTCGCGACGGTGACCGAGGGCCTCGACGTGCTCGAGCGCATCGGGGACATCGAGACGATCGGCCCCAACGGCGAGACCCCGGGCGAGGTCGTGCACATCGACGACGTCGAGATCGTCGAGGCGTCGGACGGCGCCGGCGGGGACGGTGACCCGTAGGCCGGGTCGACGACGAACAGGAGCGAGGTCATGGACGCAGCAGACATCCAGGTGGCGTGTGACGGTGCCGTGCCCGAGGGGTACGGCACCGAGAAGCCGCGGTTCACCGCCGCCGAGCAGGTGCTCGACGGCGGCCGCCCGACGGCGCGCATCACCACGTCGTGCGGGGAGATCGACGTCGAGCTGTACGCTGACGGCGCACCGGAGACGGCGAACAACTTCGCGTTCCTGGCAGGCCGCGAGTTCTACGACGCGACCGTCGTGCACCGCATCGTGCCCGGCTTCGTCGTCCAGATGGGCGACCCGACCGGGACGGGCACCGGCGGACCGGGGTACCGGTTCGCCGACGAGCTCGAGGTCGCCCGCGAGCACGGGTACCCGCGGGGCACCCTGGCGATGGCCAACGCCGGTCCGGACACCAACGGCAGCCAGTTCTTCATCTGCCTCGACGACGTCGGGCTGCCACCCCAGTACGCCGTGTTCGGCCGGGTGACCGGCGGCATGGACGTCGTCGACGCCATCGCCGACGTCCCGACCCGCGGCGAGGAGCCGCTCGAGACCGTCTTCGTCGAGCGGGTCACGCTCGCCTGACGGCCCGGGCGCTACGCCGTCCAGCGCGCCATGGGCGGCGTGGCGTCGGTCCGCACCCGGACCTGCCACAGGCGGCCGCACGCCGGGCAGGGCAGCCGTTGCTCGGCGCTCGAGGTGAGCAGCACCGTCCGCAGGTGGCACGGCGTCTGCGTGCTGTGGCCCGACGGCTCGGGCCGCGCGGGCACGTCGTAGGTGTTGCCCCAGGGGAACAGCCCGGTCCGCGAGTATGGGGACCCCTGGCGGCGCCGCGTGTCGTCATGTTGCGCCATGGCGGTCCACCTTCCATGGTCGGATCGGACTACTCGTTCGGTGAACGAAATGACATCAGCCAGGCGCGCGTCCGTGTGTCACACTGCGCTACGCTGCAGTTCTGTACGGGCATCGTCGCCGCTGGGAACACCTATACCACTCATCCCATACAGGTGTCATATTGACGCAGGAACTAGTTCGAGTCAAGACCGCTCGGAGGCGATGCCATGGGCCTGGATGAGCGGACCAGTCGGCCGCTGTACCGCCAGGTTGCGGACGAGTTGCGCGTGCAGATCCAGCAGCGGGAACTGACGCCCGGCGGGCAGCTGCCGACCGAGGCCCGTCTGATGGACCGCTACGGCGTCTCGCGCAACACGGTCCGCCTGGCACTGGGCGTGCTGCGGACCGAGGGGCTCGTCGTGACGGGGCAGGGGCGGGGGTCGTTCGTGGCGGACCTGCCGGCGGAGCGTCCCGCCCGCCCGGGCACCCGCGTCGAACGAACCGTCGAGCACAACGCCGCCGACGTCCTCGCAGTCGAGCTCGCCGGCGCCGCCGACGGCGACGGCGACGAGCTCACCGTCACGACCGTGTCGGCGCCGCCGGACGTCGCCGAGCGCCTGCGCATCCAGCCCGGGCAGCGCGTCGTCGCGCGGCACCGCCTGGCGCTGCGCGGCGGTGCGCCCAGCCACGTGATCGACAGCTTCGCCGCGGTCGACCTGGTCGGCGGCACGGGCATCGACCAGCCGGGCCCACTGCACGTGGCCATGGCGGCGGCACTCGACGAGGTCGGCCACCCCCTGGCGCGGCTCGACGACGAGGTCGGCGTGCGCATGCCGACCCCAGCCGAGGCGCAGGAGCTGCAGATCGCGACCGGGGTGCCCGTCCTGACGGTGCTGCGCACCGCCTTCGACGACGACGGCGTCCCCGTGCTCGCGATGACGGCGCTGCTGCCGGGCGACCGGCACGTGCTGCGCTACGGGATGGCGGTCAGGATGACCGGGCAGGCGGGCGCAGGCACCGGCTGAGGGCGCCTCCCGCTACTCCTCGCGGTCCTCGATCGTCTCGAGGGGCGGGAGGTCGTCGAGGCTGATGCCCGACGAGCGCACGCCGCGGTCGTACTCCCGCATGCGCCGGGGGTAGCCGACGATCCGGGCGTCGTAGAGGGGCACGCCGTGCTTGCGCGTGAGCGTGCGCGCCTGCTTGTCGTCCTTGACGGGACGCCGGAGGTACTCCCCGTCGGCGGCGACGACGACCATCGTCATGGCGTAGATCGACGTGGGCGGTTCCGCGAAGGCCTCGACGCCCGCGCGCGACGCCATGAACTCCTCCAGCTCGGCGATCGTCTTCGCGGTCGGCCCGCCGCTCGCGGGCTTGTTGCGCCGCCGGAACCGGTCGAAGAAGCTCACGCGACGAGTGTAGCGGCGAGTCAGGTCAGCGTCGGGTCCTCGACGAGCTCGACGAGCACGCCGAACGCCGACGTCGGGTGCAGGAACGCGATGGTGCAGCCACGTGATCCTGGACGCGGGTGGTCGTCGACCAACCGGATCCCCTGCCCCCGCAGCTGGGTCAGCGCGGCCTCGACGTCGGCGACGCCGTAGCCGATGTGGTGGACGCCCGGCCCCCCGTTGCGCTCGATGAAGCGGGCCACCGGCGAGCGGTCGTGGAGGGGCTCGAGCAGCTGCAGGTAGCTGTCGCCGACCGCCAGGAGCGCCTCGGCGACCCCGTCGGACTCGATCCGCTCGCGGTGGACGACCTCGAGGTCGTACAGGTCGCGGTGGTGGGCGATCGCCTCCTCCAGGTCGGTCACCGCGTACCCGACGTGGTCGATCCGCTGCAGGTGCATGCATGCTCCGGGGCGTGGCGTCAGGGTCCGGTCCACGCTACCCGTGCCGCAGCCGGCCCGGCCGCCCGGCACACTGGGCGTCGGGACCCGGCCGGGAGGGCACCGTGGACGACGCCGTCATCGTGGGCTACGCCCGCACACCGATCGGCAGGATGCTGGGCGCGCTGGCCCCCCTGTCGGCAATGGACCTGGGCGGTGCCGCGATCACCGCGGCGCTGGCGCGTGCGGGCGTGCCCGCCGACCACGTCGACGAGGTGCTGCTGGGCCACGTCGTCCAGGCCGGCCAGGGGCAGATCACCGCCCGGCAGGCGGCGCGGGCCGGCGGCATCGGGATGGACGTGCCGGCCACCACGATCAACAAGGTCTGCCTGTCGGGGACGAGCGCCGTCGCGCTGGCGGCGCAGCAGATCCAGCTCGGCCGGGCCGACGTGGTGGTCGCCGGCGGCATGGAGTCGATGAGCAACGGCCCCTACCTGCTGCCCCGCGGCCGCACGGGCTACCGCCTGGGTGACGCGCCGCTGGTCGACGCCACCATCCACGACGGCCTGTGGTGCGCGTTCGCCGACGAGCACATGGGCGCCGGGTCCGACCGCACCAACGCGGCGCTGGGCATCGACCGCACCCGGCAGGACGCCTGGGCGGTCCGGTCGCACGAGCGCGCGGCGACCGCGTGGAAGGACGGGCGGTTCGACGACGAGGTCGTCGCCGTCGAGGTGCCGCAGCGCCGGGGTGGACCGGTGACCGTGGCCTCCGATGAGGGCGTACGGGCCGACACCACCGTCCAGCGGCTCGCCGGCCTGCGCCCGGCGTTCTCGGCCGACGGCACCATCACTGCCGGCAACGCCAGCCAGGTGTCCGACGGCGCCGCCGCGCTGGTCCTGGTCAGCGCCACGGTGGCCCGCGACCAGGCGCTGCCCGTGCTGGGCCGGGTGCTGGCGTACGGCACGGTCGCCGGCCCCGACACCGCGCTGCACCACCAGCCGGCGGCCGCGATCCGGCGCGCGACGGACAGGGACTGCCTGGACCCGGCGGGCCACGACCTCTACGAGCTCAACGAGGCCTTCGCGGCCGTGGCGCTGCACGCTGCGGACCTGCTCGGCGTCGACGAGGCCGTGGTGAACCCCAACGGCGGCGCGGTCGCGCTGGGCCACCCGATCGGCTGCACGGGGGCGCGCCTGGTCGGCACGGCGCTGCTCGAGCTGCGCCGTCGCGGTGGCGGCCGTGGCGCGGCGGCGCTGTGCGGCGGCGGCGGCCAGGGCGACGCCGTGCTGCTGGAGGCCGACGCGTAGGCGTCACGCGTCGGGGGGTGCGGCTCGCTAGGCTGCCGTGCCCATGGACCCCACCGCGCTGGTCGACGACCTGGTCGCGGGCGGGCGCCGGGCGCTGGCCCGCGTGCTCACCCGCATCGAGGACGGCGACGCCGACACCGTTCGCCGGCTCGTCGGCAGGCTGCACCCGCACACCGGCGCCGCCGCGCTGGTCGGGATCACCGGCTCGCCCGGGGCGGGCAAGTCGACGCTGGTCAGTGCGCTGCTCACGGCCTGGCGCGCGCAGGGCCACACGGTCGCGGTGCTGGCGATCGACCCCAGCTCGCCGTTCTCCGGCGGCGCCCTGCTGGGCGACCGGGTCCGCATGCAGGACCACGTGCTCGACGAGGGCGTGTTCGTCCGGTCGATGGCCAGCAGGGGCCAGCTCGGCGGCCTCAGCTGGGCGACGCCCCAGGCGCTGCTGGCGCTCGACGCCGCCGGCTTCGACGTCGTCGTGGTCGAGACCGTCGGCGTCGGCCAGGCCGAGGTCGAGGTGGCGGCGCTGGCCGACACCACCGTCGTGGTGGTCGCGCCGGGCATGGGCGACGCCATCCAGGCCGCGAAGGCGGGCATCCTCGAGGTCGCCGACGTGTTCTGCGTCAACAAGGCCGACCGGCCGGGAGCCGACCGGACCGCGCGCGAGCTCCGCGAGCTGCAGGCGCTCGGCGGCACCGGCGCGGACGCGCCCATCATCGCGACGACCGCGAGCACCGGCGAGGGCGTCGAGGAGCTGCGGGACGCGATCGCCGCCCACCGCGAGGACCTGGTGGCCGGCGGGTCCCTGGGACGGCGCCGGCAGGGACGGGCGCGCCTGCAGATCCGCGAGCTGGCGCTCGGCACCGTCCGCGAGCGCACCGCGGCCGTCGCCGGCGCGGCGGGCCTCGACGAGCTCGCGGCCGCGGTCGCGCGGCGGGAGCTGGATCCCTACGCCGCCGCCGACCGCCTGCTCGCGGCGATCGACGCCGGCTGACCGGCCCCCGTCAGCCCGTGGGACCCTCCTCGGGCACGACCGGAGCGGCCTCGTCGGGCGCCCCGTCCCCGGGTGCGTCGTCGCCGCCGGGGTCGGGCTCGCCATCGGGCGCGTCGGCGGGGTCCTGCTCCTGTGGCTGGTCCTGCTCCTGCTGCTGGTCCCCGCCGTCCTGGTCCTGGCCATCCTGGTCCTGGCCGCCCGCGGGCGCCTGCCCACCGCCGTCGCCGGCCGGCGCGGACGCCGGCGCGGTCGGCTGATCGGTCGGGGTGCCGGCCAGGCGTTGCCCCGCGGCGTAGGCGACGAGCGTGAGCAGCGTCAGGGCGACCACCCACGCGAGCACGCGACGTCCACGCCGCCGGCGTGGTGGCGCGACGGGGGCCGTCCGGGTCGGCCCCGTGGGCTCCGCCGGCGGCGCGGGCCGCGGCATCGCCCGGGTACCCGCCGCCGGCCCCGGCAGCAGCTGGGTGCCGGTCGTCGCGCGGGCCCCGGACAGCAGCGCGTCGCGCATCGCGTCGGCGTCGGCCGGCCGGTCGGCGGGATCCTTGTCGAGCGCCTGGTGGATCAGCGCGACCAGCGCCGGGTCCAGCCCCGGCCTCAGCTGGTCCAGCGGCGGGGGCTCGTCCTCCCGGTGGGCGAGCGCCAGGCCCACCGCGTTGTCGTGCTCGAACGGCGGGCGCCCCGCGAGCATCTCGTAGAGCACCACCCCCGTCGCGTACAGGTCCGACAGCGGGGTCGCCCGCTCGCCCTTGACCTGCTCTGGGGACAGGTACTTGGGGGTGCCGATCACCTGGCCGACCATCGTCAGCCCCACGGTGGCCTCGTGGGCGGCCTTGGCGATGCCGAAGTCGGCGAGCTTGATGCCGGGCAGCTCGTCGGGGCGGGTGGGCACCCTGCCATCGGGCAGCAGGATGTTGGCCGGCTTGATGTCGCGGTGCACCAGCCCCTTGCGGTGCGCCGCGTGCAGTGCGGCGAGCACCTGGCTGCCGACCGCCACGACCGCGGCGGGGTCCATCGGGCCCGACGCGTCGAGCTCGTCCTCGAGCGTCGAGCCACGCACCAGCTCCATGACGATGAACGGCTGGTCGCCGCTGGCCGAGACGTCGTACACGGCGACCGCGTGCGGGTGGGTCAGGCTCGCGGCGTTGCGCGCCTCGCCCGCGAAGCGCTGCCGGGCGGTGGCGTCGGCCAGCGAGTCGGCGCGCAGGAGCTTGACGGCGACCGCCCGGTCGAGCAGGTCGTCATGGGCCTCGTACACCGTCGCCATGCCGCCGCGGCCCAGCTGGTGCCGCAGTTCGTAGCGATCGGCCAGGAGTGTCGTAGCCACTGGGTGATCGTAGTCCCTCGGGATGGTGGTGCGGTGCGGTACCGACGGCGCCGTCGGCTAGAGCGCCGTCAGGGTGCGCAGATCGTCGATGTCGAGGAGGCCGGGCACCAGCGTGCCGTCGTAGGCGATCGTCGGGACGCCGCCGATGCCGTTGCGCCGGTGACCGGCGAAGCGGCGTCGGATCGCGGCCAGTGCGACGCGGTCGTCGAGCGTCCGGTCGACCTCGCCGGCGGGCAACCCGACCTCCACGGCCAGGTCGCGCAGCAGATCCGTCGCGGCGATGTCGGTGCCGTGGGCCCAGTATGCGTCGTAGCACCTCCGGCGCCACGCCGCCGCCAGGCCGTGCGCGGCGGCCACCTCCTCGACCAGGTGGGCCGCGGCGGTCGGCGGTACGTTCGGCGGACGCCGGAGCTCGAGGCCCTCCGCGGCCGCCGCGTCGGCGACCGCGTCGAGCTCGGCCAGCAGGTCCAGCGTCACCGGCAGCACGGTGGCCACGCCGATGGCCTCGGTGCCCACGATGGCCGCGCCCGCGCCCTCGTCGATCAGTCGTTGGAGGCGCGCGACGGCCACCGCCGACGCGGGCGAGGTGTAGTCGTGGAACAGCGTCAACATCGCCGTCGTCGATCTCGGGTCGCTCAGACCGCGCGCCGCACGGCCGCCATGTCCTCCCCGCCGTGGCCGGCGTCGTCCGCGGCGGCGAACGCCTCGGCGACGGCGGCGGCGACCCGCAGCGTCGGGCCGTCGCCGGCCGCGTCGAGGACCAGGTTGCTGTCCTTGCGCGCCAGCCGCACGGGGAAGCTGGTGGGGTACTCGCCGTCGATCATCATCGGGCCCTTGATCTGGGCGTACGGGGCGCCGACGGCGCCGCCGTCGACCGCCTCGAGGAACCGGTGGGGGTCGAGGTCGAGGTGCTCCGCCAGCGCGACGGACTCGGCGAGGGCAGCGGTCAGCGCGGTGATCCAGGCGTTGATGACGACCTTGAGCCGGCTGGCCTGGCCCGCCTCGTCCAGCCAGATCGTCTTCGAGCCGACCGCGTCGAACAGCGGCTGCACCCGGTCGGCCACGTCGGCGTCCGAGGCCGCGAGCACGACCAGCTGACCCTGCTCGGCCGGCGCCCTGGTGCCCAGCACCGGCGCGTCGACGTAGGTCACCCCCAGCTTGTCCGCGGCGTCGGCGAGCTCGGCGCCCCAGTGGACGCCGACGGTGCTCATCTGGAGCCAGACGACGTCGTCGCCGATCCCGCCGGCCGCCTGCCCGATGACGTCCCCGACGGTGGGGCCGTCACTGAGCATCGTCACCACGACGTCGGCGCCGCGGACGGCCTCCGCCGGGTCGTCGGCCACCGTCACGCCGTCGCCGGCCAGCGGTTCGGCCTTGGCGCGCGTGCGGTTCCACACCTGGACGTCGTGGCCCGCCGTTGCGATGTTGCGGGCCATGGGGGCACCCATGTACCCGGTCCCGAGCACTGCCACCGTCGTCATCGTCGCTTCTTCTCCCGTCGCTGGGTCGAGCTCGTGCGCCGACCGGCGCACCCGTGACTGTCGCCGCGGGACCGCCCGGTCAATCGTGTCCGGTCGAGGCAGGGCCGACGAGCCGGTGGGCGGTGGTCGGCACCGCCGGTACGACACCGGCGACGGCCGCCGGTGCGCACTCACAGGCGGTCGAGCAGCCGGTCGATGTCGCGCTCGTCGTGGTACACGCCGAGCCCCACCCGCACGTGACCGTCGCGGTGGTCGACGACGACGTTGCGGCGGGCCAGGGCCGCCACGGCCGCGGCGGCCCGGGCGACCGGGAACGCCAGCAGGTGCCCGTGACCGCCCGGCGCGCCGGGCGCGGCCACGGGACCCGCCGGGCCCAGCAGGCCGGGCCGGTCCGGCAGCCGCTCGAGCAGGCGGTGCTGCAGGTGGCGCACGTGGGCATGGATCGCGGCGACGTCGACACCGGCGTCGTCGAGCCAGCGCTGGACCGCGCAGAAGCGGTGCAGCGGTGTGGGATCGAACGTCGCGCCCAGGAACCGTCGCCCCCCGGGGCCGTAGGCCGTGCGGGCGCCCGCACCCCCGGTGAGGTGGGCGAAGTCGGCGAACCACCCGGTGTCGCGCGGGCGCTCGCCGTAGCCGGGCGGGCAGTGGACGAAGCAGACGCCCTCGCCGGCCATCGCGTACTTGTAGCCGCCGGCCGTGTAGAAGGCGCGGTCGGCGATGCCCGACAGGTCGGTCGGGAGGGCCATGAACCCGTGGTAGCCGTCGATGACCACCATGGGACGGTCGTCGGGCACCGCGGCGACCACGGCGTCGACGTCGAGCACGACGCCGCTGGTGTAGAGCACGTGGCTGGCGAACAGCAGGTCGTAGCCACCGGTGGCCGCGCGCTCGGCCAGCCGCGCGTCGATCGTGGAGAACGGCTCGACCGGCACGCGTTCGACGCTGACCAGGCCGTCCTCGGCCAGGCGGCGGACCTGGCGCTCGAAGCTGGTGAACTCGCCGTCGGTGGTCAGGATGCGCACCGGCGGGTCCAGGCACGACAGGATGCGCGTGACCAGCTCGTGGGTGTTCGGCGCAACGGCGATCGTGGCGGGGTCGGGCAGGCCCAGGCGGTGCGCGATCCACCGCTGCGCCTCCGGCAGCACCTCGGCGAACACGTGGTCCCACTTGCGGTCCAGCAGCACCGTCGCGTCGCGCCACGCCGTCAGCTGGGCGTCGCGGGCGACGTCCGGCCACGGGTGGTGGCTGTGGGCGGCGACGTGCAGGCGGTCCGGGTCGGCGTCGAGGGTCGCCGCGAAGCCGGACTTCAGGTCGACCGGCGTCACGGGCGCTCCGTCCCGGCCTCCCACCGCAGGCCCAGCTGGTGGCGGACCGTGGGCGGCAGCACGGGCAGCTGGGACCGCGGGATGCAGTAGGTCGGCAGCGCGAACAGGTCACCGAACGCGCGGTGGCGCTCGGCGGCCTTCGCGAGGTACACGTGACCCGACGTGCCACCCGTGCCGACCTTGTCGCCGATCATGCGGCGCACCAGCAGCGCGTGGCGGTACCGCCACGCGGTGAAGCCCTCGTCGATGTCGGTCAGCGCGACCAGCAGCTGGAACGGCAGGTGGAGGATCGGTTCGTCGCGGTACACCGTGATCAGCAGCGCCGCCAGCAGCGCGTCGTGCGACAGCCGGCGCTGCCCGCGGGCGACGAGCTCGGCGTGCCGGTCGCGGTCGAACAGCGCCCGGAAGTCGTCGACCGTGGCGGCGTGGCTGGCGATCTGCTCGCGGCGCGCGTCGTCGTCGAGGTTGGGGTTGTCGGCGATGATCCGCCGCTCGCGGTCGAGCATGTCGTCCACGGCGGCGCGGTACGCCCGCCAGAAGTCGAAGTCCCCGAACCGCAGGAACGGGGTGCGTGCCAGCCAGCGGTCCACGTGGTCGTGCAGCGACGGCTCCCGCTCGGCCCGTTCGACCTGCGCGCGGTCGTCGGCGGTCAGCCGGGAGTGGTAGGCGGCACCCTTGATGCGCAGGCGGGTATCGGCAGGGACGCCCAGGCGGTTCTCGATCAGGCGGAACTGCGTGCTCTGGAAGCCCGACGCCGGCACCAGCGCGTCGCGGAAGTCCAGGAAGTCCAGCGGGGTCATCGTCTCGAGCACCTCGAGCTGCGCCTGCAGCAGCGGCTGGATCGTCGTGATCCGCCGCAGGCGGGCGACGGCGCGGCTCAGCTCGCGTGCCGGCACGGTGTCGCCGGCCATCGTGTCCATGACCGCGTCGAGCTCCCACAGGATCTGCTTGAACCACAGCTCGAACGCCTGGTGCACGACGATGAACAGCATCTCGTCGTGGGCGGGTGCGCCGTCCAGCGAGCTGACGGGGCGCTGGGCGTCCAGCAGCCGCGGCAGCTGCAGGTAGTCGGCGTAGTACCGCGGAGCTGTCACCGTCACCACCGTCCTCGCTCGTCGGTGCACCCGGGGCGATCCTATCGGTGCCCGCCGGGCGGGTAGCTTCATGGCGTGCACCCCTTCCTTGACGCCCCGGTCCCGCTCGCGATCGCCCACCGCGGTGGCTCGCTCGACGGCATCGAGAACACGCTCGCGTCGTTCGCCCGCGCCGTCGAGCTGGGCTACACCCACCTCGAGACCGACGTGCGGCTGACCGCCGACGGCGAGCTCATCGCCTTCCACGACAGCCGCCTCGGCCGGGTCGCCGGGACCGGCGGGCTCGTGCGCGAGCTGACGTGGGCGCAGCTGTCGGCGTTGCGCATCGGCGGCCGAGAGCCGGTGCCGCGGTTCGTCGAGGTGCTCAAGGCGTTCCCCGACGCCCGCCTCGTGGTCGATCCCAAGTGCGACGACGCCGTCGAGCCGCTGATCGACGTGCTGCGCACCCACGACGCCGTGGACCGGGTCTGCGTCGGCTCGTTCTCCGACGACCGGCTGCGGCGCATGCGCGCGGCGTTCGGCGACGCGCTCTGCACGTCGATGGGGCCGGGCGAGCTGCTCCGCCTGCGCCTGGCGGCCTGGCGGCTGCTGCCCGGCTACCGGGTCCCGGCGGGCGTGCGCTGCGTCCAGATGCCGGTCCGCTACGGGCCGGTGCCGCTCGCCGAGCCACGTTGCATCCGGTTCGCGCACGAGCGGGGCCTGCAGGTGCACGTGTGGACCATCAACGATCCGGCGACGATGCGGGTGCTGCTGGACCTCGGAGTCGACGGCATCATCACCGACGCGATCGAGGAGCTGCGAGACGTCCTGGTCGCCCGTGGCCAGTGGCATGGCGGGTAGGCGGTCGGGCGCAGGACCACGTCGCGAGCAGCGGGCCTGGTACGTCTACGACTGGGCGAACTCGGCGTTCCAGACGACCGTGCTCACGGTGTTCCTCGGCCCCTACCTGACCTCGCTGGCCGACGCGGCCGCGGTCGACGGCTTCGTCCGGCCGCTGGGCATCCCGATCCGCGCCGCCGCGTACTACCCGTACCTGGTCTCGCTGTCGGCCCTGCTGCAGGTGCTGGCGATGCCGCTGGTCGGCGCGTTGGTCGACCGCACCGGGCGCCGCCGCCTGCTGCTCGGGCTGCTGGCCTACACCGGCGCGATCGGCACGATGCTGCTGTACCTCGTCGGCGGCGACCGGTACCTGCTGGGCGGGCTGCTGTTCCTCGTCACGACCGTGGCCTTCACCTGCTCGATCGTCGTCTACAACGCCTGGCTGCCCGACATCGCCGGCACCGAGGAGCGCGACCGGGTGTCGTCGCGCGGGTGGGCGTTGGGCTACCTGGGCGGCGGGCTGCTGCTGGCCGCCAACCTGGTGCTCCTGCGGCTGGCGTCCGCGGGGCGGCTGGGCGTCGACGTGGCGACCGCCGTGCGCATCAGCATCGTGGCGGCGGGCGGCTGGTGGGCGGTGTTCACCGTCGTGCCGCTCGCGGGCCTGCGCGACGCACCGCCACGCGCGATGGCCGCCGGCGGCTTCGGCCAGCTGGCCGCCACCCTGCGCCGACTGCGCGCAGCGCCCGCGACGCTGCTGTTCCTCGGGTCGTACCTGCTGTTCAACGACGGCGTCCAGACAGTGATCTCCCAGTCCGCGCTGTTCGCTGACGCCGAGCTCGGCCTGCCGCAGGACGTCATCGTCATCGCCGTGCTGATCGTGCAGTTCGTCGCGGTCGGCGGCGCGCTGCTGCTCGGCCGGCTCGCCGACGTCTTCGGCGCCAAGCGGGTGGTCCTGGCGAGCCTGGTGATCTGGGCCGCTGTGCTGATCTACGCCTACGTGCTGCCCGCCGGTGCCGTGACGCCCTTCTACGTGCTGGCCGGCTGCATCGGGCTGGTGCTCGGTGGCACGCAGGCCCTGTCGCGCTCGCTGTTCAGCCACATGATCCCGGCCGGCGCCGAGGCCGAGTACTTCAGTGCCTACGAGATCTCGGACCGCGGCACCAGCTGGATCGGGGCGCTGCTGTTCGGCGTCGCGGTGCAGGTGACGGGCAGCTACCGCGTCGCGATCCTGTCACTCGTCGTGTTCTTCGTCATCGGGTTCGTGCTGCTGTGGTTCGCCGACATCCGCCGGGCGGCGGCGGAGGCCGGCAACCCCGCGCCGCAGCGGGTGTGAGCCGGCGGGCGGTCGGCCTGGACGGCACGCGCGACGGCTGGGTCGCGGTGGTGCTCGACGACGGCGCGGTGGCCGAGGTGGCCCGCGTCGACGATCCCGTCGATGCGCCGGTCCGCTGGGGTGATGTGCCCGTCGGCATCGACATCCCCGTCGGGCTGCTCGACGTCGCGCGCCGGCAGGCCGACGTCGCCGCGCGCTCGCGGCTGCCCCACGCGCGGTCGTCGGTGTTCGCCGCGCCGTGCCGGTCGGTCGTCGACGCGTGGCTGGCCGGCGACCTGCCGGACCACGCGAGCGCGAACGCGCTGTCGCGCCGCACGACCGGCGCGGGCCTGTCGGTTCAGAGCTGGAACCTCGTGCCCAAGGTCGCCCAGGCCGACCTGGCGGTCGCGGCGGGCGTCGGCCTCCTGGAGGTGCACCCCGAGCTGGCGTTCCACCTGCTGACCGGGCGGGCGCTGGCGGGCAAGCGCAGCTGGAACGGGGTGCTGGCGCGGCTCGACGCGTTGCGGTCGGTCGGGGTCGTGGTGCCCTCGCACGTCGAGGGCGGTGACCGCCTGCCGCCCGACGACGTCCTCGACGCCGCAATCGTGGCCTGGACGGCGGCCGGCGCCCACCTGCCGGACGGCCTGCGCAGCCACCCGGAGGCGCCGACCCAGACCGACCGCGGCCGCCCGGTCGCGATCTGGTCCCGCCGCTGATCCGGCCGGCGGCTCAGCCCACGCGGCCGGGCGGCGCGTCGGCCCGTTCGCGCCGACGCTGCCGGGCCCTGCGGACGCGCGAGGCCACGAAGGCCACCATCGTCAGCCCGAGCCCCAGCAGCAGCGCGGCGACTGCGGCCGCCACCCACGGCGCGGCGATCGCCAGGCCCATCACGCCGGCGACCGTCACGTCCTCGGCGACGCTGACGGCGACGTTGCTCGCGGGCTCCGGTGAGGTGTTGACGGCCGCGCGCAGCCCGGCCTTGACCGCGTGGCTCGCCAGCGCGGTCAACCCACCGGCGGCCGCCGCCAGCGCCTGGTCGATCGTGCTCGCGTCACCCGCCAGCAGCAGCCCGATCGCCGCGCCCAGCGTCGGGCGGATCGCCGTGTGCACGGCATCCCAGGTCGAGTCCAGCCACGGGACCTTGTCGGCGACGAACTCCAGCGCGTAGAGCAGCGCGGCCGCTGCCAGGACGTCGGTGCGCTGCAGCGCCACGGGGACGGCGTCGACGCCGGCCAGGCGCCCGAGCAGGCCGAGCACGAGCACCACCGCGTAGGCGTTGACGCCGCTGGCCCAACCGGTCGTGAAGACCCACGGCACGAGGTCGACCACACCTGGCTCCCTGGCTCGGCGTCCGGGACCCTGACCGCACCAGGGGTGGTTCCCCGATGGCTCCGGCGCGGATCCGGTCGGACACTGTCGTCAGTTCCCACGGTAACCCGGAAAGGGTGTTCGAGATGACGACCGCAACCGATGATGTCCGGGTCGACGACCCGGCCCACGATGCCACCGACACGGGCGACGACTTCTGGACGCCGCCGTCCGCCCCGCCCCCGACCGCCGCGCCCTCGACCGACAGCCGCAACCTCGGTGCGCTGGCCCACCTGTCGGCGCTGATCACTCTGGTCGGCGTGCCCGGCTTCGTCGGCCCGCTGGCCGTCTGGCTCTGGCAGCGCGAGCGGGACCCGTTCGCGGCCGAGCAGGCCCGGCAGGCACTGAACTTCAACCTGTCGCTGCTGATCTACGTCGCCGCCGGCGTCGCGCTGAGCATCGTGACGATCGGCCTCGGGCTGTTGATCGTCGTCCCGGCCACGATCGTGCTCGCGGTGGGCTGGCTGGTGCTCACCGTGCTGGCCGCCATCCGGGCCGCCGACGGCCACCCGTACCGCTACCCCCTCACGCTGGAGCTGGTCCACTGACCGGCGACGGCCGCGCCGACCCCCGGCTCCCGCGCCGGGGGTCGGCGTTCGTCGTGGGCCGCCCGGTCGGTGGTTGACCGCCCGGGCGGCCTGCGGTTGCATGAGGTGCCGGGCGTTGCACGGGCGCGAGGGGCGGGCCCGGCCGCGACCGGGAACAGGAGCCGGCCATGCACGTGCCCTTGACGATCGCCGACCACCTCGAGCGTGCGGCGCTCGTCTACGGGCGGCGGACCGCGGTCGTCGACGAACCGCAGCAGCCGGCCGAGCCGCTCGACGGCGGCACCTTCACCTACGCCCGGATGCTCGAGCTCGCGCAGGCGCAGGCTGCCGCGCTCGACGGGATGGGCGTCGAGCCGGGCGCGCGCGTCGGCATCGTGTCGCACAACGCGGCCCGGATGCTGGTGTCGTTCTGGGGGGTTGCGATGTGGGGGCGCGTGCTGGTGCCCATCAACTACCGGCTCAACGCCAGGGAGATCGGCTTCATCGTCGAGCACTCCGGCTGCGACGTGCTGCTGGTCGACCCCGAGCTGGAGGACGTCGCGTCGGGCACCAGCGCGAAGCAGACGTTCGTGCTGGGCCGCGACGACGCCGGCATCTACGCCGAGGGAGGGCGACCGGTGGCGTGGGACCGCGACGAGACCGCGGTCGCCACGATCAACTACACGTCGGGGACCACCGCGAGCCCCAAGGGCGTGCAGATGACCCACCGCAACCTGTGGACCAACGCCGCCTCGTTCGGCTGGCACATCGGCGTCAACGACCGCGACGTGTACCTGCACACCCTGCCGATGTTCCACGCCAACGGGTGGGGGATGCCGTTCGCGACGACCGCGATGGGGGTCAAGCACGTCGTGCTGCGCAAGGTCGACGGTGCCGAGATCCTGCGGCGCATCGACGAGCACGGCGTCACGCTGCTGTGCGCCGCCCCGGCCGTCCTCGACGCGGTCCTGCAGGCCGCCGAGGCCGTCGACGGTGAGGTCCCCGGCAGTGGTCGGGTCCGCATCGTCGCCGCCGGCGCGCCGCCGCCCTCGTCCACGATCGAGCAGGTCGAGGCCATGCTGGGGTGGGAGTTCAACCAGATCTACGGGCTGACCGAGACGGCGCCGCTGCTCACGATCAACCGGCCCCGTGCGGAGCTCGACGACCTCTCCCCGCGCGAGCGCGCCCGGCACCTCATGCGCGCCGGCGCTCCGGCCATCGGGGTCCGCATCGCGGTCGACGACGAGGGTGAGGTGCTCGCACGCTCCAACCACTGCCTCGGCGGCTACTGGGAGGACCCCGAGGCCTCCGCCGCTGCGCTGGCGGACGGTTGGTTCCACACCGGCGACGCCGGCCGCATCGACGACGAGCACCACCTCCACATCGAGGACCGCAAGAAGGACATCATCATCTCCGGCGGCGAGAACATCTCGTCGATCGAGGTCGAGGACGTGCTGTTCAGCCACCCGGCGGTCGCCGAGGCCGCGGTCATCGGCGTGCCGCACGACAGGTGGGGCGAGACACCGAAGGCGCTGGTGGTCCTCGCGGACGGCGCCCACGCCACCGAGCAGGAGATCATCGACTTCTGCCGCGGGGAGCTCGCGCACTTCAAGTGCCCGACGTCGGTCGAGTTCCGCGAGGCCATGCCCCGCACGGCGACCGGCAAGCTGCAGAAGTTCAAGCTGCGCGAGCCCTACTGGCAGGGCCGGGAGCGGCGCGTCAACTGACGACCGTCCTGCGCGCCGCCGCGCCCGCCGCCCCCTGCCCGGGTGGCCGGGGCGTCGGCTTGCGTCCGCCCGCGGCCACCTGCTAGAGCACTGGGAGCCCGTCCGACCACCGACCGGGGACCCCCCATGACGCAGCAGCCCACACTGGCGGCCGACGACGACCGGGCCATCCGCTACCTGCGCGACCTGGTCGGGCCGGGGTGGGCGGAGCCGATGGCGTCGCAGCACCGGAACCTCGCGCAGCTCGGTGACTTCCTGCGGGCCGAGCAGGCGGCGGGGCGGCGGTTCCTTCCCGCGCCCAGCCGCATCCTCGCCGCGTTCGAGCAGCCCTTCGACGACGTCCGGGTCCTGCTGGTCGGCCAGGATCCCTACCCGACGCCGGGCCACCCGATCGGGCTGTGCTTCTCGGTCGCGCCGGACGTGCGTCCGGTGCCCAGGAGCCTGGCCAACATCTACAGCGAGTACGAAGCCGACCTCGGGCTGCCCCGCCCCACCGACGGCGACCTCACCCCGTGGACCCGGCAGGGCGTCATGCTGCTCAACAGGGTGCTGACCGTCCGCGCCGGCACCCCGGCGTCGCACCGCGGCAAGGGGTGGGAGGCGTTCACCGAGCAGGCGATCCGCGCGCTGGTGGCCCGTGACCGGCCGCTGGTCGCGATCCTGTGGGGCCGCGACGCGCGCAACCTCACGTCGATGCTCGGCGACACCCCGGTGATCGAGAGCGCCCACCCCAGCCCGCTGTCGGCGTCGCGCGGGTTCTTCGGCTCCAGGCCGTTCAGCCGCACCAACGCCATGCTCGAGCGCCTCGGCGCCGACCCGATCGACTGGCGGCTGCCCTGACCCCCACCAGCGCCCCCACCCCGGGCCGCCGGAACGAGGCCGGCGGGTCAGTGGGTGCGGACGGTGGCGAGGATGCGGTCGGCCGCGAGCGCCCAGCCGGCGGGGCCGATCCCGTCGATCCGCTCGTAGCGGTCCAGATCGATGTCGGCCCACGTGCCGTCGGGGCGCTGCACCAGCAGCGGCACGTCGACCGCGGCGAGCATCGCGGTGTCGTTGTGGGTGTCGCCCAGGCCGTACAGCAGCGGTGCCCGCGCGGGGTCACCCGCCAGCAGCTGGCGCAGCACCGCGACGGCGTCGCCCTTGTCATGGCGTCCCGAGGCGGTCCAGAAGCGCGACCCCCGCTGCAGCCCCAGCCCCGCGGCACCCAGCGCGTCGCGCAGCGCCGCCTCGCCGGGGTCGGCGTCGAGGACCACGAACGGCTCCGTGTGGTCGCGTCGCCGGGCCAGCTCGGCGGCGGCGGGGGACAGGTTCGTGCGCTGCGCCACCTCCGCGACGTCCATGTCGCCGAACCCGCGCACGCCGATGCCGAGGGCGCGCGCCGCCACGGCGAGGCGCTCGCGCACCTCGCCGTAGCCGAGGCCGAGCACCCGCTCGGTGCCGGCGTCGGTGCACACCGCGGCGCCGTTCTCGACGATGAACGGCCCGGTGATCGCCAGGTCGCGGCGGTGGACCAGCTGCTCCGCGCGCGTCTTGGCCGAGCAGCACACGATGACCACACCGGCCTCCTGGAGGGCGGAGATCCTCGGTGCGGCGGGGCCGGCGTCGTAGGTGTCGTGGTCGAGCAGCGTGCCGTCGAGGTCGGTGACCACGACGACCGGGGCGGGGGCGGACATGTGGGGGTCCTTCCCCGGGGACGGCGAGGCTAGCCTGTCGACATGGCCACCCGCCCCGCCGCCGCCCGCCAGGACCGCGCGGGGACCGCCACCGGTGACGCCATGGTGCGTGCCGAGGGCCTGACCAAGCGCTTCGGCGACTTCACCGCCGTCGACGGCATCGACTTCGCCGTCCGCCGCGGCGAGGTGTTCGGCTTCCTCGGGCCCAACGGCGCCGGCAAGACGTCGACCATGCGCATGATCGCCGCGGTGTCGCCGGCGACGGCGGGGACGCTGCGGGTGCTCGACCGCGACCCGGACGTCGACGGTGCCGACATCCGCGCGCGGCTCGGTGTGGTGCCGCAGGACAACACGCTCGACGAGGAGCTCTCGGTCGCCGACAACCTCTACATCTACGGCCGCTACTTCGGGATGTCGCGGAGGCACGTGCGGAGCCGGATCCCCGAGCTGCTGGCCTTCGCCCAGCTGACCGAGCGCGCCGACGACAAGGTCACGGTGCTGTCGGGTGGCATGAAGCGCCGGCTGGTGATCGCCCGGGCGCTGATCAACTCCCCCGCGATGGTGCTGCTGGACGAGCCGACCACCGGGCTCGACCCGCAGGCGCGCCACCTGGTGTGGGACCGGCTGTACGAGCTGACGCAGCAGGGCGTGACGCTGCTGCTGACCACCCACTACATGGACGAGGCCGAGCAGCTGTGCGACCGGCTGGTCGTGATGGCCGACGCGCGGATCGTCGCGGAGGGCTCGCCGCGTGCGTTGATCGAGACCTTCGCGGGCCGCGAGGTGCTGGAGGTGCGCTTCCTGCCGGGCGGCAACGGCGTGGTCGGTGCGCTCGACGGGATCGGCTCCCGGCACGAGGTGCTGGCGGACCGCGCCATCCTCTACGGCGAGGACGCCGACCACATGGCGGCCGCGGTCGCCGGGCTCGGCGTGGAGGTCGCGGGCACGCTGGTCCGCCGGGCCTCGCTGGAGGACGTCTTCCTCCGGCTGACCGGCCGCCGGCTGGTCGAGTGATGGCCGGCTCGACCGACGCGGCCCCCGCGGCCGGGGCCAGGCCACGCGCTGGTGTCGTGGGTCGCGTCCTGCGGGTGCTCGAGGGCCACCTGGTGGCCTACCGGCACACCTGGCGCGGCAGCGCGTTCACCACCTTCGTCAACCCGGTGCTGTTCCTCTCGGCGATGGGGCTGGGCCTCGGGTCGCTGGTGGACCGCGGCGGTCGCCTGGGGGCGGTGTCGTACCTGACCTTCTACGCGTCGGGCCTGCTGGCCGCCCAGGCCATGCAGACCGGCGTCGGCGACGCCGCCTACCCCGTGATGGCGGGCTTCAAGTGGACGAAGAGCTACCACACCGCGTTGGCGACCCCGATCACGCCGCGCGACCTGATGCTCGGCCAGGGTGCCTACATCCTCCTCCGTGTGACGTTCGCCAGCGCGGTGTTCGCGGTCGTCGCGGCGCTGTTCGGGGCCTTCGGCGTGGGCGTCGGGCTGGCGGCGGTGCCGGTCGTGGTCCTGTGCGGGCTGGCCTACGCCTTCCCCGTCATGGCGTTCACGGGCGCGATCGAGCGGGAGACGGCGCTCGCCGGGCTGTTCCGCTTCGGGCTGGTGCCGATGTTCCTGCTGTCGGGCACCTTCTTCCCGATCGACCAGCTGCCGGCGTGGTTGCAGGTGGTCGCGCGCGGCGTGCCGCTGTGGCACGCCATCGAGCTGATCCGCGGCATCACGATGGGCACGGCGCCGGCCTGGCCATGGCCTGCGCACGTCACCTACCTGGCGGCGTGGCTCGTGGTCGGCGCCGTGCTGGCGGGCCGGGTGTTCCACCGGCGGTTGATCTCGTGAGCGTGGGCGGGGGAGCGGCGTGATCTCGGCCTGGGCGCCCGCGCGGATCATGGAGCGCAACCTGCTGGTCACCCGCAACGCGTGGGTGGTCTTCCTGTCGGGCTTCGTCGAGCCGGTGTTCTACCTGTTCGCGATCACGGTCGGGCTCGGGCGGCTGGTCGGCGACGTCACCGGGCCCGACGGCGCGCCGGTGAGCTACGCCGCATTCGCGGCGCCGGCGCTGCTGGCGGCCTCGGCGATGAACGGCGCCGTCTACGAGTCGACGTTCAACATCTTCTTCCGCCTGCGCTACGGCAAGCTCTACGACGCCATGCTGGCGACGCCGCTGACGCCGACCGATCTGGCGGTGGGGGAGATCGGCTGGTCGCAGCTGCGCGGACTGATCTACGCCTGCGCCTTCCTGCTGGTCATGGCCGTGATGGGGCTGGTCGGCGCGCCGTGGGCGCTGCTGGCGATCCCCGCGGCCGTGCTGATGGGCTTCGCGTTCGGCGCGGTCGGGATGGCGGCGGTGACGTTCATGCGTAGCTGGGTCGACCTCGACATGGTCAACCTGGCGCTGCTGCCGCTGTTCCTGTTCTCGGCGACGTTCTACCCGTTGGAGGTGTACCCGCGGCCCCTGCAGCTGCTCACGCAGCTGTCGCCGCTGTACCACGGCGTCCAGCTCGTGCGGGGCCTCACGCTCGGTGCGGTCGGCTGGGGGCTGCTCGGCCACGTCGCGTTCCTGCTGGCGATGGCGGCCGCCGGAGCGGCGGTCGCCTCGCGCCGCCTGCACCGCCAGCTGCTGCCCTGACCGGCCACGCCGGTGCAGCGGTCGGGACCTAGCATGGTGGTGGTCCCCTCGAAAGGAGCTCCCATGTGGTTCGCGCGGAAGCAGACGTCGATGATCGAGCCGTCGCAGGCCCTGCCGGGGCGTGACCGGGCGCTGCCCACGGCCGAGCGGCACCACGTCAACGGGCAGCCGATCCACCCGCCGTTCCCCGAGGGCACCGAGCAGGCCGTGTTCGGCATGGGGTGCTTCTGGGGCGCCGAGCAGCTGTACTGGCAGACCGACGGGGTCGTGACGACCGCGGTCGGCTACGCCGGCGGCTACACGCCGAACCCGACGTACGAGGAGGTCTGCTCGGGGCGGACCGGGCACGCCGAGGTCGTGCTCGTCGTCTACGATCCGGACATCACGAGCTACGAGCAGATGCT
>CAYVGE010000004.1:27218-51572 GCA_964450395.1 uncultured Actinomycetota bacterium
GTCAGCTACGACGTGCTGCTGAAGGTGTTCTGGGAGAACCACGACCCCACGCAGGGCATGCGCCAGGGCAACGACGTGGGCACCCAGTACCGGTCGGCCATCTACACGACCGGTGACGAGCAGCGTGCGCAGGCCGAGGCCTCGCGGGACGCCTACCAGGCCGCGCTGACCGATGCGGGCTTCGGGGCCATCACGACCGAGCTCGCCGACGCCGGCGCGTTCTTCTACGCCGAGGACCACCACCAGCAGTACCTGTCGAAGAACCCGTTCGGCTACTGCAACCACGGCTTCTGCCAGGTCGCGTACGACCCGGAGCAGGTGCCGACGAGGGTCGAGCTGCCCCAGGACTGAGGGCGACCGTCAGACGTCCCACCAGGCCGTGACGACCGCCCGCGTCGCGGGCACGCCGATGTCGGCGACCAGGCGGGCGACCTCGTCCCGCCGGTCGTCGCCGACGGCGACCGACGTCGCCACCAGGTCGACCTGCTTGGCGTGCGGCGCGTCGCGGAGGCTGAACGGGCGCTCCCAGCGCTCGTGGTGCACGTCGTGCCCGGCCTCGGCGACGACGGCCAGCGCGTCGTCGGCCGTCGGCCGCTCGGGCCGGTCGAGGTCGTGCAGCGCCCGCCAGTAGGGTGCCAGCCACGCGCGCGGGTGCTGCGCCGGCAACTCGAGCACGACCCGGCGCCGGGCGTGCCCCGTGAGTGCCGCGACGAGGGCGCCCAGCTCCGCGACGTTGTAGACCACGTGGACGCACACGACCACGTCAGCCACCGGTGCGCGGTCGGCGTCCCGGGGCCACACACCCTCGACGGTCCGGGCGCGCACCCCCAGGCACGCCGCGGCGTCGGCGAACGCGGCGAGCATCTGCTCACCCTGGTCGGCGCCGACCAGCAGGCCGGCGCGGTCGGCCAGGGGGAGGCTGCCGGCGCCGGCGCCGCACCCGACGTCGAGGACCACCCCGCCGTCGGGGAGGGCCTCGGCGGCACGGCGGTGGGTCCGCGTCGGTGGCTCGCGTAGGGCCCGCTGAGCGTGTGCCGCGAACGTGCCGGGTGAGAGCCGGTAGGGATCGCCGGGCGCGGCGGCCAGGATGTGGTCGGGGATGCGCCACCGGCCGAGCGCGTCGCGCCAGGCGGTCGCGTGATCGGTCGCCATGGTGACCCTCCCGTGCCGGTGGCCCGGCCGACTAGCATGCCGGATCGTGAGCACCTCCGACCCGTCCTGCGCCTTCTGCCGGATCGTGGCCGATGACGACGATGACGTCATCGTGCTGCGCGACGAGCACGTCGTCGGCTTCCTCGACATCCGGCCCGTCTTCCACGGCCACGTGCTGCTGGTCCCGCGCGCGCACCACGAGACGCTCGTCGACCTGCCCGTCGGCCTGGCCGCGCCGCTGCTGACCGCGACGCAGTTGACCATGCGGGCGCTGCGCGAGGCCGTCGGTGCCCAGGGCACGTTCGTGGCGTCGAACAACGTGATCAGCCAGAGCGTCCCGCACCTGCACGTGCACGTCGTGCCCCGCCGGCGCCGGGACGGCCTGCGCGGCTTCTTCTGGCCGCGCCACCCGTACCCGGACGACGAGGCGCTCGCCGACATGCGCACACGCCTGCGGGCGGCGATCGCGGCCCTGCGCACCGCATGAGCCCGCCGCTGGGGGGCGGCGCCGGTGACGGCGTCGCGTGGCGGCTGCTGGCCGGCGCCCTGCTGGCGAGCACGGTCGTGGTGCTGCCGGCGATCATGCTCGGTGCGGTCGCGGTGCTGGTCCGCGCGGAGCTGGGCTTCGGCGAGGCGGCGCTCGGGCTCGCCGTCGCGCTGTTCGCGCTGTCGTCGACGCTGACGTCCGCCCCCGGTGGTCGCCTCTCCGAGCGCGTGGGGGCGTCGCGCACGATGACGGCGGGTGCCCTGCTCAGCGGTGCGGGCCTGCTGGCGATCGCGCTGCTGGTCACGTCCTGGGCCGGGCTGGTGACGTGCCTGGTGGTCGCCGGCATCGGCAACGGACTGACCCAGCCGGCCACCAACGGGGTGCTGTCGGGGGTCATCAACCCGGCGCGCCAGGGCATCGCCTTCGGCGTCAAGCAGGCGGCGATCCCGTTCGCGGGGCTGCTGAGCGGCGTGACGCTGCCGCTGCTCGCCCTCCGGGCGGGGTGGCGGTGGGCGTTCGGCGCCGGCGGCGTGCTGGCGCTGGTCGTCGCGGTGCTCGTGCTGCGTGCGCGGACGCTGCTGCGCCACCGTGGGGATCCCGGGCCGATGCCGCTCGACGGTGAGGAGCGCGCGCCGCTGCGGCCGCTGCTGATCATCACCGTGGCGGCGGGGCTGGCGTCGATGGCCGCCAACGCCGTGGGCGCCTTCTACGTCGAGTCCTCGGTCGATGCGGGCGTGTCGCCGGCGGCGTCCGGGTGGTGGCTGGCCGTCGGCGGCGCGACCGGCATGGCGGCCCGCACGCTGTGGGGCTGGCTCGCCGACCGCCGCGACGGCCGCCATCTGGTGTTCGTCGGCTGGCTGATGGCGGTCGGTGCGCTGGGGCTGGTCCTGCTGGCGCTGCGACCGACGGCCGGGCCGCTGCTGGTGGCGGGCACGGTGCTGACCTTCAGCGCGTCGTGGGGGTGGCCGGGGTTGTTCAACTACGCGATCGTCCGCCAGAGCAGGGCGGAGCCGTCGGCGGCGACCGGGGTCACCCAGTCCGGGCTGTTCGCCGGCCAGCTGCTGGGCCCGCCGATCTTCGGCTGGCTGGTGGAGCAGGGATCGTACCGGCTGGCCTGGAGCATCTTCGCGGCGCTGCTGCTGGTCGCCGCGGTGCTCCTCCGGTTCGGCCGGGGACGCCTGCTGGCCGCGCGGGCCGCGGGCGCGACCTAGCTCAGCCGTGCTGGTCGACCGGTTCGCGGTCGCGGCGGTGCAGGTGCCGCCACAGCAGCGCGTGGCCGGCGACGCCCGCGCTCAGCACGATCGACGCGCTCCAGATGCCGAACGCAGCGCAGATGATCGCCGCGATCACCGCTCCGGCGACCAGGATCGCCCGCAGCGCGTTGACCTGCTCCATCGACCGCTCCAGTCACCGACGTCCGCGCCATGGTAGGTCGCGGGTCCCGGCCGGCAGCAGGAGCATGGCCACGGGGGCCTCGGACCCGCCGCTGACCGCCAGGAACAGCAGGCCGATGACCGCGACGAGCCCGATCAGCAGTGCGATCGCCACGGCGACGCTGCGCCAGTGCGGCCAGCCGTCCTGCTGGTCGGCCACCGGCGCGTCGGGGCTGCGCTGCCCGCCGTCCGCCGGCCCGCGCGACGGCGGCGGCGGTGGGGGACCGGCGGGACGGGCGCGCCCGTCCACCGCGTCTGCGCCATCGGGCCCGGCGGCGGGCGCCGCGTCGGTCCGGGGCGCCGGCGCCGCGCCGTCCTGCCGACCTGCGTCATCGTCGCGCGGCGCGCCGTTGCCGACCGCTGCCCACGGCGGCGGCGTCAGCACGGTGCCGTTGCCCACCACGGCGAGTGCCGCGGCGATGTCGGCGACGCCCGGCCGGGTGCCGGGGTCCTTGCCGAGCAGGGCCTCGATGACGGGCTCCAGCGCGCCCAGCCGGTCGCCGGGCCGGTGTGGCTGCTCGCGCACGGCGCGGGTCGTCTCCCACGAGCCGACGTCGGCGAAGGGCGCCCGGCCCTCGACGGCGTAGTAGAGCGTGGCGCCCAACCCGTACAGGTCGGCCTCCGGCCCGGCGCGCTCGCCGCGGGCCTGCTCGGGCGCCATGTACGCCGGGGTGCCCAGCACGCTGCCGGCGGCCGTCAGCGTCGGGTCGTCACCGAACAGCGCGATGCCGAAGTCGGTGAGGTGCACATCGGTGCCGTCGACCAGGACGTTGCTGGGCTTGACGTCGCGGTGGATGATCCCGGCGGCGTGCACGGTGGCCAGCACCGAGAGCATCGCCTGGCCGACCGCCGCGGCGCGGGCCGGCTCCATCGGGCCCGACCGGCGGACCAGCCGCGCGAGGCTCGGTGCGTCGACCAGCTCCATGACGAGGAAGATCTGGGCACCGTCGTCGTGGACGTCGTAGACCTGGACCACCCCGGGGCTGCGCAGGCGTGCCACGGCGCGGGCCTCCCGCATCGCGCGCCCCCGGCTGCGGGTGCTGCGCCGCTCGCTGAGGATGATGTGCTTGATCGCCACACGCCGGCCCAGGTGCAGGTCGTCGGCGCTCCACACCGCCCCGGAGCCGCCGCGGCCGATCATCGACCGCAGCACGTAGCGATCAGCGATCAGTTGCGTGCCGGGTTCGATCTTGGTCACCTGATCTCCACCACCGACGCCGGCGGGGCGGGCTGCTGTGGTGTCCGGGTGCGGCGCACTGTGCCCCGGCGGTCCCATCCGGCCTGGTGGGGGTAGCGTAGCGAACCGCACCGGCCGAGGGAATGGATCACATGGACCTGCGGGGCAGCATCGCGGTGGTGACGGGGGCGTCGAGCGGGATCGGCGATGCGGTGGCGCGCCGCCTGGCGTCCGAGGGCGCCACGGTGGTGGCGGTCGCACGGCGGGCCAGGCGCCTCGAGGCGCTGGCGGCGTCGCAGGCGGGCATCGTCGCCCACGCGGCCGACGTCGGGCGCCGCACCGACGTCCTGGCGCTGGCCGATCGGGTGCGCGATGAGTTCGGGCGCTGCGACCTGCTGGTCAACAACGCCGGCGTCGGTGGTGGCGCCTTCACGGGCCCGGAGAGCCTGGACGGCTTCGTCCACACGATGCAGGTCAACGTGCTCGGCGCGGCGCACTGCTGCGCGGCGCTGCACGACCTGCTGGTCGCCGGGGCCCCGAGCCAGGTGATCAACATCGGGTCGGTGTCGGGCAAGCTCGGGGTCGGCCCGGCCGACTACGTCGCGTCGAAGTTCGCCCTGGTCGGGCTGAGCGAGTCGCTGTCGCTGTCGTGGGCGGCCGACGGGATCACGGTGTCGCAGCTCAACCCCGGGTACATCGCAACCGAGGGCTTCCCGCAGACGCGCCTGCTCCGCTCGCCGTTCGGGCGGCTGGTCGGCCGCCCCGCCGACGTCGCGGCCGCCGTGGCCGACCTGGTCGCCCGCCCCCGGCGCGAGCGCACCGTCCCGCGCTGGTACCGGGCGGCCACCGCGCTGCGCCACCTCGCGCCGCCGGTGTTCTGGGCCGTCGCGGCGCGCACCGACCGGGCCCGGGGCACGCGGGACGAGGTGTGACGGCGCCGGCCGACGTGTTCGCGTGGGGGGTCGCGTCGGGGGACCCCGCACCCCACGGGGTGGTCCTGTGGACGCGGGTGGCCGACTCGCCGACGGGGCCCGTCCCGGTGACGTGGCGCATCGCCCGCGACCCGGCGCTGCGCGACGTCGTGGCCACCGGGGCGGTGCGGACCGGCGCCGACGCCGACTGGACGGTCAAGGTCCGCGTCCGCGACGCGGCCCTGCGGCCCGCGACGAGCTACTGGTACCGGTTCGAGGCCCTGGGGGCCCACAGCCACGTCGGCCGCTGCCGCACGCTGCCGGACCCCGGCGCGTCGCTGGACCGGCTGCGCCTGGGCTACGTGTCGTGCCAGGACTTCACGTCGGGCCGCTTCGGGGCGCTGCGCGAGCTGGCGGCGACCGACGTCGACTACGTCCTGCACCTGGGCGACGCGATCTACGAGACCGTCAGCGACCCGGACTTCCAGCGCCGCGGCCCCGCCGACCGGGCGCTGCGGCTGCCCGGTGGCGGCGTGCGGGCCGAGACGCTCGCCGACTACCGCTGGCTGCACCGGCGGTACCGGCTGGATCCCGATCTCCAGCGGCTGCTGGAACGCCACACCCTCATCGCGATCTGGGACGACCACGAGTTCGCCAACGACTGCTACGGCGTCCACGACACCGACACCGAGGACGAGGCCGCCAACGCCGACCCCGCCCGGCGCACCGCCGCGACGCGCGCGTGGGTCGAGTACACGCCCGCCGACGTCGCGTTCGACCCGACGGCGCCGCCGACGGACCAGGTCCGCATCTGGCGCAGCTTCGCGTTCGGCGACCTGGCCGAGCTGGTGCTGACCGACGAGCGCCTCCACCGTGACGGGCCGCCCTGCGGGCTGGCGCGGGAGGACCGCTACGCCACCCACGGTTGCCCGGCCGTCCGCGACCCCGACCGCACCATGCTCGGCGCCCGGCAGCGCGACTGGCTGATCGAGCGGCTGACCACGTCGACGCGGCGGTGGAAGCTGTGGGGCAACGAGACGATGATCATGCCGCTGCGGCTGCCGGGCTGGCTGGCCTCCCGGCTGCACCCCCACAGCGGGGACGTGCCCGCGCTCGACGCCGTCCACGTCAGCCTCGACCAGTGGGACGGCTACCAGGCCGAGCGCGCCCACCTGACCGACGCGCTGGCCGGTGTGGACGACCTGGTCGTGCTGACCGGCGACCTGCACTCGTTCATCACCGGCACGCTGCGGACCGATGACGGACGCGACGTGGCGACGTGCCTCATGGTCGGCTCGGTGACCTCGGCCAACCTGGTCGAGATGCTCGTTGGCCGCACGCTGCCGAGCCTGCCGGTGCCGCTGACCCGGCTGCTGCGGTCGTCCAACCCGCACCTGCGGTTCGTGAACTCCAGCGCCCATGGCTTCACCGTGCTGGAGCTGACGCCTGACCTGCTGCGATGCGAGATGGTCGCGATCAGCGGGGTCCGGCTGCCGTGGCAGTTCCGGTGGACCCTGCACACCGAGGAGCTGCCGGCGACCGCCGCCTGAGCGTCGCGCCTCCGTGACTTTCGGCAGGCGATGCGGCATCGTCTGTCCATGGGAAGTTCGATCATGCGCGCCGGGCGGGACGTCGCGGCGCTGCCGAAGGTCCACCTGCACCTCCACCTCATCGGGTCGATGCGCCCCCGTACGCTCGCGGCGCTGTCGCACCGCAACGGCGAGCGGCTCCCGCCGGAGCTGTCGGCGCTGACCTGCCGGGTCGGGTCGCTGCCGACCGCCTACCAGGGCGTCACCCCGACCGAGGCCGACGTGCGCGGCTTCGCGCGCTTCGACGCCTTCTACGTCGCCGCCAAGCGGCAGGTCCGCAGCCTGGACGACCTGACCCGCCTGGTCCACGAGCTGGCGGTCGACGAGGCGGCGGCCGGCTCCCGCTGGGTCGAGGTCACCGCCAACCCGAGCCTGTACCACGGCCGGCTGGGCCCCGACGAGGGCGTCCTCGAGGCGCTGCTGGCGGCCGGCCGGGCGGCCCAGGCCGCCACGGGCGTCGGCGTCGGCTGGGTGGTCAGCGCCGACCGCCGGTTCCCCGACGACGCCCCCGGCCTGGCACACCTGGCCGTGCGCTACGCCGACCACGGCGTCGTGGGCTTCGGGCTGGCCAACGACGAGGCTGCCAACCCCACCGCGGCGTTCGGGCGGGCCTTCGACGTCGCCCGCGCCGGCGGGCTGCTGGCCGTGCCGCACGCCGGCGAGCTGACGCACGCGGGCGACGTCGCCGACGCCGTCGACCGCCTGGGGGCCGACCGCATCGGTCACGGCATCCGCGCCGTCACCGACCCCGCCGTGCTCGAGCGGGTGGCCGAGCGACAGGTCTGCCTGGAGGTGTGCCCCGCGTCGAACGTCGCGCTGGGGGCGATCGACCACCTGTCCGAGCACCCGCTGCCGCAGCTGCGCGCCGCGGGCTGTGCCGTGACCCTGGCGGCCGACGACCCGCTGCTGTTCGGATCGGGCCTGGCCGACCAGTACGTGATCGCCCGCCGGGTGTTCGGCTTCGACGACCACGAGCTGGCCGAGCTCGCCCGCTGCGGCATCCGGGCGGCCGGGTGCCCCGACGCGACCCGTGCCGAGCTGCTTGCCGACGTCGACCGGTGGCTGGCACGCGAGCCGGCCGAGGTCGCCGCCTGACCGGCCCGTCCACGGGCCAGCGCGCCGGTCCGGTGGCCCCGGCGCGCGCCCGCACGTCAGGCGTCGACCAGCGCGCGGGCGGCGACGAACACGTCGTCGAGCATCGGCGGCGTCAGGCGGCCCGTGAACGTGTTCTGCTGGCTGGGGTGGTAGCTGCCCAGCAGCGGCATCCCGGCGACCTCGGCGTAGGCGCCGTGCCCGAAGCGGGGTCGCGGCCGCACCGGGCCGAAGGTACGCAGCAGCGCCTGCCACGCGAACCCGCCGAGGGCGACCAGCACGCGGACCGGCAGGAGCTCGAGCTCGGCGACCAGCCACCGCGCGCAGGCGTCACGTTCGGCGGCGGTCGGCGTGTTCGCCGGTGGGGCGCAGCGCACGGTCGCGGTGACCCAGCAGTCGGTCAGCTCCAGGCCGTCGCCGCGCCGCGTCGACGTCGGCTGCGACGCGAAGCCGGTGCGGTGCAGCGACGCGAAGAGGAAGTCACCGGAGCGGTCGCCGGTGAACATCCGTCCCGTGCGGTTGGCGCCATGCGCCGCCGGCGCCAGCCCGACCACGACGAGGCGCGCGCGGGGGTCGCCGAAGCCCGGCACCGGCCGCGCCCAGTAGTCCTCGTCGGCGTAGGCGGCCCGCTTCTCACGGCCGGTGCGTTCGCGCCACGCCACCAGCCGCGGGCAGCGCCGGCAGTCGACGACCCGGGCGGTCAGGTGGTCGAGGGCGGCGGGTTCCATGGCGGCCGATGCTACGGCAGGCCGAGGTGCTCCCAGATGCGCTCCCGCAGCAGCACCTCGTAGCCGACCCACTCCTGGGCGATGCGCCGGCCCGACACCAGCAGCCGCACCACACGGTCGCGCAGCGCCGGCGGCAGCCAGTCGGCGTGGTACCGGGCGTGCGCGACGTCGACCGGGCGCGTCGGCGCCGGCGTGCCGGTCGCCAGCAGCAGCTCGAACAGCACCTCCGCGGGCTGGACGCGGGGCAACCCGGCACGCGCGGCCCGCCGGCCCGCCGCCCGCCCCGCGGCGACGTCGTCGACGTCGATGCCGCCGTAGTACAGGATGCGCTCGACGGGTCGGTCGAGCGTCGCCGCGAAGCTGACCGAGGCGCCGAAGTACGAACCTGCGCCGTGGACCACGATGCCGACGTGGGTGCTCGGCGCCTCGACCAGCACACGGCGGACGCTGGCGAAGGTCTCGTGGCCCGAGATCACCAGCACGGTGCCGCCCGGTCCCACGGGGCTCCACACGAACGGTGGCGGGACGGGTGCGCAGCACAGCAGGTCCCACGTCAGCCGGTCCTTGGCGAACAGCTCGGAGCGGGCCAGCTCGTGCAGCCGCTCCTCGCGGCCCGCGCCGAACAGCTCCAGCGCCCGCTCGCGGGGCGGCACGATGACGGCCGTCGCCGCGTGCTCGGCCAGCCAGCGGTTGATCCGCACCAGATCGGCCATCGCGGCCGGGTCCGCGTCGACGTCCGCCGCCCACCGCAGCCCCGGTTCCCAGTCCTCGCTGCGCAACGCGCCCAGCTGCCGGGCACGCTCGCCCGCGGCCAGCACCTCGATCCAGCGCGGCAGCGGCGGCTGCCGGCGGTCGTAGGCGCCACGGCCGGGTGGCAGCGCCAGCCAGCCGGAGCGGGCGAGCTCGTCGAGCGACCGGCGCAGCCGCGTGCGCCGGTCGCCGGCGTCGAGCAGCTCGGGGGCGACGCTCAGGAGGCAGCTCCACACCTCGGCGAGCTGGATGTGGTCCCGCTCGAGCGACAGCAGGCAGCGACGCAGGCGCCACGCCAGCGGGCTGAGCTCGCTCACCGCCCGCCGGGGACGGGCTCGACCACATCGCCCCGCCGCCACAGGTGCGTTGCGGCGACGATCCCGTGGGCGTCAGCGGGCGGGGTGGCTCCGCCGGGCCCGCTGCGTTCGACGTGCAGGCTGCCGGTCCGGTGATCACGTCGTTCGTTGCGCAGGCGGATCCAGTGGGGCAGCACACCGACCGCCTCGCGGTCGTCGACGGCGGTGGTGTAGAGCAGCTGCACCCCCATCGCGTCGGCGACGCGGCGCTGCAGCTGCAGCAGCGTGGTGTTGGACGACTTGCCGATGGGGTTGTCGAGCGTCAGTACGCCCGCGGACGTGTGGGCCTGGCGGGTCTGCGCCCGCAGCCGCGCCAACGTGCAGTACAGCAGGATCGCAGCCGTCAGCTGTTCACCGCCGGAGAACGTGGCGAGCTCGGTGACGGGCACGCGCTGGGGCTGCAGTGCCGGGTTCGGCTTGAGGATCGCCACGTCGAAGCCGTCGGCGCCGGCGGCGGCGTGCACGGCGCGCTGCAGCAGCGGGGTGCCCGCCGGCCGGATCCCCTCGTCGACCAGGCGGTCGACCATCTCCTCGAGGCGGGCGAACAGCTCGTCATCCACGGCCGGGGCCGTGAAGCGGATGTGCAGGAACCGCTGCTGCGACCACGCGCCGAAGCCGTCCGGCAGCGCCGACACCCGGTCGGCCTGGCGCAGCAGCCACAGGCCCCGCTGCGCGTCGGCGGCGATCTCGCGGACCAGCAGGCGGCGGTGCGCCCGCAGCTCCTCCAGCTGCTGGGCGCACTGCTCGCGGCGCACCCGCAGCTGGTCGACCAGCCCGGTGTCCCCGCGGACGACGGCGACCGGGTCGCTCGTCAGGCGTGCCCGGATCGGCCCGTCGAGCGCGGCGAACCGGTCGCCGCCGACGAAGCGGCGCACCTCCGCCGCGGCAGCCGAGCTGTCGCGGGCCGCGTGGTCGGCGCGGGCCGCCCGGTCGTCGATGCGGGCCCGCAGGTCGTCGATCAGCGCGCGGGCGCGGTCGGGGTCGTCCGGGACCTCCGTCGCGGGGCGACCGTCACCCGACGTCCGGGCCGCGGCGGGGCGGGCGCGCAGCTCGACGGCCAGCAGCTCGGCGAGGTGACCGAACCGGTCTGCCAGCCGGCGGTGGTCGCCGGCGGCGGCGTCGGCGGCACGGGCGTCGGCGGTGGCGGCGTCGGCGACCCGGCGCGCCCGTCCGGCGCGCGTCCGTGCGTCCGCCGCGCACCGCCGCGCCTCCTCGGCGGTGTCGACCCGGGGCAGCTCGGTGTCGGGACCCGTCGGTTGCGCCTCCAGGAACCGCTGTGCCGCACGGAGCCGCTCGGCGGCACCCGCCCGCTCCTCGAGCGCGGCGTCGCGCCGGCGCTCGGCCGCCCGCGACGTCGCGGCGCGAGCCAACCGGTCGGCGCCGTCGGGTCCGTCGAGCAGGTCCGTGGCCGCGCGAACGGTGTCGGCGTCGGCGTCCGCGAGCACCCGGGCGACGTCGGCGCGACGCTCGGTCAGCAGGCGCCGGCGCTCGCCCAGCGCGTTGGCGGGGCGCGCCACGCCGACCGCGGCCTCGAGCGCGCGGGCATGCCGGCGCAGCACCTCCACCGCCTCCGGTTCGCGGCCGGTGCCGGGCGACCGCCCCCCGCCCACCACCGGGCCGTCCCCGTTCGCGTCGTCGGATGGCGTCCCGCCGCCCTCCACCGGGAGGTCGCGGTCGCCGTCGTCGATGCCCGCGAGCTCGTCGCGCAGGCGGTCGGCGTCGTCGGCATGGCGCTGCGCGGTCATGAGGTGCTCGGACGCCTGGCGACATGCCCGCTCGCCGTCCCGGTGCGCCGCCCCGGCCCGTCGGCGGGCGTCATCGGCCCGCGCCGCGACCGCCGCGAGCTCGTCGTCGTCGACCTGCGCGTCGGCGAGCGCCGTCAGCTCGGCCGCCAGGGTGGTCAGCGCGCCGAGGTCGTCGTCGACCGGCCGGTCGCCGTCCGCCTCCCGCTGCCCGGCCAGCCGTCGGGCCTCATCGGCGACGGCGTCGCGGTCGCGGCGCAGCCGCTCGGCGTCGAGCCGGGCGAGCTCGGCGTCGTCGTCGACCTGCCGGCGTCGCGCGGAGGGGTACGTGCGCAGCAGCCGCCGGATGCGGTCCGCCAGCGCGGCGTCGTGGTCGCGCGCCGACGCCAACGCCGCACGGCGCCCGTCGGCGTCGGCGAGGTGGCGCTCGAGCCGCTCCCGGGCCCGCCGGGCCTCCGTCCGGTCGTACAGGGCGGGATCGACCGGGGCGAGGATCGTCGGCTGGCCGCCCGTCGGGTCGACCGCGTCGGCCTGCACCACCGCGACGGCCGCCCGCCACGGGCTGTCGGCCGTGGCCAGCACGGCGCGCGCGGCGGCGAGCGCACCCGCGTCACGCACCACCACGCCGTCGGCGGCGGCCGGTGCCCGGTGCAGCAGCGACCAGCGCTCGGCCGCGGTGGCCAGCCCGGCCAGGTGCCGCCAGCCCGCGACCGCGTCGACGCCGTGCGCGCGGAGCAGCTCGACGACCTCGGTCACCGCGGCACGCGGCGGCAGCAACCCGTCGGTCTGCAACCCGAGCAGCGCGGCGCGGTCGGCGGCCACCGCGACGGCCTGGTCCGCCAGCCGCCGGTCGACGTCGTCGGCCGTGGCGTCGAGCCGCTCGGCCAGGTCGGCGCCGACGTGCCACAGGTCGATGGCGTCGGTCTCGGCCAGGTCCCGCAGCCGGTGGTCGGCGGCGAGCGCGGCCGCGGCAGCGTGCATCTGGGCCTGTTCGTGGGCGCCCGCTCCCATCCGGGCCCGGGCGTCGCCCAGCAGCTCGTCGATGCGGGCCAGCCGCGCATAGGCGTCACGGACGGCCTGCTGCGCCTCGGCGTCCCGGCGGGCCCGGTCCGCGCGCGCGCGTTGCGCGTCGGTCACCGCGGCGCGCGTCGCATGCAGCGCCGCACCGACGTCGCCGTCGGCGCCGATGACGCCGCGGTCGACCAGCTCGGCCACCCGCTGCCGCCAGGCCGCCCTGCGCTCCTCGAGATCCGCGTGCGCCTGCGCCAGGCGACCGTGGGCGCCGGTGGCCTCGTCGGCCACCCGTGCCAGCCGCGCCGCCTCGTCCCGGTGGCGCCCGGCCTCGGCGCGGGCCGTCGCCGCCGCACGCTCCGCCTGCGCCACGTCGCCCCGCAGCCGCCTCGCCAGGCGCCGGCGGACCTGTGCCAGCTCCTGCACCGACGCGGGCGCGTCGGCGTCGAGCTGCGCGTCGAGCGTGGCGAGCTCGGCGTCGAGCTCCCGCCGGTGGGCCAACGGTTCCAGCAGTCCCGTCGCGGCGAGGTGGGCCGACGCCGCCGTCAGCTCGCGTTCCGCCTCGTCGAGGCCGCGTCGGGCCGCCGTCACGTCCAGCCGGGCCGCCGCCACCCCCAGCGCGGTGACCTCGGCGTGGGCCGTGCGCTCCTCCGCGGTGTGGTCCGCCGCCCGGCGGCGGTGGTCGGCGGCGACGGCCTCCGCGCCGGCTGCCCGGTCGGTGTGGACGCGGGCCACCGCACGCAGGCCGGCGGCCAACCCGGTCGCTTCGTCCAGCGTGGCCGCCAGCTCCCGGTCGGCGTCGGCCCGCCGCCGGTCGAGGTCGGCCAGCGGCGCGAGCCGTTCGAGCGCGCCGGTGAGGAACTCGTGGTTGCGCTCGACGTCGGGACGCCGGCGCAGCTCGTCGGCGTAGCGCAGGTAGACGTCGGCGACCCGGTCGGTGCGCTCATCGGCGACCGCCAGCTCGAGGAGCAGGTCGACGAAGTCCCCGGCGGACCGGCAGCGACGCTTGAACAGCTCGCTCGCGCCGCCCTCCTCGCGGTTCATCTCCAGCTGGTAGCGCAGCACCTCCGGGTCGAGGTCGTGCTGCTCCAGCTCCCGGCGCCACTCGGCCTGGCTGCCCGGCGTCACGAGTCGCAGCGAGGGGTCGGCCGCGCCGACCGCCCGCAGCCGCTCGCGGAACCGCGCCAGCGTCAGGCGGCGCCCGTCCTCGCTGGTCGGCAGACCCTCGAAGGTCAGCGTCGGGTCGACCTGCAGCAGGCCGGGCGCGCGGTGGTCGCTGGGCACGAACGCGTACCACAGGCGCCGCAGCCGCGACTCGTCGGTCGAGCGGGTCCGGTCCCGCCACTCCAGCACCATGCCGGTCACCAGGGCGGGGACGCGCGCACCGGGGCGTCCCCACTCGATGCACACGTGCGCGGTGTCGCCGTCGAGGACGTAGTCCCCCAGCCGGCGGTCCTTGCCGTCGTCGTTGGCGCCCAGGAACTCGCGGCGGTTGGGCCGCACGACGGCGAACAGCAGGTTCAGCAGCGAGGACTTGCCACCACCGTTGCGCAGCCACAGGACCGTGTGGGTGGGCCGCCCGTCATCGCCGAGGAGGTCCAGGTCCAGCGGTGCGAAGCGCGCGTTGGGGTGGCCGATCGAGCGCAGGCGCACCCGCCGCAGCTGCAGCATGGGCTCACCCGTCCCGTCGGCCGACCGGGTCGGGCCCGTCGTCGGTGACCAGGGTGCGGTACGCGGCGGTGGCGGCGAGCTCCCGCACACCGGTCCGGTAGCGGTTGAGCAGCCGGTACGTGCCGCCGTCGGTGTCGGCGGTCCTGGTCGCCATGCCGCCGGCGACCAGCCGCTCGAACGCGTACTTGATCATGCCGGTGGTGGTGCTGACGCCCACGCGCCCGTCGGCGGTGTCACGGGCCGGCTGGCGCTGCAGGTACAGGCGCCACGCCTGCTCGACCTCGTCCTGCGCCGGGTCCGCCGCGCCGTCGCCGTGGCGCTCGCGCAGCCGCTCGCACGCGGCCCGCAGGGAGCGCTCGACAGCCTGCACCGAGGCGTGGCGCACGTCGTCGTCGGCGAGGCTGGCCGACGTCGGGAACGCGTGGGCGGCGATGCCGATGTGGATGAGCCCGTGCAGCATCCGGTCGTCGGCCGACAGGTTGGCGCGGTAGTCGCCGAGCCGCTGCTCGAAGACCGAGCCCTCGGTCGCGGCCAGCACGAGCCCGGAGACGCCGTCGGCGTCGAGCACCACCAACCCGAGCCCGTCGGCGACCGCCTCGACCAGCTCCCGGAAGGCCACGTCGGTCTGGTGGCGGGCGACCAGGTCGGCGTACCCGGGCGTGGCCGCCGGCCGCAGGCGCGGTCGCAGGCCGTAGCCGATCAGCTGCGCAGCGGCACCCGCGTCGGACCGCGTCGGGGCGAGCGTGCCGCTCACGGGGCCGGCTCGCGCGTCAGCACCAGGTCGCGCCCGCCGAACTGCGGGTCGTCCAGCGTGCGGCCGTCGTCGATGGCACGCAGGACCGGTGGGGTGTGCTCGGGGGCGAAGGCGTGCAGCGCGGCGAGCGCGACCAGCTCCGCGCTGCCGGCCGCGGTGGCACGGGCGTCGGCCAGCAGGGCCGACAGGCGCACCTCGCCCGACGTCGGCACCCCCGCCATGATCCGCTCGGCCCACTGCCAGGCGTCCGCGGGGTAGCGCGTGTCGTCGCCGACGGCCTCGAGCACCGGCGCCGCGTCACCGGCGCCGTCGTCCTCGTCGTCGCGGCGGGGCTGCAGCAGCAGCTCGACGAGATCGACCAGCCGGGTCAGGCGCGGTGGCTGCGGGCCGACGGCCGTGGCGAGGAACCGCACGCCCGCGGCCACCGCGCGCGCCGGTGGGGCGGTCAGGGCGGGGCCGAGCACCTGCTCGCCCAGCTCCGGTGCGCGGGGGTCCGCCGCCACGGCGAAGCGCTGCCGCTCCTGCTCCGCCAGGAAGGTCGACCGCGCCCGCAGCAGCAGCGCGTGCAGCTCGAGGTGGCGCACCTGGCAGTCCTCGATCAGGTCGAGCAACGTGACGGCCGCCCGGTCGGGCGCGGCGTCCTCGACCAGGCCGCGCACGGTCGTGACCAGGTGCTGCTCGGTCTCGAGCCGCTCGTCGAGGTGGCCCAGCGCGTCGGACAGCAGGCCGGGCACGTCACCCTGCCAGTCGACCTGGCGGATGTCGTGGCGGGTCGCATCGAGCACGCGCTCGACGCCGGCGGCGAACTGGATCGACCGCAGGCGCGCGGCACGGGCGGTGTGCACGGCCTGGTCCAGCCGGCCGCGGCGCAGCTGGGAGGCCAGAACGGCCTCGGCGGCGGCGTGGGCGTCGGCGATGTCCCGGTCGAGCGCGCCGACGAACAGGTTGACCGCCTCGTCGGTGGCCCGCAGGACCACGGTGCCGTCGGGGGCCTCCACCTCGTCGAGGAGCTTGAAGGCGAGCTCCGCACGCCGGTGCCGTCGTCCCGACCAGTCGCTGTGGCGCACGGTGAACGCCTCGCGGCGCTGACGGTCGTTGAGCAGGCCGGCCAGCACGGCATCCGCCACCCGGGCCGCCTCGTCGGCCGGGCGGTCGGGCGCGGACATCCGGGCCAGGTCGACCAGCCGCCTCCGCACCTGCCCGCCGGTCGCGCCGAACTCCAGGCCCATGTGGTCGATCACCGTGTCGATCGCGGCGAGGGCGAGGCCGCGCAGGTCGTAGGGCCTCCAGTCGCCGTCGCGCTGCCCCTTGGACGCCTCGAGGTCGTGCAACGGCGCGGTCCGCAGCAGGGCCCGCACGCGGCGGACGAAGCTGTCGTCCACCCAGGGGGCGTCGACGAGGGGGAGTCGGGGGGTGGTCGCGTCGACCATGGCTGTGCAGCCTAGCCAAGGTTGTCAAACGACCGGCCGTCCCCGGGGCGTGCGCCCACCGCGCGCCCAAACACCCGGACCGCGTCGATGTCGCGGCGCGGCGGAGGTCGTTCCGCGGGGCGGGTGGTGGCACGGCCGGACGGCCGGACGGCTGGTCCGGTGGGTCGCAGCGACGGTATCGTCCGGTCATGGCGACCATGCAGTGCCTCCAGGTGACCACGACGCTGGCCGACCGCGGGGCGGCGGGTGAGCTGGCGGCGGCGGTGGTCGCCGAGCGCCTGGTCGCGTGCGCCCAGGTCGTGGGTCCGATCGACAGCGTCTTCCGCTGGGACGGCGAGGTGCAGGCGGAGGCCGAGTGGTACTGCGTCATGAAGACCACCGCGCAGCGCTTCCCGCGCCTGGCGGCCTGGATCGACGCCCACCACCCCTACGACACCCCTGAGCTCGTGGCGACCGAGATCGTGGCGGGTGCGCCGGACTACCTCGCGTGGATCGCGAGCGAGACGGCCCCGGCCGTCGAGGGTGGACGCGCCGTCACCGACTGACTCCTCGCGCCCGCTTCCCGATCTGTGGCAGACCCGTTGAGCTGCGGCGCGGCACCCCCTACACTCTGCGCGGACTAGTCAGGCAGCGAGGGCGTGCACGTGTCCGTTGGACCGCGGTGGGCTCAACGTGGGCTTCTGTGGGCGGGTGATCACCCATGGGGGCCAGGTGGCGCGTCCGGTCTGGTCGCGTCGTGCTACGTGCGTCACTGGGAAGGGCTACGAGCGTTGGCGGTTGGTAACACGACCCGTGACTATGCTATGCCGGTGCGTGAATCTCCAGGCTATCGGCGACCATTGAGGACGGCATGGGTGTGGGTGTGAGCACGAACGGCAGCGTCAGCTCGGAGCAGCTCATCTCCGACGAGCAGGCGAAGACCATCGCGAGGCTCTGGGCGACGGAATCACCGCAGATGATGTTGTTCGTGCGGTCGGGGTCGATCGATCAGACGCTGATCGACTCGCTGATCGCCGACGCCCGGCTGCTCGAGGCCGCCGTCGCCCAGGAGGACGCGCCGCCGGTGGTCGCGCGGGCCCAGTTGCGGGCCCTGATGCACTACATGCGTACGCATGGCCCCCGCGGACCGCTCCCGGGCTGGCAGGACATCGGGCAGGGCGATCCGGTGCGCGGCATCATCGAGCCGGTCATCACCGAGAACTTCCGTCGGGCGCAGGCGCGGTTCGAGCAGCGCAGCCGGGCGCACGGGGGCGGCCACGGCGGCGGCCTGCGGCTCGACGACGGCCCGGTGCCGGGGCAGTCGATCTACATGCAGCTGGGCGCCCCGGCCATCGCCGACGTCGTCGTCACCTTCTACAAGATGATGATGGGCGATCCCGAGCTCGCCCGGTACTTCGAGGAGTACGACGTCGAAGAGATCATGAGCCACCAGCACCAGTTCCTGTGCGTGGCCACCGGTGGGCCCCTCGACTACCTCGGCCGGTCGATCCGGTCGGCGCACAGCGGCCTGCGCATCGCCAACGACCACTTCGACCGCACCGTCGAGCACCTGACCGCGGCACTGATGGGCGCCGGCGTCCCGGGCAACATGACGGCCACGATCATGGCCAAGGTCGAGGCCTTCCGAAGTCACGTCGTGCAGGACACCTAGATCGGGGGCTCCATGAGCGGTGACAGGCTCGAGGACTGGATCAGCGACTACGCCGCCGAGACGAGCAGGTCATCGCAGTGGATGCGTGAGCGGGTGGCCGCCGCGCGCCGGGAGCACCTTCGCACCGGCACGTACACCCAGAGCTACGACGAGGCGGCGACGGGGGCGCGGGTCGCGTGGCGCAACAGCGCCCGGTGCATCGGCCGGCTGTACTGGCGCAGCCTCGTGGTCCGCGACCGTCGTGACGCGACGACGGCCGCCGAGATCGCGGCCGCCTGCATCGAGCACGTGGCGTTCTCGACCAACGACGGCCGCATCCGGCCCACCCTCACGCTCTTCCCGCCGACGGACGGCGGCGGCCGCGGCCCCAGGATCTACAACGAGCAACTGATCCGCTACGCGGGCTACCGGCAGGACGACGGCTCGATCGTCGGTGACCCGCGCAACGTCGAGTTCACCGAGCGGTGCCAGGCGCTGGGCTGGCGCGGCGACGGTGGCCGGCACGACCTGCTGCCGCTGGCCATCCAGGTGCCCGGCGGGCCGGTCGAGCTGTTCGACGTGCCGCTGTCGGTGGTGCTCGAGGTGCCCATCACGCACCCCGACCACCGCTGGTTCGGCGAGATGGGGGTGCGCTGGCACGCGTTGCCGGCCATCTCGAGCATGGCGCTGGACTGCTACGGGGTGCGCTACCCGGCCGCGCCCTTCTCCGGCTGGTACATGGGCACCGAGATCGGTGCGCGCAACCTCGCCGACACCGACCGGTACAACCTGCTGCCGCGGATCGCGACCCACCTGGGGCTCGACATCAGCGACGACCGCACCCTGTGGAAGGACCGGGCGCTGGTCGAGCTGAACCGGGCCGTCCTGTGGTCGTTCGACCGGGCCGGGATCACGATGGCCGACCACCACACCGAGTCGCGGCGGTTCCTGCTGTTCCTCGAAGCCATGTCACGCAGTGGCCAGGCCGTGCCGACCGACTGGTCGTGGGTGGTGGCGCCGATGAGCTCGGCCACGCTGCCCACGTTCCACCGCTACTACGACGAGTTCCAGCCGTCCCCGTCGTTCGTGGCGCAGGAGACGCTGTTCGCGCCCGGCTACCGCGCCGTGTCGGACGCGCCGACCGCCGTCGGCATGTGACCGGCCGGCGGCCGGTCAACGCGTGACGGACCGCCGTCGACGACCGGCCACCCCGTCGGACCGACCGCTCACGCCCCGTCGCCGGCGACGACCCGGGGGCGCAGGTCGTCGTCGGGTGGGCTCCACGTCGCGGCGTCGGCGGGCACCTGCTCGCCGGAGCGCAGATCGCGGACGCTGTCGCCGTCGGTGTCGTCCATGGCGGGGAACCACACGAACGGGATGCCCCGGCGGTCCGCGTGGCGGATCTGCTTGCCGAACCTCTGGGGGGCGTGGAAGACCTCGGCGGCGATGCCCCGCGCCCGCAGGCGGCGTGCGATGGCGGCCGACTGCGCGCGGGTCCCGTCGCTGACCAGCGCCACGAGCACGCAGGTCGGCACCGAGCGGGACGGCACGAGCGAGGCGCTGCCGAGGAACCGTCCGAGCAGGCGGGACACACCGATCGAGATGCCGACGCCCGGCAGCGGGGCGCCACCGGACGACGCGAGGTCGTCGTAACGGCCCCCCGAGCAGATCGAGCCGAGGTCGGCGTGGCCGTCGATCGTCGATTCGTAGACGGTCCCCGTGTAGTAGTCGAGGCCGCGCGCGATGTGCAGGTCGGCGAGCACCGACCCGCGGGGGAGCGCCGTGGACGCGTCCACGATGGTCGCGAGCTCGTCGAGCCCGCGGTCGAGCTGCTCGTGTGCGACGCCCAGCGCCTGCACCTGCTCGACGAAGCCCGTGTCGGGGGTCCGGATGGTCGCCAGCGCGAGCCAGCGCTCGGCCTCGCCGCCCTCCAGCCCGACCCGGTCGCACAGCAGCTCGCGGACCGCGCCCGCCCCGATCTTGTCGAGCTTGTCGAGGGCGCGGACGATCTCGGTGGTGTCCGGGCGACCCATGCCGGCGCCGAAGCCGTCGAGGACCTTGCGGTTGCTGACCAGCACGGTCGCTCGGGGCACCGGCAGCGCGTCGAGCAGCTCGTGCATGATGCCGGGCATCTCGGCGTCGAAGTGCAGCGCGAGCTCGCCGTCACCGACGACGTCGAGGTCGGCCTGGTAGAACTCCCGGTAGCGGCCCTCCTGCGGCCGCTCGCCGCGCCAGACCTTCTGGATCTGCCAGCGCTTGAAGGGGAAGCGCAGCCTGCCGCGGAACTCCTGCACGTAGCGCGCCAGCGGCACCGTCAGGTCGAAGTGCAGGCCGAGGTCGCTGTCATCCGATCCGTCGTCCTGCAGCCGGCCAACGGTGTAGATCTCCTTGGAGGTCTCGCCCTGGTGGACCAGGAACTCCAGCGGCTCGACCGCACGGGTCTCGAGCGGCACGAAGCCGTGCAGCTCGGCCAGCGAGCGGATGCGGTCGAGCACGTCGAGCTCGACGAGGCGCTGCTCGGGCAGCCACTCCGGGAAGCCGCTCAGCGGCGTGATCTGGGGTCTTGGCGACACGACGATGGGTCCTTCCCGGCGCCGGCGGAGACGGACTGCTCGGGCGCGCGCGGGCGGGCGGGGGCGAGGGTACCAGCGCGTCGGGCACCGCAAGGGCATCGTAGTGCGCGAGATCTCCGTCAAGGCGCGTGACGAGGAGCACGCCGCCGAGATCGCCGATGCCGCGCGGTCGAACCCCGACTGGGTGGCGACGATGGCCGACGACGCCATCGTGTTCGCGCTGGCCAACCCCGTGCCCGAGGTCATGCCCGAGCAGCTGCCCGACAACGTGGCCGTCGTGGCGACCGGCCGCAGCGACTACCCCAATCAGATCAACAACGAGCGGGTGGTCCCGGCGGTCGCCGAGGCCGTGCGTGCCCAGGCCGCGGCGGTCGGGGCGACACGGCGCTCGAGCGACTGACCTCAGCCGCCGGCGCTGAGGCTGATGCCGAGGATCGGCGCCAGCACGACCATCGCCAGCGTGATCAGCAGGATGCCGATCGCGTTGAGGAACACGCCGACCCGGACCATCTGCTGGATGGTGATGTGGCCGGAGCCGAAGACGATGGCGTTGGGCGGGGTGGCCACCGGCAGCATGAACGCACACGTCGCGGCCAGCGCCGCGGGCACCACGAGCACCATCGGGCCGTAGTTCAGCCCGACCGCGACGCCGCCCACGATGGGCACCACCGCCGCGGTCGTCGCCGTGTTCGACGTCAGCTCTGTCAAGAGGATGACGATCGCCGCCACCAGCGCGATCAGCAGCACCGTCGGCAGGCCGCCGAGCGCCTGCACCTGCTGGCCGATGAAGGTGTCCACCCCGTTCTCGCCGACGGCGGCCGCCAGCGACAGCCCACCGCCGAACAGCAACAGGATGCCCCACGGCAGCTGCTTCGCGGTCTCCCAGTCGAGGGCGAAGACCCCGTGCCGGCGGTCCACGGGGATGGCGAACAGCACGATCGCGGCGCCGATCGCGATCGCGGCGTCGTCGATGCCCTCCATCGTCGTGCCGGCGAACAGGCCCTGCAGCGGGCTGCGGAGGATCCACAGCAGCGCCGTGACCGCGAACACGACGGCGACGATCCGCTCGCCCCGGCTGACCGGACCCAGGTCGTCCAGCTCACGCTGGATCAGTTCGCGGCCACCCGGGATCTCGTCCATCTGTGGGGGGTACATCCGCGTGATGACGGCCCACGCGATCGCCAGGAAGATCACGGCGATCGGCAGCCCGAACAGCATCCACTGCCCGAACCCGAGGTTGATGTCGTGGCTCTCGGACAGGTAGCCCGCCATGAACGTGTTCGGCGGGGTGCCGATCAGGGTGGCCAGGGATCCGATGCTCGCGGCGAAGGCGATGCCCAGCATGAGTGCGGTCGCGAAGTTGGGGGCGCCACGACCCGTGATCCCACCCGCGTCGTCCGTGTCGACGCTGTCGACGTGCTCGAACACGAGCCTGAGCACCGCGAGGCCGATCGGCAGCATCATCACCGTCGTCGCGGTGTTGCTGACCCACATCGACAGGAACCCGGTGGCGATCATGAACCCGGCGATCATGCGGGTGGGCCGCGTGCCCACGGCGCGCACGGTGCGCAGGGCGATGCGCCGGTGCAGGCCCCAGCGCTGCATCGCCAGCGCCAGCATGAACCCGCCCATGAACAGGAAGATCAGGTCGTTGGCGTAGGGCGCGGCCGCGTCCCCCATCTCCAGCACCCCGGTCACCGGGAACAGCATCAGCGGGAGCAGCGCCGTCGCGGCCAGCGGCAGCGCCTCGGTGACCCACCACACCGCCATGAGGATGCCGATGGCGACCGTCGCGCGGCCGGGCTGGCTGAGCCCGCCGTCGCCGGTCGGCAGCGTCACGTACAGCAGCAGGGCGAGCGCCGGTCCCAGCGCCCGGCCGATCCACGCCCGGCGGCTGACCCGCTCGGGCTCGAGGCGCGTGCCCATCTGGGGCACGTCGGCGAGCTGGTCGTCACGGACGTCGACATCGGTGTCGGAATCGCTGGCTGCCATGGCTGCTCCCCGGGTCGGCTCGTCCGGTCGAGCCCCCGGTACCGGTGCGTGTTGGCACGAGCGGTCCGTGGGTCATGACCGCACCATTGCCACTAGCCGATACCCTGCGCCTCCGTGAACCAACCGCGACGAGGGGATGGACCCATGCAGGCGATCCGACTGTCGGAGACCGGTGGTCCCGAGGTGCTCGAGCTCGCCGAGGTCGAGGACCCGGAGGCCGGCGACGGTGAGGTCCTGGTGCGGGTCGAGGCCGCCGGGCTGAACTTCATCGACATCTACCACCGCACCGGCCAGTACCCGCTGGACCTGCCGACCGGGATCGGGCTCGAGGGGGCGGGGACGGTCGAGGAGGTCGGCGCCGGCGTCACCGACTTCGCGGCCGGCGACCGCGTGGCCTGGTCGGGGACGCGGGGGTCGTACGCCGAGCGGCTGGCCGTGCCGGCTGACCGCGCCGTCGCGGTGCCCGACGGCGTCGACCTGCGCGAGGCGGCCGCCGTGATGCTGCAGGGGACGACCGCGCACTACCTGACGCGCACGACCTTCCCGCTGGCCGAGGGCCACACGGCGCTGGCGCACGCGGGCGCCGGTGGCGTCGGCCAGCTCCTCGTCCAGCTCGCCAGGATCGCCGGTGCCCGGGTCATCACCACCGTGTCGACGGCCGAGAAGGAGGAGATCGCCCGCGCGGCCGGTGCCGATGAGGTCATCCGCTACACCGAGGTCGACTTCGCCGAGGAGGTCGAGCGCCTGGCACCGGACGGCGTCGACGTCGTCTACGAGTCGGTCGGCCGAGAGACCTTCGACCGCAGCCTCGGGTGCCTGGCGCGGCGCGGGATGATGGTGCTCTACGGCCAGTCGAGCGGCGCGGTCGAGCCCCTCGACCCCCAGCGCCTGGCGGCCGGTGGCTCGCTGTTCCTGACGCGTCCGACGCTGTTCGACTACGTCGCCACGACCGGCGAGCTGCGCCGGCGGGCCGGCGAGCTGTTCGACCTCATGGGCGCCGGGCGCCTGCGGGTCGCCATCGACCGCGCCATGCCGCTGGCCGACGCCCCCGAGGCCCACCGCTACATCGAGGGCCGCAGGACACGGGGCAAGGTGCTCCTTCTGCCGTGACGTGCTCTGGGCTATGCTGCCAGGCGGCCTCCATCCGAAGGGAGCGCACCTGTGGGCATCAGCCAGGAGTTCGACCGCAGCATCGAGGACCCGGAGGGCTTCTGGCGCGACGCCGCGCGGCTGATCGCCTGGGACGTCGAGCCGGAGACCGTGCTCGACACGACGGACCCGGCGCGGCCGCGCTGGTTCGCCGACGGCCGCCTCAACACGTGCTTCAACGCCGTCGACCGGCACGTGGAGGAGCGCGGCGACCAGGCGGCGCTGGTGCACGACTCCCCGGTGACCGGCAGCGTGACGACGCTGACCTACCGCGAGCTGCGTGACCGCGTCGCGAGGTTCGCGGGAGCGCTGCGTGGCCTCGGCGTCGGGCAGGGCGACCGGGTGATCATCTACATGCCGATGGTGCCCGAGGCCGCCATCGCCATGCTGGCGTGCGCCCGGATCGGTGCGGTGCACTCGGTGGTGTTCGGCGGCTTCGCCCCGCGTGAGCTGGCCGTCCGCATCGACGACGCGAGGCCGAAGGTGCTGGTCGCGGGCTCGTGCGGCATCGAGCCGACGCGGATCGTCGAGTACCTGCCGATCGTCGACAAGGCGCTCGAGATGGCCGAGCACCAGCCCGACGCCTGCGTCGTGCTGCAGCGCGACGCCCACCCCGGCGAGCTAGTCGAGGGCCGCGACCACAGCTGGGCGCAGCTGGAGGCCGACGCCGGGCCGGTCGACTGCGTGCCGGTCGCCGGCGATGACCCCCTGTACATCCTCTACACCT
>CAYVGE010000005.1:0-41747 GCA_964450395.1 uncultured Actinomycetota bacterium
GGCCACCGAGGCCGGCTGACAACAGGCACCCCTTGTAGGTACAGGAGGTTCTCCTTCGTACGGGCCCACGCCCGGCGCGGGTGACGGCATCGACGGCGTCGCCGGCACGGTGCGGTGGCGGGCGGGACGCGGCCGGCGCGAGATCACGCAGAGCGTTCGCGGACCGGCTGGTCGCGCCGTCCCTGCGCGACGGTGAGGAGCACGACGGCATCCTCGACGGCATCGAGGCCATGGCGCACCGGGGGGATCGCCGCGTGATCTCCCTCGTGCAGCTCGATGCCGCCGGGGTTGCCGCCCGTCAGCCGGACCACACCCGTCAGCACCTGGAGGGTGGCGGCCGCGGGGCTCTCGTGATCGGCGAGTGATCGTCCGGCGACCAGCGCGAGCAGCGACTGCTTGAGCAGGACGCCGGCGCCCGGATTGAGCGTCCGCGCCGCCCGCCCCGCAGGCGAGTCGTGCGCCGAGCGCAACAGCCCGGCGGCAGCGCGCGGCAGGTTGACCGGGTCGGTAGCACCACCACGCTCCGGTGCCACGTCCTCCGCGCCTGTGTCCATGTCCACTCTCCCGTGCGTCGGTGGGTCCCCTTCAAGTATGGATCTGCTGGCAACGTCGCAGGACCAGAACCGCCAGGGCCGGGTTGTGGGACGTGCACGCGGCGCGTACGAGCCTCCGATGTCGCGCGGTTGCGCGACGATCCCGCGTGCGGTGGGACACCGCTGGACACCTGACGGGGTCGGCCTGTAAAAAGAAGGGCCATGCCGACCATGGACGGGATCCCTCCGTTGGGCGACACCACCCAGGCGTCGCGACCCACCGCCGGCGGCTCGGGGTGGGGGCTGCGTGACGGGTTGGCGGGTGCGGTCGCTGCGGTGGTGCTGGTCGCCGCGATCTGGGTCGGATCGTTGGGGTTCCGGTACTTCGACTCGGCGCTGGTCGGCTATGCGGTCGCGATCACGGCACTGACGTTCGCGGTCGTCGCGCGCTATGCGCGTTGGCTGCGGATGCCCTCGACCCGCCGGTACTGGCGCCGCGGCTGGGCGTTGTTCGCGTCCCTGGACAACTTCCGGCAGTTGCCCGGCCTGCTGCCGCGGGCGGTCGGCGGGCAGCTGTTGGGCCAGGGCTTCATCCGCCGTCGTGGCGTCGTGCGGTGGATCGGTCATCAGTGCCTGTTCTGGGGCGTGATGGGCGCGACGGCGATCACCTTCCCGCTCGTGTTCGGCTGGTTGGTCTTCCTGCTGGAGCCCGGCACGGAGGACATCTACCGCGTGTGGGTCTTCGGGCTGCCGACGTTCACGTTCGAGACCGACTCGTTCATCGGCTGGTCGCTGTTCCATGCGCTGGACTACACCGCGGTGCTGGTGATCGCCGGGTGTGCGATCTTTTTGTGGCGCCGGTTCCGCGACCGGGCCGTCACGGCGGCGCAACGTCTGGGCTACGACATGGTGCCGCTGCTGATGCTGCTGGTGATCTCGGTCACCGGCCTGCTGCTGACGGCGTCGACGATCTTCTTCGAGGGCGCCTACTACGGCTTCCTGGTGATCGTGCACATGGCCTCGGTGGTCCTGTCACTGGTGTTCATCCCGTTCGGCAAGTTCTTCCACGTGCTCCAGCGGCCCGCATCGGTCGGCATCCAGCTGTACAGCGAGGTGGGTGCACGACAGGATCAGACCGCGTGCGCGCGCTGCGGCGCAGCACTGGCGTCACCGATGTTCGTCGATGACCTGCGCGCCACGCTCGACGAGCTGGGTCAGGACTACCGGCTGCCGACCGGAGCGGGCGCAACCCACCTCATCGCGTTGTGCCCTCGCTGCAAGCGGGTGGCGCGCGGTGCCGCCTACTTCGCCGCCAACGGGCCGAGCTTCGCTGCCACCGGGCGCGCCGTCACCGACCGGGACCCACGATGACCCGCCGCCGGTTCGCCATGCCCACTCCCCCCGGCGTCGCCGACTTCCACGCCCAGGGTGCGGCGTCCGCCGGCCAGTGGGAGACCGACAGGCCCGACGAGCGGTGGGTTGCCACGCACTGCAGCTTCTGCGGCGTGCAGTGCGGCATGCACCTGCGCGTCACCGATGGCGGCGTCATCGGCGTCGAGCCACGGATGGAGACGCACAACCGCGGCAAGCTGTGCCCCAAGGGTGTGGCCGCGTACCAGCAGATCGAGCATCCCGACCGCCTGACGTACCCGTTGGTGCGCGACGGCGGACACCTGCGGCGCGCGAGCTGGGACGAGGCGATGGACCACGTCGTCACGGGGATCCGCCGCATCCAGGACGCCTACGGACCCCACGCGATGGCCACCTACGGCGGCGCGTCGATGACGACCGAGAAGACCTACCTGCTCGGCAAGTTCGCGCGCATCGGCCTGGGCACCCGCTACGCCGACTACAACGGCCGCATGTGCATGGTGTCAGCGGGCGCCGCCAACAACTCCGCGTTCGACATCGACCGCACGGCGAATCCCATCAGCGACGTTGCCGAGGCCGACGTGGCCATCCTGATCGGCGCGAACGTCCCCGAGACCTTCCCGATCTTCATCCGCCACTTCTGGGCGCTGATCGACCGCGGCGGCACGCTGATCTGCGTCGATCCGCGCGAGACGACGCTGGCCCGTGTCGCGCAGCTGCACCTGCCGATCCGCCCCGGCACGGATGCGGCGCTGCTCAACGCGCTGCTGCACGTCATCGTCGCGGAGGACCTCGTCGACCACGCGTTCGTCGATGCGCACACGGTCGGGTTCGACGCCGCCGCTGCGGCGGTGACCGACTGGACGCCCGGGCGGGCATCCCAGGTGTGCGGCGTGCCGACAGAGGACATCGTGACCGCCGCACGCCTGTACGGACGCGCCGACAAGGCCATGATCAACCACGCGCGCGGGCTCGAGCACCAGGTCATGGGCACCCGCAACGCCCAGGCGGCGATCAACCTGTGTCTCGCGACCGGGAACCTCGGTCGGCCCGGTGCGGGCTACGGCACCATCACCGGTCAGGGCAACGGGCAGGGCGGCCGCGAGCACGGCCAGAAGTGCGATCAGCTGCCCGGCCAGCGCAAGTTCGACGATCCCGGCGCGATCGAGCACACCGCCCGGGTCTGGGGCGTCGACCCGCACGAGATCCCCGGGAAGGGCATCCCGATCTTCGCCCAGCTCGACCTCATGGAAGCCGGTCAGATCCGGGGGGTCCTGAACTTCTGCTCCAACCCGATCGTCTCCTGGCCCGACCAGGCGCGCACCCACAAGATCCTCGAGAGCCTCGACCTGTACGTGGTGAGCGACATCTTCCTGTCGGAGTCTGCGCTCCTGGCCGATGTGGTCCTGCCGAGCGCGGCATGGGCCGAGAGCGAGGGCGTCATCGCCAACAGCGACGCGCGGGTGTTCAAGATCAACAAGGCCGTCGACCCGCCCGGCGAGGCCCGCACCGACATCGAGATCATCTGTGACCTCGCCCAACGCCTCGGTCGCGGCCGGTACTTCACCTACGACGGCCCCCGAGCGGTGTTCGACGAACTGCGCGAGGCGTCACGTGGGGGCCGGGCCGACTACTACGGCATCACCTACGAGCGGCTCGACGACCCGGCCGGCATCGCCTGGCCCTGCCCCGACGAGGACCACCCGGGAACACCCAGGCTGTTCGAGGATCTCCGCTTCGGCTTTCCCGACGGCAGGGCGCGGTTCAACCCGGTCACCTACGAGCCGCCGGCCGAGGTCCCCGACGACGAGTACCCGTACCGGCTGACGACGGGCCGCGACGTCGCCCACTACCTGTCGGGCAACCAGACCCGCCGGCTGGGATACCTGACCGACCAGTCGCCCGCGCCCTGGGCGGAGGTGCACCCCGACACCGCCGCCACGCTCGGCATCGTCGACGGCGATCCCGTCCGGCTGACCACCCGCCGCGGGACGACCGTGCTGGCCGCCCGCGTCGTGCGGACCATCCGGGCCGACACGGTGTTCGTGCCGTACCACTGGGCACCGCCGATCGCGGGCAACCAGCTGACCATCTCCCGGTTCGACCCCACCAGCGGCATCCCCAACTACAAGGCGTGCGCCGTCAAGATCGAGCGGTCGGCCGAACCCGCGTTCCCGGTCCCAGCCCCGCCCGTCCCGAGCGAAGGGCCAGACGCATGACGATGGAACGGTCGATCTTCGTGGATCCCTCGCGCTGCATCGGGTGCGGAGCGTGCATGGCGGCATGCCGGGAGTGCGACAGCCACCGCGGCAAGTCGATGATGAACCTCGACGTCATCGACCGAGGGACGTCGACGGCCGCGCTGCCGACCGTGTGCATGCACTGCGCCGATCCCGTTGCGCCATGTGCGCAGGTCTGCCCGGTCGACGCGATCCTGCAGACCGACGACGGCGTTGTGCACTCACCCGACGTCTCGCGCTGCATCGGCTGCACGAACTGCGTGCACGCGTGTCCGTGGGGCGTGCCGAAGTTCGACGTCGTCGAGCAGCTCGCCTACAAGTGCAACCTGTGCTACGACCGCACCTCGGTCGGGCTCGGCCCGATGTGCGCCACGGTGTGCCCGTCGGACGCGCTCTACTACGGCACGGCCGCCGAGGTGGAGGCGCAACGGCCCAACCGCAAGGTCATCGACGTGTTCGGCTTCGGCGAGCAGACGGTGCAGACCGGCAACTGGATGGTCGTGCCCGCCGACGCGCCGGATCTGCTGCCGCTGATCACGACATGACCCGCGCCACACCCCCCGACCCCGACCTCGTCGCCGAGCGGATCGAGCGGTTGACCACCGACGCGCTCGTGACCCGCCGGGGCTACCTCAAGATCCTCGGGGTCCTCAGCGGCGGGCTCGCGGCCGGCAACATCGCCGTGGCTCTCGGGGCGTTCGAGCGGCGCACCGCCGGGGCCACCGCTCAGACCGTCGTCACCGAGGACGCGGCGGCGATCCCGGTCGGCGGCGCGGTCCGCTTCACCTACCCCGGCGAGCGAGACCCCGCGCTGCTGCTGCGGCTCGATGACGACGTCTACGTCGCGTACTCGGTCATCTGCACGCACCTGGCGTGCGAAGTGCTGTGGGAGCGCGACACCAACGAGCTGTTCTGCCCCTGCCACAACGGCGTGTTCGACCCGGTCGACGGCGAGCCGGTCGCGGGCCCGCCCGAGCGACCGTTGCCACGGATCCGCCTGGAGCGTCGTGGCACCGCGATCGTCGCCGTCGGCGAAGACCCTGGCCAGTTCGGGGTCGACCACAACGGTGACGGCGAATGAGCTCTGACTCCACTCCGCAGCGGCCCGCGCGCACACTTCCGGCCAGCCCCGCCGAGCACCCCGACGAGGGCGTCCGAGCGGCGCTGAACACGCGGATCATCCTCGTGGTGACCATCGTGCTCGGGCAGCTGTGGGCGCTGACCGTCGGCCTGGAGGCCTACCTCGAGGGGCACCGCGGACAGGCGTGGCTCCTCGCTGGGTTCTCGGTGCTGTCGTTCGTCGTCGCGGTGCTGCTGGTCCGCGTCGAGCCCCCCACCCGCTCGCGACGCCCGTCCCGGCCCAGCACAAAGGCCTCCGATGACCGCTGACGGGCCCCCGGACGGCGACAGGTCGCGGCCCAGCCCCCGAAGCGCACGACGTCCCGGCCCCATCGGTGGCGACATGGCCACGGTGCTGTTCGGGCTCGCCCGACGGCTCCGGCTGCCGGCGCTGGTCGAGCGACACTCCTCGGTCCCCGTGCTCGGCCTGTTCGCGCTCGTCAACGGGTGCATCTCCATCGGACTGATGGCGGCGGCGGCGTGGACGACCGGCGCGCCGTTCGTGTTCCCATCCCTCGGACCGACCGCCTTCCTGCTCTTCTACACACCCGTGCAGCCCGCGGCCTCCCCCCGCAACACGATCGTCGGTCACCTCATCGGCGTCCTCGCCGGCTACCTGGCGTTGGCCATGTTCGGGCTGCTGGACGCCCCGCCCGCGCTGGCCACCAGCGTCACGACGGCGCGGGTGGCCGCCGCCGCGCTGTCCCTCGGCCTCACCAGCGGCGCGATGGTGTGGGCCAAGGTCCCGCACCCGCCCGCCGGCGCGACCACGCTCATCGTGTCACTGGGGATCCTCCGCGAGCCCGGGCAGCTCGCGGTGCTCATGATCGCCGTCGTGCTCCTCGTCGTGCAAGGGATCGTGATCAACCGCCTCGCGGGCATCCCCTACCCCGTCTGGGCGCCACGCCCGGCCGCGTGAGGATCGACCGGTTCGAGCTGCCGCGCCTGCGGGTGCCGGCGGCGCTCACGCGCGACGCCGAGGAGCGACCCGTGAGCGACACGGACGCCGTGCGGGCCGGCACATCATCCGGCGAGCGATGAGTCCCCGCTGCCCGGAACGTCCACATCGGTGACCCGGTCTCAGGCATGATCTGACCTCGAGGGGTCGGCGCGGACCGGGTGCCGAACCTGCGACGCAAGGGAGCGTGGACGATGAGCGGTGTACGGGTGCTGGTGGGGACGATCAAGGGCGCGTTCGTGCTGTCCGCCGACGGCCACCGGACGGACTGGGAGGTGTCGGGGCCGCACTTCGGCGGCTGGGAGGTCTACCACGTCGCGGGCTCGCCGGCCGATCCCGACCGCGTCTACCTGTCGCAGTCCAACGGCTGGTTCGGCCAGATCATGCAGCGGTCCGACGACGGCGGGCAGACCTGGGACACCGTCGGCAACGACTTCACCTACGAGGGCGACCCTGGGACGCACCAGTACTACGACGGCTCGTCGGTCCCCTGGAAGTTCACGCGCGTGTGGCACCTGCTGCCGTCGGTCGACGACCCCGACACGGTGCTCGCCGGCGTGGAGGACGCCGGGCTGTTCCGCTCGACCAACGGCGGGCAGACCTGGGCCGAGCTGCCGGGCCTGCGCACCCACACGGCGACCGAGCAGTGGGCGCCGGGCGCGGGTGGCATGTGCCTGCACACCATCAAGCCGCACCCCGAGGACCCCGACCGGATGCTGGTGGCGATCTCGGCGGCGGGGGTGCTGGCGACCGACGACGGCGGCGAGACGTGGCGGCATGCCAACAAGGGGCTGCGGTCGGAGTTCATGCCCGAGCCCGAGGCCGAGGTGGGCCACTGCGTCCACAAGCTGGCCCAGCACCCGTCGCGTCCCGAGACGGTCTTCATGCAGAAGCACTGGGACGTCATGCGCTCCGACGACGGCGGTGCGTCGTGGCGGGAGATCAGCGGCGACCTGCCGACCGACTTCGGGTTCGCGATCGACGTCCACGCCCACGAGCCGGACACCGTCTACGTCGTGCCGATCACCAGTGACTCACAGCACTACGTCATGGACGGCAGGCTGCGGGTGTACCGCTCGCGCACCGGTGGTGACGAGTGGGAGCCGTTGACCGACGGCCTGCCCCAGTCGGACTGCTACGTCAACGTGCTGCGCGACGGCATGGCCGTCGACGCCATGGACCCGTGCGGCGTGTACGTGGGCACCACGGGCGGGCAGGTGTACTGCTCCCCCGACGGCGGCGACCACTGGGCGCCGATCGTGCGTGACCTGCCGCGGGTGCTGTCGGTCGAGGTGCAGACGCTGCCATGACCGCAGGCAGCCCCCGCGGTCGGCCACGTCCCATGACCGCCGACGACGCGTCCCGCGCCACGACGGGCGTGCCGGTGCACATCGCCGTGCCGACCCAGCTGCGCGACCTCGCCCGGACCGGCGGCGACCTGGTCGTCGCCGTGCCGCCGCCGGTCACCGTCGAGGCGGTCGTCGACGCGTTGGAGGTCGCCCACCCGGTGCTCGCCGGCACGATCCGCGACCGCGGCACCGGCCGCCGGCGGGCGATGATCCGCGTGTACGCCGACGGCGAGGACTACTCCGACACGTGGACCGACCGGGAGCTGCCGCGCGCCGTGCTCGACGGCCGCGAGCCGCTGCGCCTGGTCGGCGCCATCGCCGGCGGCTGAGCCGCAACCGCCACGCGTCAGCGGGTGGGGCCACGCGCGGTCAGCCGTGCCAGCACGTCCCTGACCGGCTGCCCGGAAACCTCGTCGAGCACCTCCCTGACCGCCGCGGCGCCCTCGGCGACCTCGGGGTCGCCGGTGCGTCGAGCGACCTCGTCGAGCACAGCCACCGCGTCGGCGGCGAGCTCACGGTCGAGCGGTGCGGACTCGTCGGCCACCATCCGGCTGACACGCCCGATCACCGATGCCGCCCGTCCGGCGAGCTCGTCGTCCGCCATGATCACGGGGATCGTCCGGGCCTGGAGGTCCTCGAACAGCTGGATCCAGGCGCGGCCGGCCGGTGTGGTCGCGAGCACGTCGTCGCGGATCTGCCGGAGGCCGGCGACCTGGTCCTCACCACCGAGGAACGTGGCGCCGATCAGCTCGATCGCACAGATGCACTGCTGCATCAACGCCAGCAGCCCCGACTTCGCCTCGCGCTTGATCGGCTCGGGGTCTGCGGGATGGAACGAGTCGCGGGCGTTGCCCGCCCACGGTCCGGTCTCGAACGTGTAGCCATAGGTCTTGCGCGTGTCCGAGTCCGCGATGTGTCGCGCGTAGGCATAGTCGCTGTGCGTGCCCGTGGTCCCGTACAGGCCGAACCCGGTCTGCGGGGTGTAGGAGCGTCCGCGCACGTCGGCGATCGCCTGCACGATCCGCTGTGCCACGGTCACGAACCGTTGCTCATCGCGAGGGGTCATGTACTCCTGGTACGTGGGATCCGCGATCGGCTGACAGGTGCCGGACGGCAACGTCGTGAACCGCTTCGTCGGATCCGTGGTCTGTGTCCTGACGTGCCCCCACGGATACAGCACCAGCTCCGAGTACGAGTGCACGTCGACGAAGCAGTCGATCCGGCGGGTGTCGAGCAGGAACTGCACGTTGCGCGTCTCGGGCTCGGAGAAGACCGCGGAGCCCGCGAAGACGTCGCTGCACGGACTGCAGGACGTCTGTCCCTGCGTCACACCCCACAAGAGGTCGCAGTTGCGGTTGAGGTCGACACCGTCGCACGTCGTGTTCGGGTTGTCCCGACGGTTCTTGCGCCACAGGTCGTCGACGGTCATCACGTGGTGGCGGCCATCGGGGTTCGCGCACGGCACGAGGTAGATGTCGAGCGCCTCCATCATGAGCCTGATGTCGGCGGCGGGCCAGACGCGCCGGTCCAGGACGATGTCCGTGCCGTTGCGGTAGCTGACGACCAGTTGGACGGCGAGCTCGACCAGCGCATCGGGGTTCATGAGCTCGCGGGCGTGCACCCCGCCGACGAGGAGCACACCGCGTCGGTTGTCGCCGGTGCCCGCGCGGACACGCAGCGCGAACACCGGTCTGCCCTGCACCGACAGCTCCGGGAGCTGGAACCGCTGGCAGTGCTGGGGGAACAGCTCGGCGAGCTGTCCGCCGAGCTGATCGATCTGTGCGAAGGTCCGGTACATCAGCCGTCCCCCCTCGCATCGCGGGTCATCTCCTCGAACCACTGCCGGGTGTCGGCGTAGTCGGCGACGAGGTCCGGATCGAGCGGGGTGACGGGCGCGACCGCGTGCACATGGACCTCGTAGCCCTCGGCGACCAGCCGTGCGAGGTCGTCGGGAGCGAGGAGCATGCGCATCCCGCCCTCGGGATCGGGCACCCGGTCGAGGTCGAGCGCCTCGACCGCAGCCAGCTCGGCACTCGACGTCGTCGGATGCACGGTCGCCTCGAAGCGCATGTCAGCACTCGGGTTGCGGTCGCCCTGATCCGTCACGGCTCGCCACCTCCATCAACCAGGCACGCGCACGGAGGCGCTGGGTGCGTTCCCCTGATTCAGCACCTCTTCGAGGCGCAGCGCAACCCCACAGCGAACCTCTGCACCGCGGGCTGGGTGGTCACGCCCCGATCGGCTGGCTGCCCCGGCTGAGCACCGTGGGCACGGGGTAGGACGACAGGGCACACCGCTGACCGGAGCACCGATGAAGATCGCCGTCGCGAGCGACCATGCCGGCTTCCCGCTCAAGGAGGAGGTCGCGGCGCTGCTGGGCGACCGGGGCGTCGAGGTCGAGGACTTCGGGACGCACGACGAGGCGTCATGCGACCTCCCGGACTTCGTCTATCCAGCGGCGCTGGCCGTCGGTCGTGGCACCGTCGACCGGGGGATCTTCGTCGACGGCGTCGGCTACGGCAGCGCGCTGATCGCCAATCGCATCCACGGCGTCTACGCCGCCGTGTGCCAGGACCCGTTCTGCGCGTCGCTGGCGCGGTCGCACTCGGACACCAACGTGCTGTGCATAGGCGGCAAGATCATCGGCTCCGCACTCGCACTCGAGGTCGTGCGCGCATGGATGGATACCGAGTACCTCGCCGGCGAGGAGAAGTACGCCCGCCGCGTCGACAAGGTGCGCGAGCTGTCCGAGCGGCACCTCCGGCCGCTGCCACCCGGCTAGGCCGCGCCGCGGCGACCGCCCTGACCCGGACCGCCCCGACCGGTCAGGCGGACCGCCGCGTCGTCGCCTGCTGCCGGTTCCAACACTCGTCGCAGTAGAAGCTGGGTGTGGTGTTGGTGCACCGCGTCGCGATGCACCTGCGCAGCGCAACGATGACGTCCCGGGCGGGTCGCGGGCGTCGCAACCGTCTCATCTCGCTGTCTCCCTCTCCCCAAAGCCGGCATCGGCCACTGCCCTGGTGGGGCCGACAGGCTGCCGGAGCGGCGTGCTCGGGGTCACGGCGACAGCTGCCCGGTCGACCTTTCACAAGAGCGCGTTCCCTTGTGCGCGAGTCTGCGCAGGCGTGCGGGCGCCGCGCAAACCCGGCCCCGGGAGTTGTCCACATCCCCGCTGACCTGCGGAATCCACAGCGGACCGCCACCTGTGCACAGGCCGGTCCACAGTCCCGGCACGCTCCGTCCACAGCTGAGCGTCGCGATCCACAGGTTTCGCGCGAAATTCACAGGCAGTTTCTTCGTCCGCGGCCTCGCGGGGCGGTGGGGAGGGCTGACCGGACCCCGCATACACGAAGCGGCACCCGGTCGGTGACCGGGCGCCGCGGGTGGGTTGAGCCAGGCTCGCGTCAGCGCAGGTGGTCGAGCACCTCCGCCAACGTCGCCGCCCGCACGGCTGGGTCCTCGACGTGCTCGAGGCCGAAGCCGAACAGCACCGAGTCCTCGGTCGACACCCCGGCCGACGGCACGAACAGCGCACCACCCTGCTGCCAGTCGCCGGCGTTGGGCGGGCTGCCCGCGGGCGGCCCAGGCACGGTCCAGGCACCCAGCCCGGACTCGAAGCCCTCGATCTCGTCTTCGCCGGGCACCTGCACGTTGTCGACGAACGCCCCGACGGTGCCCACGCCACCGTCGGTGACGTAGCTGATCGAGATGGTCACCGTCTGCCCCGCATAGGCGCCGAGGTCGAACGCGACCTCCTCCCAGCCGCCGCCGTTGCCCGTGAACGAGTTCCACGTGCCGGTCGTGCCGGTCGCGCACGAGCCGATGCCGTCGTAGACCAGCAGCGACGGGTGCAGCGACGCGTACTGGTCGCAGGCAGCGCTCGCCGCCGTGCTCGTCGCGCCGCCGGCCTCGGGCAGGGTCGTCCGGTTGCCGTCGGCGTCGGTCACCTCGACGATCACGTGGTCGTACGCCGGCTCGGTGTTGTACGACAGCGCGAACGACAGTTGCCCGCCGGTGTCCGGCACGGCGACCGACCGCTGCAGGCGCATGAAGCTGTTGTCGGCGTGCACGGCGCCGACGTAGGCCTCGCCTTCGAACGGCTCGAACGGACCGGGTCCGGTCTCACCGCCGTAGGTCGCGGCCTGCGCGCTGGCGAACTGCGGGAACTCCTCGGGCGGCAGCACGTCGCTGGTCACCGTGAAGTTCCCGGCCTCGTCGAGCGGGTTGGCCTGCAGCCCCGGTCCACCGAACAGCCCGGAGACGCCCTCGAGCACCCCGGTGCCCTCGAACCCCGCGGGGCCGGTCAACGCCGTCCGGGCGTAGGCGCCCAGGTAGTACTGGTAGAAGTCGTCGGCGTAGATCAGGCAGTCCTCGAAGATCGCGTCGACCGGGTTCTGGTCGATCGACTGCTCGACCACGCACTCCTCCTCCGGTGCGCCGTTCAGGCCGTAGTAGAGGCCACCGATGCCGAGGATCCCGAAGTACCCGGCGTTCTCGCCGGCGTGAAGCAGCTTGCCGCCGTCGTTGAGGTGGTCGCGCACCGACAGCATCAGGTACTGCTGGCGCTCGGCCACGCCGATGTCCGGGAACTCCGTCGGCGGCCCGACCCCCTCGTCGTCGATGAGGATCTCCTCGTCCTCGGGGTCCTGGGTGATGCGGTTGGCGCCCGTCTCCCAGATCACCGTGTCGTAGTGGCTGAGCACCCCCAGGTCGTGCGGCACGCCGTCAGCGTCGACGTCCCAGGTGTCGTGGGCGACGCCGTTCGCCTCCAGCGCCCCGGTGTAGGCCGCGAGCGCGGCGGGCCCGCCCGCCTGCTCGGGGTTGACCCCGGTGTAGTCCTCGTTGGCGATCACGAGCACCTCGGCGCGGGAGTCCGACCGCACGTCGTAGGTGAAGTGCTCGCTGGAGACCCTGCCGCGCCCCGGCTCGGTCGCCTCGAACCACACCTCGACCCGGTCGCCCGGCGATGCGCCGGTCACGGTCCCCCGGTACTCGGCGTACCAGGTGTCGCCCTCGTCGCCGTAGCGCTCACCGCCCTGCCACTCACGGACCTTGGCGCGGGCCGCGCGTCCGCCGTTGATCCGGTAGCGCAGCCGGAGCGCGCGCAACGCACGCTTGGCCTCGACCGCCACGGCCTGCGGCGAGCCGGTGCTGACCGCGAAGCGGTCGACGTACATCGGTTCGGTGTCGATCCCGACCACCGACGCCGGGTCGTCCGGGTCGGCGGCGGACGCCGCGACGGACAGCGCGAACGGGAGGTTCTTCTCGAACGCCCGCTGCACCAGGCGCTCGTCGTCGGGGAACTCGAACACCGACAAGCCCTGCTCGTCGCAGTCGCTGGGCTCCCACTCGTCGTCGTCGAAGAACAGCGTCGCCGACTTGCACGTGTCGAGCTCCGGGGTGAACCCGAGGCTGTCGTAGGTGGCGTGCAGGTGCTCGGTCGTCTCGCCGTTGGTGGTGTACAGCTCGGCGGCGATGTCGGGGTCGTAGCCCGGCACCGCCGGGTTCGCGTCGGTGCCGGCGAGCGCCTCGAAGACCCGATCGTCGGGGGTCGGGGTGGCCACCTGCCACCCGACGCCGTAGAGCAGCAGCTCGGCCGCCGAGTGGTAGTTGATGACGAACTCGAAGCCGATCCGGGCCGAGAAGTCGTCGATCGCCCGCGTCTCGGGCTCCGACGCGGGCGCCGTGCCCCGGTAGGTCTGGTTGGTGATGTCCGGCGACGAGCCCTCGTTGTCGTAACCCCACTTGTACGGGTAGTTGCGGTTCAGGTCGACTCCGTCGGCCGTGGTGGTCTGCCCGTCGCCGTCGTTGTCCCGCAGGTTCTTGCGCCACAGGCGCTCGTCGGAGAACGTGTAGTCGTAGCCGTCGGGGTTCATGACGAGCACGAACCACAGCTCGTTGCGCTCGAGCAGGTCGGTGATCCGCCGGTCGCTGCCGTAGTGCTCGAGGTAGTGGCGCAGCAGCCGGCGGTTGACCTCCGGGGTGATCCACTCGCGGGCGTGCTGGGTCGACGAGTACAGGACCGCCGGCTTCGTCCCGTCCGGGCGCCGGGGGTTGGTGGTCACCTTCAGCGCGTAGATCGGCTTGCCCTGCAGGCTCTCGCCGATCGTCACCAGCTTCGTGATCTTCGGGTACTGCGCGGCGAGCTGCTCGATCTCCTCCTGCAGCCCACCGGCGCCGCTGTACGGCCGCCACACGTCGAAGCCCTCCTCAGCGCGCAGCGCCGCGGCCTCGGCGACGGACTGCCCGTCGGCGTTGGTCTTGAGCTCGACGTCGACGCCCCGCTCCTCGAGCTCGGCCACCTCGTCGGCGCTGAGCACCATCTCGACGGTGACCGTCGGCGGCGCCCGCCTGCCCCGCTTGCGTGCCGGACCGGCATCGGGCCGCCCGCGCTCGACACCGACGACGTCGATGCCGTCCTTGCGCAGCTGCACGTCGTCGCCGGGATCGACCTCCGCCGTGTAGACGTCGAGCTCCGCATCGTCCTGCTGCGCCGCCTCCTGCGCCGACACCGCCGTCACCGGCAGCACGAGCAGCAGGCACACGACAGCAGCAACCACACGTCGAACCATGACCCCAACCCCCTGGAAAGGTGAAGCTACGCGGACCTGGAGCCCGCGCGCGCCGATGAGTGGGCGGAAGCTACCAGAGCGCGATGCCACGGAGGGGCCAGCGTCATCGCCGGAAACCGGTCAATCGTGACCAGTGACCGCCCGTCTTGCCCGACCGGACAGGAGGCGCGCTCCCGGGGTGCCCGGCGCGCTCGCGGCGCCGGGCCTCGATGCGGGATCACCGCGGAACGCCGGCGCGGGGGGTCGCGCGCCGGCACCGGACCGGCGGCGGTCAGGCCCGGGGCGTCAGCACGACCACCGGGATGTCGCGGTCGGTCTTGCGGGCGTAGTCGTCGTAGTCGGGCCAGACCTCGGTCATCTTCGGCCACAACCGGGCCTTCTCGTCGCTCGACGCCGTGCTGGCCGTGGCGTCCATCACCTCGTCGGCGACCTGGATGCGCACGTCGGGGTCCGCCTGGAGGTTCAGGTACCAGTCGGGGTGCTCGTCGGCGCCGCCCTTCGACGCGACGATCACGTAGTCCGACCCGTCCTCGCGGTAGATCAGCGGCGTGGTGTACTCGGTGCCGCTGCTGCGGCCCGTCGTGGTCAGCAGCAGCGTGAACACCCCCGGCTGCCACTCGTGCCCGACCTCACCGTCGGTCTCGCGGTACTTCTCGACGTGCTCGCTGCCGTACAGCATCCGTTGGGGCCTCCATCACGCATCAGCATCAGGTCGTCAGCGTCATCTCCGCTCGCGCCGGGCTCCAATCCCTACCGGCGTGACCCGCCCGGCTGCAGCGCGCCGGTCCGACGGCGACGACGGCGGGCACCGACGCTACGGTGGCCGGTACCGCACGAGCACGGCGCCGACCGGTGAGCGCTGCAGGACGCACCGGAACACCTGCACGTCCACCACACGCTCCCGGGACGAGGCGCCGATGCCCGACACGACCATGCGGACCTCCGGGTCCCCCACCACCCGACCTGCGCCCACCGGCCGCGGCCGGCCACGGACGCGACGGTCCGACGGTCGTGTCCCGGCCGCGGGACCCGGGTTGGGACCGCTGGGCGTCAACGACCTCGACGGCCCCGAGTCGATCCGCATGCGCGCGTACGCCACCGGCACCCATGTGGCGCTCCGCGAGATCGACGTCACGACCAACGCCGCGCCGCGGGACGTCGTCTGGTCCACCGGCACCACGCGGCTGTACCGCTACCGCGCGTCAGCTGCGGACGCGCGGCACGGGACCCCGCTGCTGCTGATCTACGGGTTCATCCTCAAGTCGGCCATCCTGGACCTGGTGCCCGGCAACAGCATCGTCGAGCACCTGCTGGCGCAGGGCTTCGACGTGTACCTGCTCGACGTCGCCATCGGGGGCCACGATGACGCGGACCTGTCGGTCGAGGACCTGGTGCTCGACCACCTCCCCGGTGCCATCGACGCGGTGCTGACCACGTCCGACGCCGAGCAGGTGAGCATCCTCGGGGCCTCCCAGGGCGGGACGCTCGCGGTCATGCATGCCGCGCTGGCGACCGACGACCACGTGCGCAACCTGGTGCTGATCTCCACGCCAACCGAGTTCGCGCCCGCCAACCCGGGACCACTGGGCTGGTGGACGCTGGCCAGCCGCTCCGGCGGCCTGGTCTTCGATCCCGTCGTGGTCCCCCGGTTCTTGGGCAACCTGCCGACCGGCGTGGCCAGCGCGATGATCACGGCCGCCTCATCGGCGCAGGCCAGCGGCGTGCGGGCCGTCGCCCAGGCCATCGGTGGCCGGCGCGCCTACGACGCGGGGCTCGCGGCGGTGCGCCACCTGGCCGACGACGACGTGGCGATGCGGACGTGGCTGGCGGTCTGCCGGTGGGTCGACGACGCCGCGCCCGTCCCCGGCGAGACCTTCCGCCGGTGGGTCCGCGACTTCTACCAGCGCGATGAGCTGGTCACCGGCCGGGTGCACCTCCGTGGACGGCGGGTCGACCTCACCGCCGTGCGCTGCTCGCTGCTGAACATCGCCGGCCGCTGGGACCACATCGTGCCGCCGGCGCAGACAGCCGCCACGACGCGCCTGGCCGGCAGCCCCGACACGACGTCGCTGCTCCGCGACGCCGGTCACATCGGCATCCTGGTGGGCCCCTCGGCGATGACGGGCCTGTGGCCGCGCGTGACGGACTGGCTGGCCTCCCGCTCGGACTGATCCACGCGCCGGACGCGCCGGTGAGCAGCAGGAGAGGTAGCTTGGTCGGATGACCAAGGCGGTCGCCCAGGAACCGACCTCGCAGGTGCGTGGCGCGGCCACGCGGCGGGCGCTGCTGGATGCGGCGGCCACGCTGATCCCCGAGCTGGGCTGGGGCTCGGTCACCACACGGGCGGTCGCCGACCGGGCCGGCGTCCGGGCCGGTCTGGTGCACTACCACTTCGCCTCGGTGGAGGCGCTGCTGGTGGCCGCCGTGACCGGCGTCGCGCGTGACGTCGTCGCCGAGGCGATGCGCGCGGTCGAGGCGACGCCCGGCCTCGGCGACGGGATCGACGCGTTGCTGGCGTCGGTGACGACCCCCGCACCGGACGACCCGGCGATGCTGCTGCTGACCGAGGCGGCCCTGGCGGGCACCCGCATCCCGACCCTGCGTGCCGCCCTCGCCGATGTCCTGGCCGAGCTGCGCGACGCCGTGGCCGACTGGCTCGCCGACCACGACCACCCCGGCGACGTGGCCGCGGTGGCCGCCGTGATCGTCGCGACCCTCGACGGCGTGGCGCTCCACCGCGCGATCGACCCCCGGCTGGACGAGGAGTCCCTCCGGCTCGGACTGCGGATGCTGGTCGGCGTGTCAGCGGCAGCGCGACACGACGGGACGGGATCACCGTGAGAGCACTGGTCTGCGGGGCCGGCATCGCCGGGCTGACCACCGCCTGGTGGCTCGAGCACACCGGCTGGGACGTCGTGATCGTCGAGCACGCGCCGCGGCTGCGGGACGAGGGCTACCTGATCGACTTCTGGGGCGCCGGCTACGACGTCGCCGGGCGCATGGGCCTCCTGCCGCGCCTGCGGGCCAATGCCCACGACGTCGACCGGGTGAGCTACGTCGACGCCGACGGGTCGGCCGTCAGCCACCTCGACTACGACCTGTTCGCCCGCATGCAGGACGGCCGGCTGCTCACCCTGCTGCGCGGCGACCTCGAGCACGCCCTGCACGACGCGCTCGGCACGCGGGTCGACCTGCGGTTGTCCACCAGCGTCGACCGCATGGAGGGCACCGGCGACGCGGTCACGGCCACCCTGTCCGACGGCTCCGCCGAGCGGGTGGACCTGCTCGTCGGCGCGGACGGCATCCATTCGCGGATCCGTGCGCTGGCGTTCGGTCCCGAGCAGCGGTTCCTGCGCTTCCTGGGCCTGCACGCCGCGACGCACCTCATCCGGGCTCCCGACCTGGCGTCGCGGCTCGGTGGCCGCTTCGCCATGCGCACGGTGCCGGGACGCGTGGTGGGCTGCTACCCCGTCCACGACGACCACGTCGCGGCGCTCTACGCGTTCCGCGTGGCGCATCCAGCCGTCCCGGCGGACCCGCGCGCCGCGCTGCGCAGCGCGTTCGCCGACCTCGGCTGGGTCGTACCCGCCATGCTCGCCCGCTGCCCCACCCCCCCGGAGCTGTACTACGACCAGGTCGCCCAGGTCGAGCTGCCGTCATGGCACCGTGGACGGGTCGTGCTGGTCGGCGACGCGTGCCAGGCCGTGTCGCTGCTGGCAGGTCAGGGCGCGTCGCTGGCGATGGGCGGCGCGTTCGCCCTGGCGACCGCGTTGGCGACGCACGCCGACGTGTCCCCGGCGCTGGCCGCCTACGAACGGCGGGTCCACCCGGTGATCGACAGGACGCAGGCGGCCGGCCGGCGGACCGCGAAGTGGTTCGTGCCCGACTCGAGGGCGCGGATACGCGTGCGCGACGCCGCGCTGCGCCTGTCGACCCTGCGGCCGCTGGAGTGGCTGCTGCGGCCGGTGCTGACCACGCCCAGCGACACCCTCGCCGATGACGCGCTCGCCGGCACCGCCGCACGACGCTGAACACCGGCGCGCCGGAGCGCCGGCCGGCAGGCGCTCAGAGCAGGCGGGCGTTCTCGGCCAGCACGGCCAGCCAGTGGTTCGTGCGCTCGGCGTTGGTGTGGTCGGACCAGTGGCCGAAGAGATCAGCGGCGTCGGCGAGCGGGCGGCGCCCCTCGGCCTGGTGGATCTCCAGCATCAGCGACGGCGGCGCGTCCGGCGCCGCCGAGGACGCGGTGTCGACGATGGTCCGCAGGCCGTCGGGACCGTACATCGTGTCGAGCGAGCGACGGCCGCGGTGGACGAACGGCAGCGGCACGGTGGACACGAAGCTCCAGTGGTCCGACAGGCCCGCGATCAACGGATGGCCGTCGTGCAGGTGGAGGTGCAGCGGCTTGCCCGCCCGTGACAGGTCACGCGTCAGCGCCAGCACGGTCGGCAGCGCGGTTGCCGACGCGTCCTGCAGGTCGTCGATGTGCCGCGCCAGCACCGCCTCGTCGGTCTGGAGCAGGCCGAGCCCGACGCCGGGGCAGCTCGCGGCGAAGGCGCGAAGGGCCTGGTGGATCCCCACGTGGCCGATGTCGACGCAGAAGCTGACCGCCGGCAGATCCGCCACACGCATGCCCAGGTCGGCGAACCAGCCGGGCGGATGCCCCGCGGCGTACTCGACGTAGACGACCGACCCGTGCCCGGCGATCTCGGTGTCGAGTGCGCGGAGGGCGGCGACGAGGTCGTCGGTCCGCTCGGCCATGTGGCGCTGGTCGTGGACGACGAAGCCCGCCATGCGGCCGGCGAAGCGCCGCGCGAACGTCGCCACGCGCTCCCGGTCATCGGGCTGCAACACGTCCAGGCCGCGGTCGAGGTGCGCGGTGGGCAGCACGCCGGTGGCAGGGGCGTACGCCAGCAGGCGCTCGAGGTCATCGGCATCACGTGGGTGCAGCTCCGCACCGAGCCCGGCCTGCTCGAAGCGCAGGCGCATGAGCCGCAACAGCGCGTCGTCGCCAGCATGGCGCTGCTCGAACAGGGCGCGGAGCGGTCGGTGTGTACCCACGTCTGGCCCGAGGCTGCCCGGCTGCCACCGGGCACAACCGTCCGCCGCCCCGACGACCACGCGGGACCGGGACGCCGCGGTCGTCAGCCCGGCGCGTCGAGCGTCGCGACGAGCGTCCTGGGGGCCACGCAGCGGTACGCGGAGGTGACGATCGCGGCGACCTCGTCCCAGTCGGTGCGCGCACACCCACGGGCCGATGAGTCGGGTGGCGGCGGGACGTCGACACCACGACGCGACCACCGGAGAACCGATCATGCACGTCCCCGCGGCACCGACGACCGAGCAGGACATCCGCTACGGCGAGCCCGACGCCCCGCCGACGCCGTGGGCCGACGCCGAGTCCGCCATGACCGCCGCCGAGCTGTGGTGGTGCACGACCCTCCGCCCGCAGGGCGGTCCGCACATCACCCCGCTGCTGTCGGTGTGGCACGACGGGGCGCCCCACATCTGCACCGGCGTCGGCGAGCAGAAGTGGCACAACCTCGCGGCGGACCCGCGGTGCACGATGGTCACGGGCCGCAACGACCAGGGGCCCGGCACCGACCACGTCGTCGAGGGCGTCGCCGAGCGGGTCACCGACGAGGGGCTGCTGCGCGAGCTCGCGGCCGCCTGGGAGGCCAAGTACGGCGACGCGTGGCACTTCGACGTCGCCGACGGCGCGTTCGTCAGCGACGGCCACGCCGCCCACGTGTTCCGCGTCCGGCCGACGGTCGCCTACGCGTTCGGCAAGTCCCCGTTCAGCCAGACCCGGTACCGGTGGCCCGGCGGTGCCGGACGCGACGGTCTGGGGGACGCGTCGCTGCGGTCGGCGACGGCAGCCGTCCGCCTGCCCGCGCAGGACCTCGGGCGGGCCCGGCGCTTCTACGCCGAGCAGCTCGGCCTGGAGCCGGCCGAGGCCCGCGACGGTGGCCTGCGCTACGTCTGCGGCGGCAGCGAGCTCGTCGTGTTCGCCTCGGCGGGGCGGCCGTCGGGGACGCACACGCAGGTCGGCTTCACCGTGGCCGACATCGACGCGACGGTCGCCGAGCTGACCGCCCGCGGTGTCCGGTTCGAGCGTGTCGAGCTGGATGGGCGCCCGGCCGACGGGGTCGTCGTCGACGTCCCCGGCCACTACCCGTCGACCGGCGCGCTCGGCGAGCGGGCGGCCTGGTTCCGTGACAGCGAGGGCAACCTGCTCGGCGTCGGCCAGCTGGTGCTGCCCGGCACCCCGGAGGCGGCACGTGACGCCTTCGCCGGCTGACGGGGCGGTGCCGGCCGCCCGCGTGGCGCCGGTGCCCAACGACGGGGCGGCACGCGGCGGCCCCGGTGGCCCACGGCTATGGTCGGCCGCGTGACGAGGGGCAGGCAACGCACGATCGTCGCGACCACCGCGGCGGCGCCCGAGCGGCGCGCTGCGCTCGCCGCACTGGCCACCGGATCGACCGAGGTCACCGCCGGCCCGCCGACGTCGCTGGACGGCGCGTCGGGCCTGGTGGTCGACGGCGCCGAGGTCCTGGCGACCTTCGATGCCGACGTCGTCGGCCGGTGGGTCGCCGGCGGCGGCAGGCTGCTCCTGCTCGGCGTGCCACCGACCGACCACGTGTGGAGGTCACTGACCGGTGTGGCCCCGACCCGTGTGCTGCCCCACGCCGAGTACGTGCTGCAGGCCGACGGCGATCCCCTGACCACCCGGGTCGACGCCGAGATCCCGGTGGTCGACGCGCTGCGGCCGCTCGACGCGGCCGACGCCCGCCCGGTGCTGCAGGCGCTGGTTGGCGCCCGCGCACTCGACGTGGTCACCCGCCGGATGGTCGGCGACGGCAGCGTGACCGTCGCCGGGCTCAGCGGCAGCGACGGCGCCCTGCGGGTCCGCCCCCTGGCCACCGTGCTGTCGCGGGCGCTGCGCCCGGCCCGACCCGGGGCGACGACGACGTACGGCGTGGGCATCATCGGCTACGGCGCCTTCGGCCACCGGCACGGCGCCGCCAGCGACGCGACCGACGGCCTGCGCCTGGCGGCCATCGCCGACGCCGACCCGGGGCGGCGCGCCGACGCCGGGGCGGCCTTCCCCGACGCCACGGTCCACGCCGACGCCGATGCACTGCTCGACGACGACGCGGTCGACGTGGTCGTCATCGCCACCCCGCCGGTGTCGCACGCCGAGATCGCCGCGCGGGCGCTGCGGGCGGGACGCCACGTCGTCGTCGAGAAGCCGCTGTGCCTCACCGTCGCCGACGCCGACCGGCTGCTGGCGCTCGCCGCCGCGCACGAGCGGGTGCTGACCGTCCACCAGAACCGCCGCTGGGACCCCGACTTCCTCGCGATCCGTCGTGTCGTCGAGGAGGGCCTGCTCGGTGAGGTCTTCAACGTGGAGACCTTCGTCGGCGGGTTCGAGCACCCGTGCCGGGCGTGGCACTCGGAGGTCTCGGTGTCGGGTGGCGCCGTCTACGACTGGGGCGCGCACCACCTGGACTGGATCCTGGCCCTGCTCGGCGGGTTCCCGGTCAGCGTCCAGACGACGCGCCACAAGCGCGTGTGGCACGACGTCACCAACGCCGATCAGCTGCGCGTGCGGCTGCGCTGGGAGGACGGCAGGGAGGGCGAGTTCGTCGACTCGACGCTGGCCGCGGTCCGCCCGCCGAAGTTCTACGTCCAGGGCACCCGCGGGACGCTGGTCGGGCACTACCGCCAGCTGCGGACCGAGGTGGTCGATCCCCACGACGGGTACCAGGTCACCGACCACCACCACGCCGAGGCGCCGGCCGAGCTGCTGCTGGCCCGCCACGACCCCGGGCTGGGCGTCAGCGAGACGCGGCTGCGCCTGCCCACGCCACCCCGGCACGCCTTCCACCGCAACCTGGCGGACCACCTGCTGCTCGACGAACCGCTGGCGGTCACCGCCGCACAGGCGCGCCGGGTGGTCGTGCTGCTCGAGGCGGCCCACCGGTCGGGGTGGACGGGCGGCGACGAGCTCCCCGTTTCGGCGTGAGCGGCCCCGACGGGTAGCATCCCGGTCCGTGACCGACCCGACGATCCCGACCGCGCCGGACGCCACGTGACGCGTCCGGTCCGCTGGGGGGTGCTGGGTGCCACGTCGACCGTCTACCGCAACGCCGTGCAGCCGGCGCTGCGCGACAGCGCGGTCGCCGAGCTCGTCGCGACGGCGAGCCGGTCGGGCGCTGACCACCACAGCGACGCTGAGCGGCGCTACGGCGCTTACGCGGACCTGCTCGCCGACCCGGTCGTGGAGGCGGTCTACGTCCCGCTGCCCAACGACCAGCACGAGGCGTGGACCGTCGCGGCGGCGCGTGCCGGCAAGCACGTGCTGTGCGAGAAGCCGCTCGCGCCGGACGCCGCGGCCGCACGACGCATGGCCGATGTCTGCGACGCCGCGGGCGTGGTCCTCGCCGAGGCCTACATGACGCCGCACCACCCCCGCTCGGCCCGGTGGGACGAGGTGGTCGCCGGCGGGCTGCTCGGCACGCCCCTGCACGGCACGGCGCGCTTCTCGTTCCCGCACCCCGACCCCGCGGACCACCGTTGGCGGCCCGGCGGGGGCGGGGCGCTGCTCGACGTCGGCATCTACTGCCTCGAACCGCTGCTCGCCGCGGGCGGGTGGCGGCCCGGCGATCCGCTCCCCCGGATCGAGGCCCACGCCGTCCGCACCGGACTCGGGGTCGACGCCACCACCACGGGGCTGGTGACGCTGCCGTCGGGGTTCACGGCCGCGTTCTGCTGCTCGTTCGACGCCCCCGAAGCGCAGGTGCTCGAGGTCGTGGGCAGCCAGGCGACGATGGCGGTCAGCCCGGCCTTCACCCCCGGCGTCGACGACACGGCGATCGTGGTGACCCACCGCGACGGAAGCGTGGCCACCGTCCACAGCGCACCCGGAGCGCTCTACACGCGCATGATCGACCGCGTGGGCGCGGTGATCCGACGCGACGAGGCGCCCACGCGGACCCCGGCCGACGCGGTCGCGCTGCTCGAGGTGCTCGACGCCGTGCGGGCGATGGCCGGGGGTGCCGGGTGAGCGCGCCGACCTCGCCGCAGGACCGGCGCGCGGCCGTCGACGGCATGGTCGAGGTGCGCCCCGGGCTGCGCCTCGCGGTCCGGCGGTGGCACGCCGACGCGCCGCCGACGTTCGTGCTCGTCCACGGCCTGGCGTCGAACGCCCGGCTCTGGGACGGCGTCGCCGCGCACCTGCACGACGCCGGCCACGGCGTGGTCGCGCTCGACCAGCGTGGGCACGGCCGGTCCGACGCCCCTGATGGCGGCTACGACCTCACGACCGTCACCGGGGACCTGCGGCTGCTGCTCGACGCCCTCGCGGTCGAGCGGCCGGTGCTGGTCGGCCAGTCGTGGGGCGGCAACGTCGTGCTCGAGGCCGCGGCGCGCCACGGTGACCGGTTGGCCGGGGTCGTCGGCGTCGACGGCGGCACGATCGATCTGCAGGCGCGCTTCCCCGACTGGGCCGACTGCGCCGAGCAGCTGGCGCCGCCGTCGTTCGACGGTGTCACGTGGGCGGAGCTGGCCGGCCGGATCCGCAGCCACCACCCCGACTGGCCGGAGACCGGCATCGCGGGCACGCTGGCCAACTTCGTGGAGCGGGCCGACGGGTCCGTCCGCGCACGACTGCGACGCGACCACCACCTGCAGATCCTGCGGGCGCTGTGGGAGCACCGGCCGGCCCAGCGCTACCCCGCGATCGACCGCCCGGTGCTGCTGATCCCGGCCGACACCGGCGACGTGCCGTGGACCACCGACAAGCGTCGCGACGTCGACGCGGCCGTCGACGCGCTCCCACGGGGTCGGGTGCACTGGCTCGCCGGCGACCACGATCTGCACGCCGAGCAGCCGGCCGCCGTGGCCAAGCTGCTGCTCGACGCGACCGCCGACGGCTTCCTCGCCTGAGGCCGCCACCGCGGCGGCGCGCGTGGCAGGCGTCGCACGCGCTGTGCGCGTTCGGGGGCTTCCCAGCTGCTACCATGCGCGGAATTACGTACACGTAACGGTACGTCCGTGTGCATCGGCGCGATGCACACGGCGTACCCCTCTGTCCCGACGGCGCACGGGGAGGAGCACACGCGTGGGGCAGTCCGACGGCAGCCGGCTCGCTGTGCACTGGGGTGCCGTGATCGTCGTGATCGCGATCATCCTGGCCGTGTACTCCACCCAGCCCGAGGGTCCGGACCAGCCGGAGGACCCCGATCAACGGTCCGCGCCGGTCTCGGCGCCGGCGTGCACCGATGGGCCGCCCGTCGCGCTGACCTTCGACGACGGCCCCAGCGGCCAGCACACCGCCGACCTGGCCGACCTCCTGCGCGAGGAGCACGTGCCGGCCACCTTCTTCATGATCGGCCGGTCCGTCGACGAGCATCCCGGGTTGGCCCGGCGCCTGGCCCGCGACGGCCACCGGACCTACATCCACACCTACGACCACGTCGACCTGACCAAGCGGTCCGACGCGCAGATCAGGCGCCAGATCGAGCGCAGCGAGGCGGCCTTCGATCGCGCCGGCATCACCCCCGGCGGGGTGATCCGTCCGCCCTACGGCGCGGTCAACCCGCGGGTCCGTGGCGTGCTGCGCGACATGGGCTACCGCACCGTGCTGTGGACCATCGATACCAACGACTGGAGCGACAGGCGCGGGACCTGGCAGATCACCCAGACGGTGAAGCAGGAGCTGCGCCCCCGGGCCTCGATCCTGCTGCACGACAAGGCCGACTCCGGCGAGACGATGCGTGCGGTGCCACGGATCATCCACACGGTGCGCCAGCGCGGCTACTGCTTCGGCGTGATCGACGACCGCGGCCGCGTGGTCCGCGCACCCGGCCCCTGATCCAGGTCCCGGGGAGGCTGCGACATCGGCGCGCAGCGTCCCCGATGCCCCTTCCGCCCTCCGGTCGCCGCCCACATCATGGGCGTGAGGCATGACCGACCTCCAAGGAGCAGGCGAATGGGCATGGACGCACCCGACCCACAGCAGCTGCGCGCGCTGGCGGACCGCTACGGCTTGGATCTCGATGCCGACGACATCGCGTCGTTCCAGCCGCTGGTCGCGGGTCTGCTCGAGTCGTGGCATGCGGTCGAGCAGCTGTACGCCGACATCGCCCCCGACGCACCCGACCGGCGGTGGTCGTGGCCCGAGGACGGTGAGAACCCGCTGAGCGCCTGGTACGTCCGGACCGAACTGCACGGCGCCGACGACGGGGCGCTGGCGGGGCGCACGGTCGCCATCAAGGACAACACGATGGTCGCCGGCGTACCGATGATGAACGGCTCGCGCACGCTGGAGGGCTTCGTGCCCGTCCGTGACGCGACCATCGTCAGCCGGCTGCTGGCCGCCGGCGCGACGATCACCGGCAAGGCGGTCTGCGAGGACCTGTGCTTCTCGGGCGGTAGCCACACCTCGGCCTCGGGTCCGGTCCGCAACCCGTGGGATCCCTCCCGCAGCGCGGGCGGATCGTCGAGCGGCAGTGCGGCGCTGGTCGCCTCCGGTGCGGTCGACCTCGCCACCGGCGGCGACCAGGGCGGGTCGGTGCGCATACCCAGCGCATACAGCGGGACCGTCGGTCACAAGCCGACCCACGGCCTGGTCCCCTACACGGGCGCGTTCCCGATCGAGCTGACCATCGACCACCTCGGACCAATCGCGCGCACGGTGGACGACGCGGCGGTCATGCTCGGCGTGATGGCGGGGCCCGATGGGCTCGATCCGCGTCAGCCGACCCACCTCGAACCGGTCGACTACCGCGCCCTGATCCGCACGGACCCCGACGGCCTCCGTGTCGGCGTCGTCACCGAGGGCTTCGGCATCCCGGAGTTGTCGCAGCAGGGCGTCGACGACGCGGTCCGCGCCGCCGTCGAGCGGCTGGGGCAGGCGGGCATCGCCACGACCGAGGTGTCGGTGCCCTGGCACACCGACGCGATCCACCTGTGGAACGTCATCGCGACCGAGGGCGCGACCGGGCAGATGGTCGACGGCAACGCCTACGGCATGAACTACCGAGGGCTGTACGACCCTGAGCTGGTCGGCCACTACGGACGGCAGTGGCGGGAGGTCGCCGCGCAGCTGTCGGAGACCGTCAAGCTGGTCGCGCTCGCCGGCCGCCACGCCATCGACACCGGGTACACGCGCCACTACGCCATGGCCCGCAACCTCGCGTTCGAGCTGCGCCGCGCCTACGACACGGCACTTGGCGACGTCGACGTGCTGGTTATGCCGACGCTGCCGCTGACCGCAACGACGCTACCCGACCCCGACGCGCCGCGTGAGGAGCAGATCGAGCGCGGCCTCGAGATGATCGTCAACACCGCGCCGTTCGACGTGACCGGCCACCCTGCGACGTCGGCGCCTGCGGGCTTGGTCGACGGGCTGCCGGCCGGGATGATGATCATCGGCCGGCACTTCGACGACGAGACCTGCCTGCGCGTCGCCCATGCGCTCGAGCAGGTCGACGGCGGCTTCCCGTCCCCTCCCACCTAGGTCCCCGCGCACCTTCCGGGTAGCCCCCGCGTCACACCGACGCTGGGCTTCCCCGCAGCCGGCCCCGCCGGCGGCAGCGCCCTCAGACCCGCGCGTCGATCCAGTCGAGGAAGCGCTCGACGGGCCACGTGTTGACGACCAGGTCGGCGGGCACCCGACCCTTCCGCGCGAGCCGGACGCCCCACCGGTGGTTGTCGAGGTCACCGAGGCGGTGGGCGTCGGTCGAGATGACCGTCAGCACCCCGCGCGCGGCGGCCTCGCGCAGCACGTCGGCCGGCGCGTCGAGCCGGTCGAGGTGGCAGTTGACCTCCAGCGCCGTCCCGGTCTCGCGGCACGCGTCGAGCACCGCGTCGAGGTCGAGGCGGATGCCCGCCCGCCGGCCGATCCGCCGACCGGTCAGGTGCCCGATGGCGTGGACCGCCGGGTTGCGGATGGCCGTGACGACGCGTCGCGTCTGCGCGGCGACGTCGAGGTCGAAGTCCGAGTGCACGCTGGCGACGGTCCAGTCGTAGGCCGCGACGAACGCGGGGTCGTAGTCGACCGCGCCGCGGGGGCCGATGTTCAGCTCGGCGCCGTGGAGCACGGCGAGGCCGTCGTACACCCGGCGCAGCCCGGTGACGTCCTCGCGCTGGCGCAGCACGGTCTGCCGGTCGATGCCGTTGATGCGCAGGTCCTCGGCGTGGTCGGTGATCGCGACGTAGGACCACCCGCGCCCGACGGCCGCGTCCAGCAGCTGCTCCATGCTCATGCGCCCGTCGCCCGACCAGTCGGAGTGGTCGTGCAGGTCGCCGCGGAGGTCATCGACGGCCGCACCGACCGGCAGCGCGTGGCGGGCCGCCAGGTCCAGCTCGTCACCGCCGTCGCGCTGCTCGGCGGGCACCGGCTGCAGGCCCAGGGCGCGGTAGACCGTGGTCTCGTCGGGCGCCGTCACCGGGGCGCCGGAGCGGTCGCGGAGCCCGTCCGGCGCCAGGTGCAGCGACCACTCCCCCGCCCGGCGCTGCAGCGCCGCCCAGTGGCGGTGATCAGCCGTCGCGTGGATCGAGGCCGGGCCGGTCGCCGCGGGCGCGACCACGGTGACCGCGACGTCGAGGCCGTCGAACGTGCGTGCCACCACCCGGTCGGCCGCACGCTCCACCACCTCGCGCACCGCGGGCATGCCGGCGATCTGGCGCAGGGCCGCGTCGGGCGTCGCCGACGCCGCGACCAGGTCGACCTGCTCGACCGTGTCGTCCAGCCGGGCCAACGCGCCGGCCCAGGTGACGGCGCTGACCGGGTCGAGGCGCCGCACGGCACGGCGCACCCGGGTGGCGGGGCCGACGGCGTCGGCGATGGGCAGCCGGGCCACCTCGGTGTCGAGGTCGAGGTCTCGCAGCACCGTCCGCAGACGTTGCTCGGTGGCCGGGCCGAGCCCGCGCACGGTCCGCAGGCGCTCGGCGTCGAGTGCCGCACGCAGGCCGGCGATGTCGCGGACGCCGAGGTCGTCGCGCAGCCGCGCGACGGTCCGAGGCCCCAGACCGGGCACCCGCAGCAGCTCCTCGGCGCCGGCGGGGTCGCGGGCCCGCAGCTCCTCGAGCCGCGCGACGGTGCCGGTGCGCCGGATCTCGTCGATGCGCGCCGCGGTGCCGGCGCCCACCCCGGGCAGTGCGGTCAGCTCGTCGACCGACATGGTGAGCACGTCGTCGTCCAGCGCGGCCACGGTGTCGGCGGCACGCCGGTAGGCCGCGGCGCGGAACCGACGGGTCCGATCGTCGTCGCGCCCGCTGAGCGCCCCCAGCTCGTAGAGCAGCCGGGCGACGCGTTGGTTGTCCTCGCTCGCCATGACCGCCAGCATGCCCCCACCGCGCCCGTGATGAGGTCACCGCACCCGAGCAACGGGATCCTCGCGCGAACGTCGTGGATGATCACAGCGCTCACGCGACGATCGCGACGGTCGGCCTGACGCGCGCGGTCCGGGGACGGGTCAGCCGACGGCGACGAGGTCGACGACGAACACCAGCGTCTCGTTGGGCGCGATGACGCCGCCGGCGCCACGCGACCCGTACGCCAGCGCGGGCGGGATCGTCAGCCGCCGACGCCCACCGACACGCATCCCGGCGACGCCCTGGTCCCACCCGACGATCACCTCGCCGGCGCCCAACCGGAAGCGCAGCGGTTCGCCGCGGTCCCACGAGGCGTCGAACTGCTGGCGGGTGCTCCACGCGACGCCGACGTAGTGCACGGCGACGCGTGAGCCGGCCGTCGCCTCAGGGCCGTCACCGACCTCGAGGTCCTCGGTCTTGAGCTGCTTGCCCGGCTGCACGTCGGTCGGGATGGTCACTGCTGGCTTCGTCTGCTCCATGCCGCCACACGCTAGCGGTCCACGGCCCGTCCGCCGCATGCGGGGAGTCACAGCGCCGCTGTGACGCCGCCACGCCCCGCCACACGGTGCCGAGACCTCCGGCGTCAAACGCGGATGCGCAGGGCGTCCCACGCGTCGCGTGCCAGGTCGTCACGGAACGCCGGGTCGGCGACCGACACGAGCCGCCGCACCAGTTCGTGCTGATCGACGCCGTTGACCGCGACGACGCCGTGCTCGGTCGCCAGGTGGAACCTGGCGCCGTTGCGGGTGCCCATGAGGTCGTTGCCGGTCAACCCCACCGGGGTGCCGCGCGGCAGGAACGAGAAGATCGACGAGCGGCGGTCGCCGTCGGACGTGCGGTGGGTCGACGGCAGGCACAGGTAGGACACCCCGCCGTCGGCGAGCCCGCGGTGGATGACGGCGGAGCCGCCGATGCCCGAGAACGGGGTCGCGTCGCGTCCCGTGGCGTTCACCTGCCCGTGGAAGTCGATGCCGAGGATGTCGTTGACGCCCAGACCGCCGGCGAACGCGGCCGGCTGCAGCACGACGCTGGCCGGCGCCATGCGCACCCGACCGCGTCCGAGCCGCTCCGGGAAGTCCGACCCCCGCTCCCCCATCGCGAACGTCGACACGACGAGGCCATCGAGCGCGATCCGCCGGCCGTCGTGCACCACGTGCGAGCCGTCGACGACGCCCTGGTCGAGCAGCGAGAACGAGACCGGGTCGAGCATCTCGGTGTAGAGCCGGCCCCGCCAGCCCGCGTCGCCGAGCCGTCGCGCGATCTGGGCACCGGTGCCCCCGATGCCGACCTGCAGCGCCCGCCCGCTCGTGTCGTCGTGGGTGGCGATGTGGTCGACGACGTGCGCGGCGATCCGGCGCTCGACCTCACCGGGGTCCCAGAACGTGCCGGGCGGCAGCCCCGGCAGCTCGCCCTCGTCGGCCACGAGCCACACGCGGTCGTCGCGGGCGAGCGGCTCCAGCCGCCGCAGGTCGAAGCCGTTCGGCGCGACGTCGATGCCGTCGATCCACGGCATCCGCGGCTGCACGTAGCACAGCAGCGCCATGTCCCGCCGCTCGAGCAGGCGCTGCAGGACGTCGCCGTCGGCACCGTTGGACAGGCCGAGGCTGACCGTGCCGTCCGCCCTGGGCGGCGTGACCGTGCACGCGAACAGATCGGCCCGCGGCTGGCCCGTGTCGGGCGCGTAGGCCAGCGCGGCGGCCTCGGGGAAGTGCACCGGCTGCCATGACAGCACGCCGGCGGTCGCCAGGTTGCGCCCCGCCAGATCCGGCGCCAGCATCCGGCTGGCCACGGTGTCGGGCACGATGCGGTTGGTCGCCGGCCCCATGAACGCCGAGACGAAGCGGATGCGACGCGCGCGCAGCTCGTCGACGTGGTCCCGCAGGTGGCGCAGGCGGGTCGCATCGTCGAGCCGGTCCTCGACGGCACTGCGGACCCGCTCGATCGGACCGCCGCCGTCGCCGTCGCCGTCCCCGTGCGCCGCCGCGTTCCCCCCGCCGCCCTGCTCCGCGGCGATCTCGTCACCGACCAGCAGTGGGTGCGGCGCCATGAACAGCGCCTGCCGGACCTCGATGTCGTGCAGGTCGTTGGTGCGGATGTGGTCCCACAGCTCCGCGTAGAGGCGTCCGGGCTCGGAGGTGCCCAGCCCCGAGCCGATCCGGGTGCCCGAGCGGACGGCCGCGGTGAGGGCGGTCGCGTGGTCGACGACGCGATCGGTGAGGGTGGCGGGCACGTGCTCGAACATCGGCCACAGGCTAGTGGACGTCGAGCCGCCGCCGGGTGCGCGGCGGCGGCTCCGACGTATCTGGCGTCCGTCGGTGCGCTCTGCCTCGAGACACACCGACCGACCAGACACCCGCGGCCAGGCACGCCGCGACCAGGGAGCACCCGTGCGGATCATGCTGCTCTGCTCGGCCTTCAACGGCCTCAGCCAGCGCGCCTGGATCGAGCTGCGCGCGGCCGGCCACGACGTGCGGGTGCGACTCGCCGGCGACGCCGAGGCGATCCAGGCGGCCGCCGCCGCGGACGACCCCGACCTGATCGTCTGCCCGTTCCTGCGCGAACGGGTGCCGTCATCGGTGTGGACGCGGTACCGCACGGTCATCATCCACCCCGGTCCGGTCGGTGACCGCGGCCCGTCCTCGCTGGACTGGGCGATCACCGAGGACGCCACGACCTGGGGCGTCACCGCACTCCAGGCGGTCGACGCGATGGACGCCGGTCCCGTGTGGGCCACACGGACCTTCCCACTGCCCGCCGACCCGCCGCGCAAGAGCGCGCTCTACAACGGCCCGGTCGCCGACGCCGCGATCGCCGTCATCGGCGACGTGGTCGCGTGCGCCGCCGACCCCACGTTCGCCCCGACGCCGCTGGACGGCCACCCGGCGGCCGTGGGTCGGCTGCGTCCGGCGATGCGGCAGTCCGACCGGGCGATCCGCTGGTCCGACCCGAGCGCGCGGATCGTGCGGCACATCCGCGCCGCCGACGGTGCCCCGGGGGTGCACACGACGCTGGCCGGCATGGCGGTGGCCGTCTTCGACGCCCACCCCGGCCCAGCCGCCGTGGGCACCCCCGGCACCATCGTCGGCCGGCGGCACGGCGCCGTGCTGGTGCGCACCGGCGACGCCAGCGTGTGGATCGGTCACGTCCGCCCGCGGCTCGGCGACGGGCCACCGCTCAAGCTCCCGGCCACGCGGGCCCTGTCCGACCGCCTCGACGGCGTGCCCGAGCTGCTCGACCCGCCCGGCCCCCTGTCGGCCGGCGGGCCGCGGGAGATCACCTACGAGCGCACCGGCGACGTCGGCGTGCTGACCTTCGACCTGTACAACGGCGCGATGTCGACCGCGCAGTGCCTCCGGCTCGCGAGCGCGCTGCGCCGCGCGCTGGCGGCCGACACGCGGGTGCTGGTGCTGCGGGGCGGCGAGGTCTTCTCGAACGGCATCCACCTCACCGTCATCGAGGCAGCCGACGACCCCGGTGCGGAGGCCTGGCGCAACATCCACGCCATCAACGACGTGTGCCACGAGGTGCTCAGCTGCACCGACCAGCTGATCGTGGCGTCGGTCGGCGGCAACGCCGGCGCGGGCGGGGTGATGCTCGCCCTCGGCGCCGACCGTGTGCTGCTGCGCGACGGGGTCGTGCTCAACCCCCACTACGCCGGGATGGGGCTGTACGGGTCGGAGTACTGGACCTACGTGCTGCCGCGGCGCGTGGGTCCCGACCACGCGCGGCGGCTGACGACCGCGTGCCAGCCGGTGGGCGCCGCCGAGGCCCTGGCGATCGGTCTGGTCGACGGGGTCATCGGCGGCGACCGGGAGACCTTCGAGGCCGAGGTCCTGGCCCGGGCGACCGCGCTCGCCGCCGGACCTGAGCACGACCGGCTGCTGGCGGGGCGACGGGCCGAGTTGGACGCCATCGCCGGGTCGGTCCCGCTGCGGACCTACCGCCGCCGCGAGCTCGCCGAGATGCGCGCCGACATCTTCGACGACCGCCGGGGGTTCTCGTCGGCCCGCCTGGCGTTCGTGTCGAAGCAGTCCCACACCCAGCCGGCGCGGTCAGCACCACGGGACCGCGGGGTTGCACCGGTGGGCCGTCCTGTGCTTGCGTAGTGGGCCCGGAGCACGGTGCGCATGCGGGGCGCACGATCGTCGGCGTGCGGGAAGCAGGGGTAGGACGATGGGGGGACGAGTGGCCGTGCGACCAACCACCGGGCGGGCGCTCGGCCTGCTGGCGGCCGCGGTCCTGTGCTGCGCGCTGGTGGTCGGCGGCGCGGGCCCGGTGACCGCGCAGGAGTGCCCCAACGGGCACGTCGCGCTGACCTTCGACGACGGACCGACGCGCGAGATGACCGACACGCTCGCACGCATCCTCCGACGTGAGCAGGTGCCGGCGACCTTCTTCATGGTCGGCGAGAACGTCGAGCGCTTCCCCGGGCGCGCCCGCAAGCTGGCCCGCCAGGGCCACCTGGTCTACAACCACACCTATGACCATTCCCGGTTGACCGATCTGTCCGACGCCGAGATCCGCCAGCAGGTGTGGCGGGCGCGCAAGGCCTTCAACGACGCGGGTCTGTCCAACGGCAAGCTCGTCAGGCCGCCGTTCCTCGCGGCGGACGCGCGGGTGCGCCGCGTGATCCGCAACCTCGGCTACACCACCGACATGTCGACCTTCGACACCGAGGACTGGGAGGAGGGCTTCACCGCGGCGCAGATCGTCCAGAGCGTCCGCGAAGGCCTCGAGCCGAACGCCGACTTCCTCCTGCACGACCACCAGCGCATGGAGACCGTCGGGGCGCTGCCCGACATCATCAGCGCGGTCCGCGACGGCGGCTACTGCTTCGGCGTGCTCGACGACACCGGCCAGGTGGTCCCACCTGGGGAGGTCTGACGGCGGCCGGTCCGGACATCCCGGGCCGCGCCAGCCCGCGATCCCCCCTTGACGGCCCGGCGTCGTGTGGTTGCCTGGCCCGCGACCAGTGGGACCACGCGCGGCCGCCTGTCGGCGTCCGGGGGCAGCGGAGGAGCGGGGCATGGGGGCAGCGGCGGCTGACGGCCGGGGCCGGCGACGCGCCGCCGCCCTGCTGGTGGCGGTGCTGCTGGCCGGCGCGGTGGTGGTGGGGCCCGCCGCACCCGCCGGGGCGGCGGTGTGCCCCCGCGGCCACGTCGCGCTGACGTTCGACGACGGCCCGAGCCGGCAGAGCACCCATCGGATCCTGCGGGTCCTCAAGCGCAAGCGGGTCCGTGCCACGTTCTTCATGGTCGGTCGTGCGGTCGAGCTGCGCCCCGCCCACGCCCGGCTGGTCTCCAGGCGCGGGCACAAGATCTACAACCACACCTACAGCCACCCGAACCTCACGAGGGTGTCGAACGCCCGCATCCGCCGCGAGATCTGGCGCACCCACCGGGCGTTCACCCGTGCGGGGCTGCGGCACGGCAGGCTGCTCCGTCCGCCGTTCGGCCACGTCAACGCGCGCGTGCGCCGGGTCGCGCGGCGCGCGGGGCACCGCACGGTGCTGTGGACCTGGGACCCGCGCGACTGGGCCAGCGGCCGGACCGCCGACCAGATCGTGCGCAGCGTCACGAGCGGCCTGCGGCCCGGGGCCAACATCCTGCTCCACGACCACGGGCGCCGGGCCACCGTGCGGGCGCTGCCACGGATCATCCGCGCCGCGAGGGCACGCGGCTACTGCTTGGGCGTGGTCAACCGGTACGGCACGGTCGTCGCGCGCCACCGGGCACCCTAATCCGGTCGCGTGTCGCAGGTGCGCTCCAGGTAGCGACAGGCGACGATGGCGGGCTGCTCCACTGGTGCGCCCTCCTCGATCGACCACGCGAGCCGGATGAACTGGGCGTGGGTCCATGTGAGCGGCGTCGCCGAGAACGTGCCCTCCCCCGGCCGGAAGCCGGGCTGACCCGACGGCGGCCGGTCGTCCCAGACCTGCTCGGGCAGCATGAGCCCGTCGTTGGCCGTGGCGGCCATGTCGTGCAGCCGCCCACGCGCCGACCCCGGATCGCCGGCCAGCAGCTCGTACTCACCCCGCTCTCCTGCGAAGATGGGCCAGGCACGCCCGTAGGTGCGGTCCTTCTTCGGCGTGTCGTCCTCCAGCAGGCGCCACGGCCCGCCGCCGAGCGTCTCGCCGTAGCCGTCCGCGGTGTAGCGGTGCCAGAAGGTGCCGTTCGGCGTGTCGACGGCGAGCTGCTCGTCGACGACCGCGACCGTGTTGCGGATGATCGGGTCGTCCGCCGGCTTGACGCCGAGCCGCACCAGCTCGAGGAACGACGGGTCGACGACGGCGCGCTGGTCGATCGCCGACGGACCGCCGTCGCCGATGGCGTACGTCGTGCCGCGGTCGGGCTCGCCGTCCTTGGTCAGCCGCAGGTAATAGGGGTCATCCGAGTACGGGCCGGTCGTCGTGACGGTCAGGTCCTCGACCTGCGCCTGCCACTCGTCGGCGGTCGCCTCGTACCGCTGCGCGGCCTCGGTGTCGCCGTTGGCGCGGGCGATGTCGGCCGCGCAGATCAGTCCGGCGATCTCGGCCGCGATGGTGGCGGGCGAGTACCCCTCCTGGTTCTCCCACCGCTCCTGCGGGGTGGAAGGGCCGTTGGCGACCACGTAGTCGGCGGCCGGCTCGACGTGATCGGTCCAGGTCTGCGCGTCGGTCATGTCGAGCTGCCAGGCGAGCACCAGCGGGAACGACACCTCGTCCAGCTGGGTGTTGGTCCACTCCGGAGTGCCGTCGACCCGGGAGTTCTGCGGGAACGAGCCGTCGGGGCGCTGCTGGCGCTCGAACAGGAACCGCACGGCCCGTTCGGCCCCCTCGCGGTCGCCGGCGGCGAGCAACGTCGTAGCCGCCTGGTAGAGGTCCCGCGACCACACGAGGTGGTAGGCACCCGACGGCACGGTGATGCCGGGGCCGCCGTCGACGCCCTGCCCCCACACCCACGGCATCGAGGGGGAGGCGATGCCCGCGCCGCGGTAGGTCTTGTCCTCGGCCGCCGCCATCACCATCAGCGACACGTGGTACAGGTCCTCATGCCCCGCGACGCTGCCCGGAGGTGCCGGCAGGCCATCGAGGAAGTGGTGCCAGCCCTCCTCGAAGGCGGTCCGCGCGGTCGCGAACCCGGAGCCCGGCGCAGGATGGCCGGCGTCGCGGGCGGCCAAGGCGGTGTCCAGCGCTGCCTGCTGGTCCCCGCCCTCGGCGAAGCCCAGCGCGAGCGTCATGCGGGTCGTCTCCGTGCCGTCCAGTGCGGTCCTGGCGGTCTGCACGACGTTGCCGTCCGGCGCGCTCGTGTACGCCCAGTCCATCCTGGCGTCCTGCAGATCGGTCCAGCCGTCGCTGGTGCCGAGGTAGCCGCTCGACGTCCGCGTGAACCGGGGCCAGGCGGTCAGGGCGCTCGCCGTCGTGGCGTCGGACGCGAGCAGCGCGCGCCGCTGCGAGGTGCCGCTGTCGTCGTTCCCGGTGTTGCCGAGCCCGGGGTCGTAGAGCACGTAGACCTGGTACGGCACGTCCGTGGACGACTCGAACGTCACGTCGACCAGCAACGCGTCGCGGGCCGGATCGGTCACGTAGGTCTTGGTCAGCTGGAACCGGCCGTCCGGGTCGGTGCTGGTCTGGCGGTACGTCAACGACTTCGGGTCGACCAGCTCGATGGCGTGGTCGAGGTCGTCGCGCTCGAGCACCGAGAACGACTCGCCGTCCGAGACGACGAACTGCAGCTCGCGCACGCTCGGCGTCCCCAGGTCGGGGAAGTACACCTCGGTCAGGCGGCCGTCGTCGAGCGTGAGCCACACGCGGCTGTCGACCGACTCGGCCGTGGTGAAGCCGTCCTTGTCGGCCTCCGTCCACGACGCGGGGTCACCCGGCGCGCCCGGTGCCGGACCGGTCGCCGGCGGCGCCGCCGCGGCCGGTCGGCCCGGCGATGCCAGCAGCAGCGCCAGCACGACGCCCACGGCCACGGTCGTCCGTCGATGATGCACGGCCGGTCCTCCCCCTGCGCGGGACCGCCCCCCTGACCGCCCCGGTGGCCGGAGTGTACGCAATGGCTCACGATCGCACCATGGGTGATCACAGGGGCGGGGCCGGCCGGCAAGGTCAGTCGACCAAGGTCAGCAGGTCGTTGTCGATCACCACGTCGACGGCGAGCGTCCTGTAGCCGACGTTGTCGAACAGCACAGCGATGACGTCGCCCTCGGAGCGCAGCACCTCGCCGTCCCCCCACTCGTCGTGGCGGACCCGCGACCCGACCGGGAACGGCCCGTCCGTGGCGTCCCCGGCGTCGGTCAGCCCCGCCCGGCAGTTGTCGCACCGGCCACAGGGCGGCTCGTAGGCCTCACCGAAGTACGACAGCAGGAAGTGTCGGCGGCAGCCCGTCGTCTCGGCGTACTCGCGCATCACCCGGACCCGTGACTCCTCGAGCTTCTGGCGGGCCTCCTCGGCCGCGGCCGCCTCGCCGACCGCTTCAGTGGCGGACGCGGCCGCGATCCGGCCGTCGGTCGACAGCGTCACGCCGCCCGCGTCGGCCAGCGCCTGCACCGCCGAGGCGACCTTCGGCTGCGACAGGCCGGTGACCTCAGCGATCTCGGGCAGGCCCATCGGGCCGTCCACCGCGTCGACCACTTCGGCGACCGCGGCGATCTGGTCGGGGTCGACGATGCCCGAGGCCGCGAAGAACGACCGCATGCCGACGTCCTGCGGGCGGTAGAACAGCAGCGCCTGCGCGTCGTCGCCGTCGCGCCCGGCGCGCCCGATCTCCTGGTAGTACGCGTCGAGCGTCTGCGGGATGTCGGCGTGGAACACGAAGCGCACATCGGCCTTGTCGATGCCCATCCCGAACGCCACAGTCGCGACGACCACCTCGATGTCGCCCCGCATGAAGGCGTCCTGCACGTCATCGCGGTCGGCGCCCTTCAGGCCCGCGTGGTAGATGCGGGCCTCGACCCCGCGCTCGATCAGCGCCGCGGACAGCCGCTCGGTCCCGGCGCGCGTCGCCGCGTAGACCAGGCCGGGCTTGGGCGCGTCGACGGCGGCATCGACGACTTCCGCCAGCTTGCGCTCCTCGTCGTCGTACAGGCGGACGGTCAGCTCGATCTCGGGGCGGTCGAAGCCGGTGACGACGACCTGCGCGTCCTCGATGCCGAGGCGCTCGAGGATCTCGTCCCGCACCGGCGGCGCCGCTGTGGCCGTCAGCGCGACCACCGTGGGGTGCCCCAGCTCGGCGAGGGCCGCCCCGAGACGCAGGTACTCGGGGCGGAAGTCGTGACCCCAGTCGCTGATGCAGTGGGCCTCGTCCACGACGAACAGCGACACCCCCGCCTCGCGCAGTGCCTGCATCGTGTCGTCACGCGCGAGCTGCTCGGGCGCCAGGAAGACGAACTCGAGCGCACCGCCGACGAGGCGCTCGATGGTCTCCCCGCGTTGTGCGTCGGTCAGGTGCGAGTTCAGCACGGCCGCGTCGGCGAGCTCCGCCGACGCGATGGCGTCGGTCTGGTCCTCCTGCAGCGCGATCAGCGGTGACACGACCACGGTCGGGCCGTCGATCAGCAGGGCGGCCAGCTGGTAGATCGCCGACTTGCCGTAGCCGGTCGGCATGACCGCCAGCACGTCACGGCCCGTGATCAGCGCCTCGACCGTGTCGCGCTGCCCCGGTCGCAGGGTGTCGAACCTGAAGTGCTCGTCGAGCAGGTCGTCGATGGACGTCATGCGGGGCGGTGTTCCACGGCCGCCACCGCGATAACCACGGCACCTCCGCCGGCCGGCGTCCTCGGGGAGCCATCGCGTCGCCTCGACGCCACGACTCCCCGCACGGCCCCGTCGTGCGCTGCCGGCGCGGTCAGGACCGACCGGCGGGGCTCGTCCTGCCGCGGTCGCGCCGACGGCTGCCGTGCTGTGCGTGACCGCCACCCGCGCCGGATCCCCGGCGCTTCCGGCGGCGGGCGTTCTTCGACCGGTTGCGGTCGTCGCCGGGCCGCGACCCGCCCGGCTGCTGCTCCGTCGCGGCGCTCCGCCGACGGTCGTCCACGGACGGCGCACCCGCGCCGGGCTCGCCCAGCAGGGCGACGTCGGCGTCGTCGACGCGCAGCTGCAGCGCCAGCGACCGCTGGATGCTGCGGACGTCCTTGGCCTTGTCGGGTGGCACCAGCGTGACGACCACGCCGTCGGCGCCGGCCCGCCCGGTGCGCCCCGAGCGGTGCACGTAGTCCTTGCCGGTCGTGGGCGGGTCGTAGTGGACGACGACACCGACGTTGTCCACGTGGATGCCGCGGGCGGCGACGTCGGTGGCGACCAGCGTCGACACCCTGCCCGCGGACAGGTCGGCCAGCGCCCGCTCGCGCTGGTTCTGCGACCGGTTGCCGTGGATGGCCGCGGCCGTGATCCCCTGCCTGCGCAGCTGGCGGGTCAACCGGTCCGCGCCGTGCTTGGTGCGCGTGAACACGATCGCCGGCGAGACCGTGCGGACGATGTCACCCGCGATGTCGGTCCGCTCGTGCTTGACGGCGTTCCAGAAGAAGTGGCGAACGTCACCGCGCTCCTCCTCGGCACCCGGCACCTCGTAGCGGACCGGGTCGCGCTGGTAGCGACGGATCAGCACGTCGACGTCACCGTCGAGCGTCGCCGAGAACAGCAACGTCTGGCGGTCGTCGGCGGTGCGGTCGAGCAGTCGCCGGACCTCGGGCAGGAAGCCCATGTCGGCCATCCGGTCGGCCTCGTCGACGACGACGGTCTGCACGTCGTCGAGCCGGATGTCCCTGCGCTGCACGAGGTCGGCCAGCCGCCCCGGGCAGGCGATGGCGATGTCGACGCCGTGGCGCAGGCGGCGCTGGTCCCGGGCGATCTTGGTGCCGCCGTAGAACGTGGCGACCGAGCGGCCGCGCGCGCGGGCGAGCGGCTCGAGCACCTCGGCGACCTGCGCGGCCAGCTCGCGGGTCGGCACGAGGACCAGCGCCGTCGGGCGCTGCGGTCGGCCCCCGGTCGCGCGGAGCGCCAGCGGGATCGAGAAGGCGAGCGTCTTGCCGGAGCCGGTCGGGGCGCGACCGCACAGGTCACGTCCGGCGATGGCGTCGGGCAGGGCCGCCGCCTGGATGGGGAAGGGGGTGGTGATGCCACCGCGCTCGAGCGTCGCGTCGAGGTCGCGGGGCACGCCCAGCTGGGCGAAGGTCGTCATGGGGGGTGGACTCAGCTTCCTGGCCGCGCAGGTGGCGCGCGGCGGATCGATGGCGCACGACAGCAGCGGAACCGCGGTGTGCGTGACGGCCGTCCGTCGCCGCGGAGGCAGGACGGAAGCCGTCGTGGTGAACACGCGGAGAAACCGATGGACGGTCAGTGACGATCGATCGAGATCCGGCGCCTGTGGGTCGGTGCCCGCAGCGGTCGCGGGCTGGGCGGCGCGCGTGTTCCGGACGACCCACGCAGGGCCGTGCCGTGCTGACACCCTACCCACGCGGTGGCCCGACCGCCGCGCCCGCCCCGCCCCCTGCGACGCCCACCGCGCACCCGGCCCCTCCGTGGAGCCGGTTCGCAGCGTTCACACCGTCGACCCGTGTGGACGCCGGGCGGGCGCCGGACTAGCGTCGCCGACCAGATGCCGATCGTCGCCCACAGCTCCCTGCCGTCGTTCGAGGAGCTGCGCGTCGACGGTGGTCCGGTGCTGTCGCGGTCCGATGCGCTGAGCCAGGACATCCGCGAGCTGCACATCGGGCTGCTGAACATGATGCCGGACGCCGCGCTGCAGGTGACCGAGCAGCAGTTCCTCCGCCTGGTCGGCGCCTCCAACGCGATCGTGCAGGTCTGGGTGCACCCCTTCACCGTGCCCGGACTGCCACGGGACGCCGCGACCCAGGCGTACATCGACGCGCACTACGCGTCGTTCGCCCAGCTGCGCGCCGACGGCCTCGACGCGCTGATCGTGTCGGGCGCCAACGTGTCGAACCCGGAGCTGTCCGACGAGCCGTTCTGGGACCCGCTGATCGAGATCGTCGAGTGGGCCCGCGACCACGTCACCTCGGTGCTGTGCTCGTGCCTGGCGTCGCACGCGCTGGTGCAGCACTTCCACGGGGTGCACCGTCGCCGGCTGCAGAGCAAGACCTGGGGCGTGTTCCCCCACCGGCCCGTGCGCCCGGACCACCCGCTGCTGCGCGGCACCAACACCCGCTTCGACGTGCCGCACTCGCGATGGAACACCATCACGTCGGCGATGCTGCGCGACGTCGGCGTGCAGGTCCTGGTCGAGAGCCTCGACGGGGACTTCCACCTGGGCGCGAGCCCGGACGGGTTCCGCACGATCTACCTGCAGGGGCACCCGGAGTACGATGCGGTCAGCCTCCTCAAGGAGTACAAGCGCGAGCTCGGGCTGTGGTTCGCCGGCGAGGCCGAGGCGCTGCCGCCCTACCCCGACAACTACTTCACTCCCGAGGCGACGCGCATCGTCGGCGCGCACGTCGAGGCCACGTACGCCGCGCGTGCCCGTGGCCGACCCCCGCCGGCCTTCCCGGAGGACGCACTGGTCCCGCTGATCGACAACACCTGGACCGACACGGGCAAGGCCACGTTCAACAACTGGCTCGGGCTGGTGTACCGGTTGACCGACGTCGAGCGGGGCGTGCCCTTCATGGACGGCGTCGACCCCGACGACCCGCTGGGCTTCCAGCCATGACCTGACACCGCGTCGAGCGACCCGACGCCCCGCCACGGGTCCCCACGGCCGGGCATCCCCCGATCCCCTACCCTTCCGAGCACCGACGAGGAGCGACACATGCGCGACGAGACCATCGCCCTGCACACCGGGTACGAGCCGGACCCGACGACCAAGGCGGTCGCCGTCCCGATCTACCAGACGGTGGCGTACGAGTTCGACAACGCCCAGCACGGCGCCGACCTGTTCAACCTCGAGGTCCTCGGCAACATCTACACACGCATCATGAACCCGACGACCGACGTGCTCGAGCAGCGCGTGGCCGCGTTGGAGGGGGGCGTCGCGGCGCTGGGCCTGAGCTCCGGGAGCGCCGCGACCACCTACGCCATCCTCACGATCGCCCGGCAGGGCCAGAACATCGTCACCGTGCCGTTGCTGTACGGCGGCACCTACACGCTGTTCCGCCACATGCTGCCCGACATGGGCATCGACGTGCGCTTCGCCGCCGACGACTCGCCGGCCGCGCTCGAGGGCCTGATCGACGAGCACACCCGCGCGGTGTTCTGCGAGTCGATCGGCAACCCCGCCGGCAACATC
>CAYVGE010000006.1:0-40135 GCA_964450395.1 uncultured Actinomycetota bacterium
AGCGGCCCGGCTGGGACCCGCTGACCGCCGTGCGGAACGGCGCGGTCGCCGAGCACGACGACGACATCGCCTCGCGCTGGGGCCCGCGGGTCGTCGACCTGCTGCGCACGGTGGTCGACGCCGTCGAGCAGCACGCGGGCGCCGACGGGTCGTGAGCCTGACGGCGCCGCAAACCGCGACGACCGGCCCGGCCGGGTCGGGCGACGGCGGCAGCGGCCGGCCGGGACGGGACGCGCCGCCGCGGCCCGCCGGCCGCCTGCGCCCGGCATGGCTGGTCGGCGGCATGGTGGCGCTGGTGGTCGCCTGCCTGGCCGGGGTCACGCTGGGCCCCGTCGACCTGCCCCTGGGGGGCGTGGTGGCGGCCATCGCGGACCGGCTGCCGGGTGTGGATGTCGACAGCGGGCTGTCGAGCCGCGACATCGCCATCCTGTGGCAGCTCCGCGTGCCCAGGGTCGTGCTGGGCGTGCTGGTCGGCGCGATGCTCGCCGGCGCCGGCGCCGGCTTCCAGGGCGCGTTCCGCAACCCGCTGGCCGACCCGCTGCTGCTGGGCATCGCGACCGGCGCGGGGCTGGGCGCGACCCTGGCGATCGTCTACCTGCCGGACGCCACCGGCTGGTTGGTCCCCGCGCTGCCGCTCGCCGCCTTCGCGGGCGCCCTGTGCGGGGTGGCGGCGACCTACCTGCTGTCGCGGTCGGTCACGGGCGGGCGCGGCACGGTCGAGCTGCTGCTCGCGGGGATCGCGGTCGCGGCGTTCTTCAGCGCCGCGCAGACGTTCGTGCAGATGCGCAACACCGAGTCGATCCGCCAGATCTATGCGTGGCTGCTGGGGCGGCTGGCGACCACGGGCTGGGGTGACGTGACGCTGATCCTGCCGTACGTCGCCGTCGCCACGGTCGTCCTGCTGGCCCACCGTCGCCTGCTCGACGTCATCGGCGTGGGCGACCGGGAGGCGCTGGCACTGGGGGTGCCGGTCACCCGGGTGCGGACCACGGTGATCGTCGCGGCGGCGCTGGGCACGGCGTCGGCGGTCGCCGTGAGCGGGCTGATCGGCTTCGTCGGGATCATCGTGCCGCACACCGTGCGCCTGCTGACGGGCTGGAGCTACCGCAGCGTGCTGCCCCTGTCGCTGCTGTTCGGCGGGGCGTTCCTGGTGCTGGCCGATCTGCTCGCCCGTCTGGTCCTGGCGCCGGCGGAGCTGCCGATCGGGGTGGTGACCGCGCTCCTGGGCGCGCCGTTCTTCGTGGTCGTGCTGCGGCACCGGGGGACGTCGTGACGGCGCCCGGGCGTGCGGACCGGGCCGGTGTCGCCGCCGACGGGGCGGCTGCGACGGAGGCCGCCGGCGCCCGTCGACCCGGCGGGGGCCACCCGGTCGACGGTCCCGCCCCGCTGACGCTGCGCGACGTCCGCGTCGCCTACGGTGACCACCGGGCGGTCGACGGCGTGTCGCTAGGGGTCCCGGCGGGTGCGTGGACGGCGGTCGTGGGACCCAACGGCGCCGGCAAGACCTCGCTGCTGCACGCCGTCACCGGTGGTGTGGACGCCACCGGCGCGGTCGAGGTCGGCGGCCGGGACCTCACCGGGCTGCCGCCGCGGGCGCGGGCACGCCTGGTCGCGCTGGTCCCCCAGCGGCCCGTGATCCCCGCGTCGATGACCGTGCTCGACTACGTGCTGCTGGGCCGCACGGCGCACCTGGGGTACCTGGCGGTCGAGGGGCCCACCGATCTGCGGGTGGCGGCCGACACGCTCGACGACCTGGGCCTCACGGCCTTCGCCCGGCGACCCGTGCAGACGCTCAGCGGCGGCGAGCAACAGCGCACCGTCCTGGCGCGCGCGCTGGCCCAGCAGACCCCGGTGCTGCTCCTCGACGAGCCCACCTCGGCGCTCGACATCGGTCACCGCCAGCAGGTCCTCGAACTGGTCGACCGGCTGCGGCGCGAGTGCAGGCTGACCGTCCTGGCCGCCATGCACGACCTGACGCTGGCCGCCCAGTACGCCGACCGGCTGGTGCTGGTGGTCGACGGCCGGGTCGTCTCCGAGGGGACCCCGGCGGAGGTGCTGACGCGCCGGCGCATCGCCGAGCACTTCCACGCCGAGGTCCACGTGCTGTCCACGCCCGACGGTGGCCTGGCGCTCGTGCCCGCCCGCTCCCCCGCCCGGGGCCGCCGGCCGTGACCGTCGTGCCGCCGCTCGCGCTGCTGCTCGACCGGACCGCCGGCGAGCCACCGGCGCCCGTCCACCCCGTCGTGTGGATGGGCCGGCTGCTCGACGCGTGCGCCGGGCGGCAGCGCCCGGGTGCGGCTCCGGGTGCCGAGCGGCTGGCCGGCGCGGCGGCGCTCGCCGCCGGCGGCCTGCTGGTCGCGGCGCTGGCATGGCTGACCGCGCGCGGCTGTCGGCGGCTGCCGGGACCGATCGGCGTCGCGCTCGAGGCCGCGGTGCTCTCGACGCTGCTGTCCGAGCGCCTCCTGCGCCGCGAGGTCGCCGCGACCGAGGCGGCGCTGGCGCGCGGGCTGGACCCGGCCCGCCGGCGGCTGTCGGGGCTGGTCAGCCGGGACACCCGGGAGCTCGACGCCGAGGGGGTGCGGGCCGCGGCGCTGGAGTCCCTCGCCGAGAACGCCTCGGACTCGATCGTCGCGCCGTTGTGGTGGTACGCGGTGGCGGGCCTGCCCGGCGCGGCCACCTACCGCTTCGTCAACACGGCTGACGCCATGTGGGGCTACCGCACGCCGCCGTGGACCTCGTGGGGGTGGGCGGCGGCCCGGCTCGACGACGTCGCGAACTGGGCGCCGGCGCGGATGACCGGCCTGGCGCTCGCACCACGGGCCGGCGTGCGGAGGCTGGCCCGCGTCGCCCGCACGACGCCGTCGCCCAACGCGGGGTGGCCGATGGGCGCGGCGGCGCTGCGTCGCGACGTGCGCCTGGCCAAGCCGGGGGTCTACGTGCTGCACCACGCGGGCCGACCACCACACGGTGCCGACCTCGCCGAGGTGTCCGCCGCGGTCGCGCACATCGCGACGGCGGCCGCTGTGGTCGCCGGCGTGGCCGCCCGGGGGGACCGACGGTGAGCGGCACGACCACCCCACCGGTCGCGCCGGTGCACGGTGGCCCCGACGGGCGGCCCATGCCGGTCCACGACTTCTCGTCCAACGCCAACGCGCTGGGGCCGAGCCCCGCGGCGGCGGCGGCGCTGGCCGCCGCCGACCCGGCCCGCTACCCCGACCCCGCCTACACGGCGGTACGCGCCGACCTCGCCGCGATGCACGGCCGCACCTGCGACGAGGTCGTGGTCGGCGGCGGTGCCTGCGAGCTGATCCACCGCGCCGTCCGGGCCGCCGGCGGTCCGGTCGTGGTAGTCGACCCGACCTTCGGGGAGTACCGGTACGCGGCCGCCGCGGCGGGCCGGACGGTGCGGCCCGCCAGCGACCTCGACGCCGCCACCCGCCGCCTGCCCGGTGCCGCGCTGGCCGTGCTGGCCGTCCCGTCGACGCCGGTCGGCACGGTCCCCGACGACGACCGGGTGCACGCGTTCGCCGCTGCCGCGCGCGCCGCCGGCTGCCGGCTGCTGGTCGACCTCGCCTACCACCCGTTGAGCGAGCGGCGACCCCGGCCGCCGGCGGACGCGTGGCAGCTGTGGGCACCCAACAAGGCGCACGGCGTGACCGGTGTCCGCGCCGGCTACCTGCTGGCGCCGGCCGCCGACGCAGCCGGGCTGCGGGTCGCCCCGTCGTGGGTGCTGTCGGTGTACGGCGAGGCGTTCCTGCGGTGCCTGCCCTCGGCCCTGGCGCGCGGGTGGGTGCGCTCGACGCGGACCACGTTGTGGGGCTGGCGGGACGCGCTCGCCCGCGACCTGCGCGCGCTCGGGCTGGCGGTCGACGTCGGCCGGGCCACGTACCTGGTCGTCCACGTCGGTGACGCCGCGGGCGTCACCGACCGCCTGCGGACGCGTGGCGTCGCCGTGCGCGACGCGACGTCGTTTGGCCTGCCCGGGGCGCTGCGCCTGTCCGCGCAGCCACCCGTCGCGCGGGCGGCCCTGCTCGACGCGCTGCGGGCGGTGCTGGCGTGACCCGCTCAGCCCGCCGGCCGGACCCAGGCGTCGTCGCGCCACTCGGCGACGGCGCCGGGTGGTGGCGCGCCGACGCCGTGCAGCGCCCACGCCAGCAGCTCGACGCCGTCGACCAGCCGGGGGCCCGGCCGGCTGACGTACGCGGAACCGTCGACCGCCAGCAGCCGGGCGCCGTCGACCAGCGCCTGCCAGCCGGGGTCGCCCGCGATCTGCGCGACGTGCGCGATCGTCTGGTCGAGATCGAACCCGCAGAAGGCCGCGACGACCACGTCCGCGTCGACCTCCGCCAGCTCGTCGAACGTCGTGCGCCGCGACGGCTCGCCCGAGGCGCCCAGCAGCCCGCGTCCTCCGGCGCGCCCGACCATGTCGGGCACCCAGTGCCCCGGCAGCCACGGCGGGTCGGGCCACTCGAGCACCGCGACGGCGGGTGCCGCCCGCCCGGCGACCGCGTCGGTGACCGCATCGAGGCGCGCGGCCAGGCGGTCGGTCAGTGCGGCGGCGCCGACGTCGGCGTCGACCGCGCGGCCGATGACCCGGATGGCCGGCAGCAGGTCGTCCAGCGTCGCCGGGTCCGCCGCGACGACCGTCGCGTCGGGTGCCAGCGAGCACAGCGCCTCGTCGACGGTCCCGACCGGTACGGCGCACACGTCACACAGCTGCTGAGCGACCACCACGTCGGGTCGCACCGCGCCCAGCGCGGCTTCGTCGAGCGCGTAGATGGTGTGCTCGTCGCGGATCCCGCCCGCCACCGCCGCGTCGATCTGGGCGGCCGACAGCCCGGCGGGCAGCAGGTCGCGCGTGACCGCGGGCACGCCCGCGACGGCGGCGGGGTGGTCGCACTCGTGGGTGACGCCCACGACGCGGTCGCCGGCGCCGATCGCGAACAGGATCTCGGTGGCCGACGGCAGCAGGGACACGATGCGCATGCCGTGACCGTTGCCCGCCGGCGGGGCGGCGACACGTGAACGCGCGCACGCTGATGGTGCAGGGCACCGCGAGCTCCGCCGGCAAGAGCCTGCTGACGACTGCGCTGTGCGCGCTGGCCGCGCGCCGTGGCGTCAGGGTCGCGCCGTTCAAGGCGCAGAACATGTCCAACAACGCCCGGGTGGTCGACGGCGGGGAGATCGGCACGGCGCAGGCGCTGCAGGCGTGGGCGAGCGGCATCGACCCCGACGTACGCATGAACCCGGTGCTGGTCAAGCCCGAGGGCGACACCCGCAGCCAGGTCGTGCGGCTGGGCCGCGTGGACCCGGCGCTCAGCCGCCTGCCGTGGGAGGAGCGCGCCGCCGCGCTGTGGACCGACATCGCCATGAGCCTGCGCAGCCTGCGGAACGAGTACGACCTGGTCATCGCCGAGGGCGCCGGCAGCCCCGCCGAGTTCAACCTGTGGCGCTGGGACCTGGCCAACATGCGCGTCGCCGAAGCCGCCGACGCGCCGGTGCTGGTCGTCAGCGACATCGACCGCGGCGGGGCGCTGGCCCACTGCTACGGCACCTGGGCGGTCCTGCCGGCCGACCAGCGGGCGCGGATCCACGCCTTCGTGCTCAACCGGTTCCGCGGCGACCCGTCGCTGCTGACGTCCGGGCTCGACGGCCTGCGCGGACGCACCGGGGTCCCGGTCGCCGGCGTGCTGCCCTGGATGGACCACGGCCTGCCCGACGAGGACGCCGCCGGGCGCTGGGAGAGCTCGACCGGCGACGGCGACCCCGTCGCCATCGTCGCGTACCCGTCGATCTCCAACCTCGACGAGTTCGCCGGGCTGGCGCGCAGCGTGGGGGTGCGGTGGGCCCGCCGGCCCGCCCAGCTCGCCGGCGCCCGGATGATCGTGCTGCCCGGCGCCAAGCACGTCGCCGCCAGCATCGACTGGCTGCGGGCCACCGGGCTGGCCGCTGCGGTGACGCGGGCGGCGGCCGGCGGCACGCCGGTGCTCGGCGTGTGTGGTGGGCTCCAGCTGCTCGGCGAGCGCATCGACGACCCCCATGGCGTCGACGGCACGCGCGAGGGCCTCGGCCTGCTGCCCGTCGCGACGACGTTCGCGGCCGACAAGCTGACCGCACGCCTCCGTACCCGGTTCGGGACGCTCGACGGACCCTTCGCCGCCTGGTCGGGTGCGGCGGTCGACGGCTACGAGATCCGCCACGGCGCGACGACGGCCACCGGCCCGGTCGACCGGCCGTTGCCCGACGGCCGGGGCTTCGCGCGCGGCAGTGTGCTGGGCGTCAGTGTCCACGGCCTGCTCGAGGACCCCGACCTGCTGACCGCGCTGTTCTCCGTGCCCGCCCCCGAACCGCTGGCCGCCGTCTTCGACCGCCTGGCCGACGCGGCCGCGATCCACCTCGACCCGACCATCCTCGATCCGCTGCTGGAGGGACCGTGAGCACCGACCCGACCGATCCGACCGACAACGACACCGGCCCCACGACGCCGCCGGTCGAGCCGCCCCGCCGCCCCGACCGGCACGAGCGGACGTGGGTGCCCTCGCTCGTGCTCGTCAACACCGGTGACGGCAAGGGCAAGACCACCGCGGCGCTCGGCACGCTGCTGCGCGCCCGCGCCCGCGGGTGGGCCGTCTGCGTCGTGCAGTTCATGAAGTCCGGCGACTGGAAGGTCGGCGAGGAGCAGTCCGCGCGCGAGCTCGGGATCGACTGGTGGACCATCGGCGACGGGTTCACCTGGGAGGCCGAGGACCTCGACGAGAGCCAGGCGATCGCGATGGAGGCCTGGCGCCAGGCCAAGGCCGTCATCGGCGGCGGCGAGTACCAGGTCGTCGTGCTCGACGAGGTCACGTACCCGATGAACTTCGGGTGGATCGACACGGCCGAGGTCGTCGCGGCGCTGCGCGACCGGCCCGGGCACACGACCGTCATCCTGACGGGGCGTGACGCGCCGGAGGCGATCATCGAGGTCGCCGACACCGTCACCGAGATGCGCAAGGTCAAGCACGCGTTCGACCGCGGCATCACCGCGCGGCGCGGCATCGACTACTGATGGCGCACGGCGGTGGCCTGAGCGTCCTCCTCGGCGGCGCCCGCAGCGGCAAGTCGGCACTGGCGGTCCGGTGGGCGCAGGCATTCGACGGTCCGATCGCGATGCTCGCGACGGCCGAGGCGCTCGATGCCGACATGGCGGCGCGGATCGCCCGCCACCGCGCCGAGCGGCCCGGGCACTGGACGACCGTCGAGCAGCCGCGCGCGGTCCCCGACGCGCTGGCTGCGGTCGACCCGGCGACGTTCGTGATCGTCGACTGCCTGACGCTGTGGGTGGCGAACCTGCTCGACCTGGGCGACGACGAGGTGCTCGCGGCCGCCGACACGCTCGGGCGGACCGCTGCCGCCCGGCCGGCGCCGACGGTCATCGTGTCCAACGAGGTGGGGTGGGGCATCGTGCCGGCCGACGCGGCCACCCGTCGCTACCGTGACCTGCTCGGCGGGGTCAACCGCGTCGTCGCCGGCCACGCCGCGGCCGCGTGGCTGCTGGTCGCCGGCCGGGTGCTGCCCCTTCACCACCCGCCGGAGCGACCGACGGGTGGCACCGGATCCGGCGGGCGCCCCGACGTGCCCACCGGCCCGCGGACGCCGCCCCGCCCGGCACGTCCGACCGACTAGGCTGCAGCCAGCAGCTCCGCGCGAGACGACGAGGACAGACCTGTGAGCTGGGGACCCGAGGGCGACGAACCGCGCCGCGACGACAGCGACCGCCCGGCCACCGGCCGCGGGGAGCCACCCCGCCAGTGGGGCGAGCCGCTGCCGCGGCGCGACCGCCCGGCGCCCCCGCCGCCGTCCCCGGGCGCCCCGGACGACGGCTGGGGGGGTCACGACGGGGGCGGGGCGTCGGGGGGTGGGGAGCGCCTGCGCCCGCTCAACCTGGGCGACGTGCTCGACGGCACGTTCCGCATCGCCGGGCGGCACTGGAAGACGTTCGCCCTCGCGCTCAGCGTCGCCGTCGTCCCGCTGTCGCTGCTCAGCGGACTGGTGTTCGCCCAGACCATGGGCACCCAGCCCGGCATCATCGAGACGCTGCAGAACCCCGAGGTGGCGGAGTCGATCCAGGCCCCGCCGAGCGGTGCCGAGATCGCGGGCATCATCGGCGCCGGCGCGCTGTCGGCGATCGCCGGCATCCTGCTGACGCCGCTGGTCTACGGCATCGCGGTCGTGGTGGCGGCGCGGGGCTACCGCTCCGGCACGGTCGACCCGGGTGACAGCGTGCGGACCGCGGCCCGCCGCTGGCCGGCCCTGCTGGGCGCCACCATCCTCGCCGGCCTGCTGCCCGCCCTCGTCTTCGCGCTCCCGGCGATCCTGGTCGCCCTCGGCCTGGCGTCCGGCACCGACGCGCTGACCCTCGCCGGCGGCGTCGGCTTCATGGTGTCGCTGGTCTTCGCCGTGATCGCCGTCGTCCGGCTTCTGCTCGTGGTGCCCGCCGTCGTGCTCGAGCACGCCGGCCCCATCGCGTCGGTGCGCCGGTCCAACGAGCTGGTCAAGGGCCGCACGGGGATGGTGCTGGGCACCATGCTCGTCGTCTACGTGATCGTGGCGATCATCGGCGCGGTGCTCACGCTGCCGTTCCAGTTCGTCGCCGGAGGCCTCGGCGACGTGGTCGGCGCGGTCGCGGCGACCGCCGGCCAGATCGTCAGCAGCCTCGTGACCAACAGCCTGCTGGGCGTCGCGGTCGTGCTGATCTACTTCGACCGCCGCGTGCGCGGCGAGGGCTACGACCTGTCGGAGCTGGCCGGCCAACTGGAGGACCGACCCGATCCACGGTGGTGACCGCCGCACCGCTCGCGCCCTCCGACCTCGCCGCCGAGCGCATCCGCCAGGTGACCGAGCGGGTGCTGGCGGGCGCGGAGTTCACCGGCGCCCAGCCCGATCCGGTCACCAGGGCGTCACGCTGGCTGCTCGACCGGCTGGCCGAGCTGCTCACCGCGCTCGTGTCCTCGGGCGGTGGCCCGCTGGGCCTGGCACTGCTGACGGGGGCGCTGGTCGTGGTCGGCCTGGTCGGCTGGCAGCTGGTCCGGCGGGTCCGCCGTGACCGCGGCGTCCGGCGGCCGCGGGCCGGCGTGATCGGTGGCCGCAGCGCCGCCGACTGGACCGCGGACGCCGAGCGCGCCGAGGCCACCGGCGCCTGGCCCCAGGCGCTGCGCTGCCACTACCGGGCACTCCTCGCCGACCTGGTGGCCGCCGGCATGCTCGACGAGGTCCCCGGCCGCACCGCGCGCGGCTACCTGCGCGACGTCGGCGACGCAGCCCCCGACGCCGTCGGGCCGATGCGCGAGGTGACCCGCGCCTTCGAGGCGGCCTGGTACGACCGGCGACCGGTCACCGCGACCGACGTCGACGCGCTGCGCACGGCCGCCGACGCCGTCCGCCGCCGCGTGCTGGTGGCCGCGTGACCGCGACCGACGACCAGGTCCTGTGGCGCTGGGCGTGGCAGCGGCTGCGGGCGTGGTGGCCGCTGCTGGCGCTCGGCGCCGCCATCGTCGTCGTCGCCGCCGTGACGGCGCGGGGCACCGGCACCGGGCTGCCGCTCGACCCCCGGTCGAGCGGACCCGACGGCACCCGGGCGCTGGTGTCGGTGCTCGACCGGCTCGGCCGCGACGTCGACGTCGTCGACCCTGGCGCGGCAAGCGACGGCGACGTGGTGCTCGTGCTGCGCGACCAGTTCACGCCGGACCAGCGCGCGGCCGTCCGCGAGCGCGTCGCGCGGGGCGGCCGCCTGGTCGTCGCCGACCCGTCGTCGCCCCTGGCGCCGGACGTCGCCGGGGACCTCGGGCTGCTGGGCCGGGTCGTCGACCGCGGCTGCGCCCTGCCGGCCCTCGCCGAGGTCGACCGCGTCGCGCCCGGCAGCGGCGCCACCTTCGAGGTGCCCGACGGCGCGACCGGCTGCTTCGCCGTCGGCGACGGCGCATGGCTGGTCGTCGAGAACCTCGGCGAGGGCCACGTCGTCAGCCTGGGTGGCCCCGAGACGCTGATCAACAGCGAGCTCGACCGGGCCGACCACGCCGTCCTCGTGGCCCAGCTGCTGACCCCCGCCGGCGCCGACCGCGTCACCGTCGTGCGCCCGGTTGTGCGCACGGCCGCCGACGGGGCCGGCCCGAGGCTGGCGGACCTGGTGCCGGAATGGGTCGTCGCAACCGGGGCGCAGCTGGGCGTCGCCTTCCTCGTCCTGGTCCTGCTGCGCGCCCGCCGGCTGGGCCCGCCGCTGGTCGACACGTCGCCGGTCCGGCTGGCCAACGCCGACCAGACCCGGGCGGTCGGCGCCTTGCTGGCGCGCAACGCCGCGCGGTCCGCCGCGCTGGGGCGCATCGCCGACGACACGCGCCGGCGCCTGGCGCGCCGGCTGGGCATGCCGGCGACCGCGTCGGTCGACGAGGTCGCGCAGGCCGTCGCCGCGCGCACCGCCGGTGATGCCGACCGCGCGGTCCGCGTGCTGGCACCATCGGCGCCGTCCGACGACGCCGCGCTGCTGCGGGCGCAGGCCGACCTCGGCGCGCTGGAGCAGGCGCTCCAGACCAGTTTGTCCGACCACCCGGAGCCCGCCGATGTCCACTGACGCCACGACCCACACCGAGCTGCTGCAGGGTGTCCGCGGCGAGATCGCCAAGGTGGTGGTCGGCCAGGACGCCGTGGTCGACGGCCTGCTGGTCGCACTGGTCGTCGGCGGCCACGCGCTGGTCGAGGGGGTGCCGGGGACGGCCAAGACCCTGCTGGCCACCACGCTGGCCGCCAGCCTCGACCTCGACGTGCGGCGGGTGCAGTTCACGCCCGACCTCATGCCCAGCGACCTGACCGGCCGCGTGATCTACCGCCAGGAGACGGCCACCTTCGACTTCCACGAGGGCCCGGTCTTCACCAACCTGCTGATCGGCGACGAGATCAACCGCACGCCGCCCAAGACGCAGGCGGCGCTGCTCGAGGCGATGCAGGAGCGCCAGGTCTCGGTGGAGGGCGCCAGCCGGCCGCTGCCCGACCCGTTCCTGGTCGTGGCCACGCAGAACCCGGTCGAGTACGAGGGCACCTACCCGCTGCCGGAGGCGCAGGTCGACCGGTTCCTGGTCAAGCTGGCCGTCGGCTACCCCGAGGCCGACGAGGAGCGCGCGATGCTGCAGCGCCACGACCGGGGGTCGGCGCTGCCGACGCCCGCCGGGGCCGGGGTGCGGGCGGTCGCCGACGCCGGCTCCATCGCCCGTGCCCGCGCCGCCGCCGCCGCGGTCCGCACCGACGACCGCGTGATCGACTACCTGGTGACGCTGGCCCGGGCCACCAGGACGTCGCCGTCGGTCGAGCTCGGCATCAGCCCGCGCGGGCTGGCCATGCTGCTCCACGCGACCAAGGCGTGGGCGCTGCTCACCGGCCGCGACTTCGTGACCCCCGACGAGGTGCAGGCCATGGTGCCGCCGGTGTGGCGCCACCGCCTGGTGCTGCGCCCCGAGGTCGAGCTCGAGGGCGCCACGGCCGACGCGGTGCTGCACGGGCTGCTGCGCAGCACCGCCGTCCCGCGCTGACGTCGCGTGCTGCCCGTCCCCACGCGACGCCTGATCCTGCTGGCGCTGGCCGGCGCGCTGCTCGCACCGATCGGCGACGGCGTCGCCGTGGCCGTCTGGGACGCCGCGCTGCTGTGCGCGGCCGTGGTGGACTGGATCCGCTGCCCGCGGCCCGAGCGGGTGCCGATCTCCCGTGACGCCCCCGACGTGTTGACGCGTGGCACCACCGGGCGGATCACGTGGACGGTGACCAACCCGGCGCGTCATCCGCTGCACGTCGCGCTGGCCGACGAGCTCGATCCCGCGCTCGGTGCACCGACCAGGCGCGCCAGCCTCACGGTGCCACCGCGCGGCCGCGCGCACGCTGGCGTCGACCTCCACCCCGACCGGCGCGGCCGCTTCGAACTGCGCGAGGTGACGCTGCGCGTGGCGGGGCCGTGGCGCCTGGTCGCCCGCCAGCGCCGGCGCCCGCTGGCCCACCGCCTGACCGTCCTGCCACCGTTCCGGTCACACGCCCAGACCGAGCTGCGGCTGCGTCGGGCACGGCAGCTCCAGCTCGGCGAACGTGCGGTGCGCATGCGGGGCACCGGGCTGGACTTCGACGCGCTGCGCGAGTACACGGTCGACGACGAGGTCCGCCGCATCGACTGGGCGGCGACCGCCCGCGCGCCCCAGGCGGTCGTGCGCACCTACCGCGCCGAGCGCAACCAGACGGTCCTGCTGCTGGTCGACTGCGGACGGACGATGGCCGCGGTCGTCGGCGGCGCGACGACCGGTGCGGCCGACGCCGTCGCGGCCATCCCCCGCCTCGACCACGCGATGGACGCGGCGCAGGCGGTCACCCGCCTGGCGACGGGGCTGGGCGACCGGGTCGGCATGATCGCCTTCGCCGACCGCGTGCTGGCCACGCTGCCACCCCGCCGGCAGGCGGACCAGTTGCGGCGGGTCACCGGCGAGCTGGCCCAGGTGCGCCCGGCACTGGCCGAGTCCGACTACCACGCGGCGTTCGTCGCGGCGCTCGACCGGTTCCCCCGGCGGGCGCTGCTGATCGTGCTGACCGAGCTGGCGTCGGAGGCCACGACCCAGACGCTGCTGCCCGCCCTCGGCCTCCTGCGGCGGCGGCACCTGGTGGTCGTGGGGGCCGTGCGCGACCCCGTCGTCGAGGCCTGGCGACGGGCGCCGGGCGCGACCGTCGAGCGGACCTACCGGCGGGCGGCGGCGATCGGCGCGCTCGACCGGCGCAGCGCGGTCGCGACCCGGCTGCGCGCCGCCGGCGCGACCGTCGTCGACGCGCTGCCCGGCAGGCTGGCGGCCGACCTGTCGGAGGTCTACCTGGACACCAAGGCCGCGGGCCGGCTCTGATGTGCAGCCGCGGCGGCCCGGGGTCCCCGCACCACGAGGTAGCCGACGAAGGCGGCCTCGACCAGCACGCCGATGCCGACGCGCGCCCAGGTCGGCAGCGGCGAGCCGGTCACGAACCCCTCGACGATGCCCGCGACGACGAACGCCGCGACCAGGCCCACCACGATCGTGACCGCCTGCCGACCGACGTCCGCCAGCGCGGTCGACCGCGGGCGGTCGCCGGGATCGATCAGCGTCCACCCCAGCTGCAGGCCGGCCCCGCCGGCGATGAACACGGCGGTCAGTTCGAGGAGGCCGTGCGGCAGGATGAGCCCCCAGAACCGCGGCAGCTCGCCCGCCGCGGCGAACAGGCCGGCCGCGGCGCCGCCGTTGGCGCCGTTGGCGATCAGCACCAGCGCCGTCGGGATGCAGGCCAGGATGCCGCCGGCGAAGGCGAAGATGCTCACCCGGATGTTGTTGGTGGTCACGTACGAGGCGAACTGCGCCGACGGCTGCGACGTGTAGTAGTCCGCGAAGTCCTCCTGCACGTACGCCTCGCGGAGCGCCTCGGGCGCCGCGAGGTCGAGGGCCTGCGGGGAGCTCGCGAGCCACCCCGCCAACCCGACCGCGGGGACCATGAACAGCAGGAACGACACCAGGACGGCGTGGCGCGCGTGCCACACCGCAGCGGGGAAGACGTCGGTCACGAAGCGGCCGGCGTCGCGCCAGGTGCCGGTGCGGCTGCCGTACAGCACCGCCCGCGCGCGTCCGACCCGACGGGTGAGGTCCGCGGTCAACGACGGGTCGTCGTAGCGGCCGCGCGCGATCGACAGGTGGGTGGAGGTGCGCTCGTACAGCGCCAGCAGCTCGTCGATCCGGTCGGCGGGCAGGCGGCGGTGGCCCCCGGCGGCGGCGACCAGTTGATCCAGCCGCTCCCAGTCCGACCGGTGGTGGAGGATGAAGCTGTCGATGTCCACCTCGCTATCGTGGCATGACGACGCTGCCGGGCACGGCAGGCGGACGAGGAGTGGCGCGTGAACGGTGACGCGGGCGTCGTGACGCCGGAGGCCGTGCGCCTCGACCTGCCCGAGGCGACCGTCGGGTCGCGCGGCGCGGCGCTGCTGGTCGACTGGACCATCCAGGGCGTGCTGGGGGTGGGGCTCGGCATCGCCATCGAGTCGGCCGTCGGCGCGCCGCTGCCCCGGTGGGTCGGCGTGTCGACCGCGCTGGTCGTCGGCTTCCTCGTGCTCTTCGGCTACCCCATCGGGTTCGAGACCGCCTGGCAGGGCGGCGGCCGCACCCCCGGCAAGGCGCTGCTCGGCCTGCGGGTCGTCACCGTCGAGGGGGCGCCGGTGCGGTTCCGCCACGCGGCGATCCGTGCCGCGCTGGGCCTGGTCGACTTCGCGCTGACGTCCGGCCTGGCCGCCGTGCTGTCGAGCCTGTGGTCGAGCCGCAACCAGCGGCTCGGCGACCTGGTGGCGGGCACGGTCGTCCTGCGTGAACGCACGGGCGCGGGTGGGGCCAGGGCACAGCGCTTCACCGTGCCACCGGCGGCCGCGGGCGTGGCGTCGACGCTCGACACCAGCGCCTTGCGCCCGCAGGACTACGGCGCCGTGCGCACCTACCTGCTGCGCGCCGCGGACCTGCCACCCGCACGCCGGGACGAGATCGGGCGGCAGCTGCTCGATGCGATCGGCCCCCGCCTCGGGAACGTCGACGGGCACGGCCTGCCACCGGACGTGCTGCTGCGCGCCGTCGCCGCCCGCTACCAGGAGCGCCAGCGCCCCGTCGACGGGGCCGTCCGGGGAGCCGGCCCGTCGATGTGACGCCCCGGCTCCCCGGCACCACCCGTCACGAACTGCGGGGAGCCACCGCGTCGATGTGACGCCCCTGGCTCCCCGGACCGGGGCGGCCGCGTGGCTGGCGGCGCGGCGGAGCGCCAGCCCACGGTGGCCAGCGCGGCGAGCGCGACCAGCCACACCCCGTGCAGCCACCACGTCGTCGCCGTCGGGGCCAGGTAGTCGGGCAGCGCCAGCCGCCACGTCCGGTACGCCGGGTTCGCCGACTCGTACAGGTCGAAGACCAGCGTCACCGGCCCCACGGTCGTCTCGACCGCCAGCCACAGCCACGACCAGACGCCGACGAGCCCGAGCGCGGCGAGTGCGGGGACGGCCCACCGCACCCGCGCCGCCCACCACGCGCAGCACAGGACCGCGGCGGGCAGCACCACCACCAGCTGCCGGCCGGGGACCCACCAGCCCGCCATCGTCAGGGCGACGAACGACGCCATGGCCCACCCGACGGCCAGCACGGGCAACAACGCCGCCCACCCGCGCGGGCGGGCGCGCACCACCGCCGCGACGGCGGGGACCGCGAGCAGCCACGCCGGCTGCCACGCGGCGATGCCGAACGAGCGCTCGACCAGCAGCCCGACGAGCCTCGTCGCCCGCGCCCACCAGTCGGGCGCGAACCCCACCACGCCGACCACGCCGCTGTCGACGAAGTGGTCAGCACTGGCGTAGACCGTCCAACCGGTCCACACCGCCTGGTGGACCGCCAGGTACAGGACCCCCGCCAGCACGAGGCCCCCGGCCAGCACACCCACGGTGGCCCGGCGGCCGTCGCGCCAGCACCGCACGAGCGCCACACCGGCCAGCACGGCGGCGACCGGCGCGTACTTGATCCCCAGCCAGGGCAGCGCGACGCATGCGCCGGCGACGACGGCGACCGGACCGGCCCGCCGCCACGGTCCCAGCAGAGCGGCCAGCCCGGCGGCGACCGCCAGCGCCGCCGGTAGCTCGGGGTAGACCTGGCCGCCGTAGGGCGCGAACGGCACCGAGGCCGCGAACAGCCCGGTGACCAGCGCGGCCGTCCGCGGTGGCACGGCGAGCCGGACCGCCGCGGTCCACACCAGCAGCGCCGCGAGCACGCCACCGAGCAGCGCGAGCGTCACCCTGGCGCCCACCCACCCCGCCACCGCGACGCCCGGCGCCAGCAGCACGGGCAGCAGGGGGTCGTGCGGGCTGATCCGGACGCCACCGGCCAGCTCGCGGGTCTGCTGCGGCAGGGGGGCCTCGTGATAGGCGCGCCAGCGCTGCGCGGCCAGCTCGTCGCTGATGTCGAGGTCGCCGTCGTCCGCCAGGCTCTGGGCGGTCAGCAGGTACTGCGGCTCGTCGGCCGTCGTCCGGGCCCCCTGCGTCGCGCGGGCCGGCAGGCCCACCAGGGCCGCCGCGACCGCGACCAGCGCGGCGGCCAGCATCGCCCGGCGCACGGACCGGCCGCCGACCGGGGTGGCGGGGTCAGCTGCCCGGGCGGACGGTGCCGCGCGCCCGGCGGTCACCCACTCAACCCGCTCTCGCGGATCAGCTGGAGGGTGTCGGTCAGCCCGCCGCCCAGCTCGTTGATCTGCACCGACGGGATGGTCGAGGTGTCCAGCGGCGGCACGTCCTCGGCCGGTCCGACGCCCGCGGCCAGCGGGTACTCCTTGGTCTCGTCGGCGAAGAACCGCTGCGCGTCCTCCGACAGCAGGTACTCGATCAGCCGCTGTGCGTCGGGGTTGTCGGACGCCGCGGTGACCGCCGCGGTCGAGTCGATGAGCAGTGCGCCGATGTCGTTGCCGCCGAACACGTGGTTGCGGCTGGGCAGCTCCGGGTCCTCCTCGAGGAACCGGTAGTTGTAGTAGTGGTTCACCAGCCCCATGTCGACCTCGCCGCGGCCGACCGCCTCGACGATGGCGTTGTTGTTCGCGTAGGTCGGCGCGCCGGCGTCGGCCAGGCCCTCCAGCCACGCCCGGGCGGTGTCCTCGCCCTCGGTCTGGCGCAGCGCGGTCACGAAGTCCTGGAACGAGCCGTTCGACGGGGCGACGGCGACGCGGCCGGCCCACGGCTCGTCGTTGACGTCGAGGACCGAGTCGGGCAGATCGGACTCGTCGAGCTCGTCGCTGTTGTAGACCAGCACGCGTTGGCGGCCGGTGATGCCGACCCACTGGCCGCCCACGCCGCGGAACTGCTCGTCGACCTGCGACAGCACCTCCTCGGGCAGCTCGGCCAGCCGGTCGTTGGACGCCAGGAAGCCGGTCGCGCCCGGCGTCTGCGAGTAGAAGACGTCCGCGGGGGTCGCGTCACCCTCTTCGTCGATCAGCAGTGCCAACTCGGCCGAGTCACCGTAGCGGACGTCGATGCCGATGCCGGTGTCGGCGTTGAACTGCTCGAGCACGGGTCCGACGAGGCTCTCACCGCGGCCCGAGTAGATGGTCAGGCGGTCCGATCCGGCGGCGCCGGTGCACGCCGCCAGCAACAGCGCGGGCACGGCCAGGGCCAGTGCCACCCGCGCTCGCCGATGCCCCGGCGCCCTGCCGGCCCTGGTCACGACGACGGCCACGGTGTGCTCCTTGCTGTGCGGGTGCGGCGGGCGGTCGGCGACGGCCGGCGTAGCGCACCGACCGCTCCGGAGGCTGCACCCGGCACGCGGCGATTTGCGAGCTTAGGTTAGCCTAAGCTGCCATGAACGCAACCGCGGCTCCGGTCGTCCTGATCCTCCCGGCGCGCGACGAGGCCGCCACCGTCGCGTCGGTCGTCCGGCGGGCCCCCGCCGACGTCCTCGGCCATCCGGTGCGGTGCGTGGTCGTCGACGACGGCTCGTCGGACGCGACCGGGGCCCTGGCCCGGGATGCGGGTGCCGACGTGGTCCGCCACCCCGTGACGGCGGGGCTCGGCGCCGCGGTGCGCACGGGGCTGCGCCACGCCGTCGCCTGCGGCGCCGTCGCCGCCGCGTTCTGCGACGCCGACGGCGAGTACGCGCCCGAGGAGCTCGACCGCCTGGTTCGGCCGATCCTCGCCGGGCACGCCGACTACGTGGTCGGCTCGCGGTTCACCGGCGACATCCGCCGCATGCTGCCGCACCGCCGGGCCGGCAACCGGGCGCTCACCTGGGCGCTGCGGGCGCTGACCGGGGCCGCCATCACCGACGGTCAGAGCGGCTACCGGGCGCTGTCGCACCGGGCCGCCGCCCACGCCGAGATCGTCCACGACTACAACTACGCGCAGGTGCTCACCGTCGACCTGCTGCGCCGCGGCGCCCGCTACGCCGAGGTGCCGATCGGCTACGCCTTCCGTGCCCACGGCCGCTCGTTCGTCCGCCTCCACCGGTACCTTCGCGCGGTCGTACCGGCCACGTGGCGGGTCCTGCGCGCGCCGGCGCCACCGCCGCTCCACCTCGACGGCGACGCGCAGGCCTCCATCGGCGTCGCGGCACGCCCGACGCCGGCGGGCGTCGGGACGACCGCGCCGGGCGCCGTCGTCGCGCCCGCTGCCCCCGCGACGCGCATGCGGGCGTCATGACCGAATCTTGACCCAAGGTTTCGGCGGCCTTGGAGTGCGTCGGACCGATGTCGTCTAGCGTCGGTCACGTCACGACGGACCGGCCGACGACCGGCGGCCGCCCACCGGCACCCACGGAGAGAACGACACGCCATGCACGCCCCACCCCGCCACCGCGACGACGACGTCGAGCGGTCCACCGGAGCCGAGGTGCTCGGCGTCTACGACTCGATCGACGAGGCCGAGTGGGCCGCCGGCGTGCTCAGCCGCCACGGGATCGGCATCGACGGCATCTCGCTGGTCGAGCCCGCCGATGACCGCCGGACCCCCGGGCGCGGCGGCGCGCGGGTCGCGCAGCGCGACACCCTCGCCGTGCTGACGGAGCTGGTCCGGGTGAACGGCCGGGTCTTCGGCTGGACCGATGGCGCGGGCACCGTCCGCGACCGCACATCCGGCAGGCGGCCCGTCATGGCCGTGCTCCGCGGCACGACCGACGACCCCGACCTCGCACAGCGCATCCTGGCGGACCACGCCGCGCGCGCCGGTCGCGTCTGAGCTGCCGCACCCTCACGGCCCGGCGGGCGTCCGGCACGTTCCTGGACCCGTGGGCCGGGTGCCCCTGCTCCCACACGACCGGGAGCGGTCGTGTTCGCAATGGCGACCGCGCCGGCGTGCACACCGCAGCTAGTGACCGGTCTCGACGGGCCCCTCGGGCCCGAAGCGCTCGACGAACGCGTCGAGCGCCTCGAGGTCGACGCCGTCGCACCGCTGCAGCACGCCCCAGCTGGTGAACGCCACGCGCCCGTCGCCGAGCTCCGCGTACGGCGTGACCGCCACCCGCCCGCGGTGGTGACGGCGGATGTGCCGCGCAAGGCGTCGCGCCTCGCGGTCGGGCAGGGTGCCGTGGCTGACGACCACGCCGCCGGCCTCGAGCACGCTGACCTGCTGCGGCCCGGTCAGGGCGTCAGCCGCCCCGCGGACGTCGACGGCGACGTGTCCCGAGGCGTGCCAGCCGGACGTCGGTGGCTGTGAGGAGTACGGCACCGGGGGCGCCTGGTCCCCGATCAGGTGGGACCCCGACTGCAGCGGCGGGCGCCGGATCGACCCGCAGGAGGCGACGGCGGCTGCGGAGGTTGGGGCGGACGCCGTCGCACCGTCCGACGCCGTGGCCGGCACCGTCGGCGATGCCGACGCCGGCACGTCCACGGTCGCCGCGGCGGTGGGCGTCGGCGTCACCGACGACGTGGCCGACGGCGTCGCCGGGGAGCATGCGGTCAGCAGCACCGCCAGGCCCGCCAGGACCACGCCGGTACGCGCATCCGGGAGCGCCTCGAGCAGCCGGGCACGGTGCCCGTCGTGCGGGATCACGTGGAGCTGAGGGGAATCGAACCCCTGGCCTCCTCGATGCGACCGAGGCGCTCTACCAACTGAGCTACAGCCCCGCGGGAGAGTCAGATGCTAGCACTCATCTCCGGGCTCAGTCGCCGTCGCCGGACGGGTGCCACCCCGTCACGATGATGCCGCGGTCGTCGCCGACGGCGACCTCGATCGCGGCGGCGTCGGGCGCCGACGGCGCAGGCGGCTGGCGCCGCTCGCGCTCCTCCTCGAGGTCGTCGAGGATCTCGCGCTGCTCGGCCAGGCGGCGCTCCAGGCGCACCACGAAGCCGACGTAGACGAGGTAGCCGGCGCCGAAGACGCCGGCCGGCACCCACCACCAACCGCCGAGGACGACGCCGACGACCGCGGCCACCGCGACCAGGAAGCCGCCCCGGGCCAGCATGGCGCGCCTGCGCAGCTCGGCGCGCGTGCGCGCCCGGGCCGACACGATGCGCTCGGGGTCGCCGAGCACGAGGATCTCGCGGGCGCCGCCGCCGGCGGCGGCCTGGTCCATCCCGGTCTGCGCCAGCGTGTCCATGCTGCGCTCGAAGCGGTCCACGGTGTCGACCGGCGATGCGTTGCGTCGCTCCCGCAGCAGCCCCGGCAACAGGACCCAGGCCCACAGGCCGATCAGTAGTCCGACGACGACGAAGCTCATGGCGGCGGAGAATACCAATGATGGCATTTGTCCCATGGGAGGTGACACCTGATGCGGAACAATTCCGTCAGGCGCAATGCCACCGTCGTCCAGTTGGTGCTGGTGGGGTGCCGTGATCCTTCCACATACGGCGCGACGACGCCATGTCACTCATCGTCGATGGTCCCCACCACGCAGCTGATCGATGACGTGACCGAGCACTGGGAGCACGACCTGCAGGTTCTCGGTGGCACCCTTCGGCGATCCCGGCAGGTTGACGATCAACGTCGCGCCCGCCACCCCGGCGACCGCGCGTGACAGCATGCCCATCGGCGTGATGTCCAGCGCCGCCGCGCGCATCGCCTCGGCGATGCCGGGCACGAGGCGGTCGACCACGTCGAGGGTCGCCTCGGGGGTCTCGTCCTTCGGGTGGAGGCCGGTGCCGCCGGTCGTCACGACCAGGTCGGCGTCGGCGGCCGCCGACCGCAGCGCGTCGGCTACGACCCCGCGGCCGTCGGGCACGACGACCACCGGGGCGACCGCAAAGCCCGCGTCGACCAGCATCGCCGTCAGCCTGGGTCCGGCCTCGTCGTCGTAGACGCCCGCCGACGCCCTCGTCGACACGGTGACCACGGTCGCCCGGAGGGGCGCGTCAGCCATCCCCGCTCCCCCGCCCCTCCGTGGTGGCGGCGTCCCCGGCCCCGCCGGCATCGCCACGGCGGAACTCGCCGCGCACGCCCCCAGCCTTGTGGTCCAGCCGGACCTGCTCGATCACGGCGCCGCGGTCGATCGCCTTGACCATGTCGTACAGCGCCAGCGCGGCCGTGCTCGCCGCGACCATGGCCTCCATCTCGACGCCCGTGCGGTCGGCGGCCCGCGCGGTGACCGTGACCTCGGCGCGTGGCGGGTCGCGGTGCAGGCGCACGTCGACGGCGACGCCGGCCAGCGCGACCGGGTGGCACAGCGGGATCAGCTGCGGGGTCTGCTTGGCGGCCATGATGCCGGCGATGCGCGCCACGGCCAGCGCATCGCCCTTGGGCAGGTCACCCGCGGCCAGGCGCTCGACGGTGGCCAGGCGCAGGCGCACGACGGCCGACGCGGTGGCGGTGCGCTCGCTGCGGGCCTTCGCGCCCACGTCGACCATCCGCGCGTGCCCACGCTCGTCGAGGTGGGTCAGCTCGTCGTCGGCCATGTCACGCGCTGCGCAGCAGGTGCACCACGACCCGCTCGCCGATCTCCAGCCGGTCGCGGTCGGCGGGCACCTCGGCCAGGCCGTCGGCCTCGACCAGCGACCGCAGGATGCCGCTGCCCTGGTCGCCCGTCGGCCGGGCGTTCCACTCGCCGTCCCGTCGGCGCAGCGACACGCGCGCGAACTCGACCTTGCCGGCCACCGAGTCGAGCGGCGCCTCCAGCGCTGCGCTGATGCGCGGTCGGGACAGGTCACGGCGGCCCTGCATGCGGCGGATCGTGGGGCGGACGAAGACCTCGAAGCTCACGTAGGCGCTGACCGGGTTGCCCGGCAGCCCGAAGCACGGGATGTACCGACCGGGGTCGGCCTCGATGAAGCCGAACGCCTGCGGCATGCCCGGGCGCATCCCGACCTTGGAGAACCGCACGTCGCCCAGCTCGCCCAGCACCACCTTGACCAGGTCGTAGCGCCCGGCGCTGACGCCCCCGGTGGTGACCAGCACGTCGGCGTGCGGCAGGAGCTCCTCGATGGTCTCGCGCAGCCGCTCCTTGTCGTCCGACGAGATCATGCGGCGCACCGTCTGGGCGCCGGTGTCGCGGGCGAGCACGGTCAGCACGTAGCTGTTGGCGTCGTAGATGGCGCCGGCCGAGCGCTCGGCTCCGGGGTCCGACAGCTCCTCACCGGTCGACACGACGACCACGCGCGGGTGCGGGTACACCGGCACGTACGAGTGCCCCAGCGCGGCCAGCATGCCGACGCCCGCCGCGTCGAGCACCGTCCCGGCCACCAGCACCGTGTCGCCGCGGGCGACCGACTCGCCGGCACGCCGGATGTGCGCCCCGGGCTCCGGCGCCCGGCGCACGCGCACGCGGTCCCCGTCCTCCTCGACCTGCTCGACCGGCACGACCGCGTCGGCACCGACGGGCAGCGGAGCGCCGGTCATGATCCGCACCGCCGTGCCGGGCTCGACCTGCACGGTGGGCTCGTCGCCGGCCGCGACCTCGCCGGCCACGATCAGCCAGTCCTCGACGTCGTCGGCGAGCACGGCGTAGCCGTCCATCGCCGAGTTCTCGAAGGGCGGCACGTCCTCGTGGGCGACCACGTCGGCCGCCAGCGCGCACCCCGACGCGTCGAGCAGCGACAGCTGGATGGGCGCCAGGGGCCGCACCGACTCGATGATGTGCTGCAGGTGCTCGGGCAGCGGCACCAGGTCGGCGACCCGACCGTGGTCGTGCGCGTGGCCTCCGGCGGCCTCCACGCCGTCCGCGTCGTCGGCGCCGTGCCCAGGGGGGTCGGCGGGGGCGTCCTCCGCAGGGCCGGCGTCGGCGACCGCGTCGTCCGAGCCGTCGCCGTCGGCGTCCGTCCCGTCGGTGTCGCTGTCCGCCCCGCCGGTGTCGTCCCGGGCCACGGTGACGTCGTCGGACCCACCCGCCGCGTCCGGTGCCGGCTCCGCCGTCCCGGCCTGGTCGGACACCGGCACCGCCGCGGCCGTGTCGTCGGCGGGACGCTGCTCGTCGTCCCGGGCGTGGCTCACCATGACCGCACCAGCTCCCGCAGGAAGGCCCGGAACTCGGGGCCCATGTCGGACCGCTCCGCGGCCATGCGCACCGTGGCCCGCAGCCAGTCGTCCCTCGTGCCGACGTCGTAGCGCGGCCCGGCGTAGCGGATGGCGCGGATCGGCTTCTCGTGCGCCTGCGCCCGCATGGCGTCGGTCAGCTGGATCTCGCCACCCTGGCCCGGGCGCACGTGGTCGATGTGGTCGAAGATGTCCGGGGTCAGCACGTAGCGCCCGATGATGCACAGGTTCGACGGCGCGTTGGTCGGGCCGGGCTTCTCGACCAGGTCGGTGACGTGGAACACGTCCGGGTCACCGGGATCGGGCTCCCCCGCGATGACCCCGTACTTGTGCAGCTGGTCGTCGTCGAACTCCATGACCGCCACGACGGTCCGCTCGCTCGACGCGTTCAGCTCGACCATGCGCCGCACCAGGGCACCGTTGTCGCCGAGCACGTCGTCGCCCAGCAGGACCGCGAACGGCTCGCCGCCGACGTGCTGGCGGGCACAGCCCACGGCGTGCCCCAGCCCCAGCGCCTGGCCCTGACGCACGTAGTGCATGTAGGCCAGCCGCGCGGGCTCGCGGACCGCCTCGAGCAGGTCGTCCTTGCCGCCGGCCGCGAGGATGGCCTCGAGCGCGTCGTCGCGGTCGAAGTGGTCCTCCAGCGAGCGCTTGCCGCGGCCGGTCACGATCAGCAGGTCGTCGAGCGCCGCGGCGACCGCCTCCTCGACGATGTACTGGATCGCCGGCTTGTCGACCAGCGGCAGCATCTCCTTCGGCTGCGACTTCGTCGCCGGCAGGAACCGGGTCCCCAGCCCAGCCGCCGGTATCACCGCCTTGCGTGCCTGCACGCTCTCCTCACTCACCCATGTCGATCGACCGCTGCGGTCATGCCCTACAACCCCTGGAGTCTATGGGCTGTCGGCCGTCGCCGTGAGGGGCGATCGCCGGCACGGTGGGTGGCCGCGCCGGGGGGTGGGTCAGCGGGCGCCGACCGGTCGGTCGCGGCGGCCGGGCGGCACCCGGATCTCCGCCCCGACGTCCTCGGCGTTGACCACGCGGTCACGGCCCTGGGACTTGGCGGTGTACAGCGCCGCGTCGGCGCGCCGCAGCAGCTCGTCGACGCTGGTGCCGTGGATGGGGAACGCCGCCACCCCGACGCTGCAGGTGACCGAGATGCGCAGCACGTCCTGGCCGCCGGCGACGATCGGCAGCCGCGCGAGGCGCTGGCGGATGCGCTCGGCCGTCACGACCGCGCCGGCGGCGTCGGTGCCGGGCAGGAGCAGCACGAACTCCTCGCCGCCGTAGCGCGCCACGATGTCGGGCAACCGCGTCGAGGTCCGGATGCGCCGGGCCACCTCGGCCAGCACCTGGTCGCCGACGGGGTGCCCGTGGCGGTCGTTGATCCGCTTGAAGTGGTCGAGGTCGACGATCAGCAGACCCAGCGGCCGGTTGTAGCGCGACGCAGCCTCGACCTCCCGCAGCGCCTGCAGCTGGAAGTAGCGGAAGTTCCACAGCTCCGTCAGCGGATCGGTCAGCGACAGGCGGCGCGCCTCCTGGTGCAGCAGTACGTTCTCGATCGCGACGCCCGCCTGCCCGGCGAACGTGCGGACCGTGCGCAGGTCGTCCTCGGTGAAGGCGGGGCCGCGCTCGGAGCGGGCGAGCAGCAGGGCGCCGATGCAGCCGCCGCTGGCGGTGCCGGTCACGGGCACGCTCAGCTGGTGGGTGGCCAGGATCCCGCCGTCGACCGCGGGTGAGATGACGACGCGGTCGGCGGGCAGCCGCACCGACAACCCGGTGCGCACGACCCATCCCGGCAGGCTGCGCTCCTCGAACCGGGCGTCCTCGCCGAGGTCGAAGCCCCGGTCGATCTTGACCTCGAGGTCGTCGGTGTCGGTGGTCAGCACCAGCATCGCCCGGTCGGCCTGCACCGTGTCCATGGCCGTGTCGGTGGCCACCGCCAGCGTGCGGTCCAGGTTGAGGCTGCTCGACAGCGTCTCGCCCAGCCGGGCCAGGGCGCCCCGCAGCTGGTCGCGGCTGTCGCCCAGCTCGCGCAGGCGCCGGTCGAGCTCGGTGCTCATGTCGTTGAGCGCCCGGCCCAGCTCGCGCAGCTCGGCGGCGCCGTGGGGCACGACCCGCTGGTCCAGGTCACCGTCGGCCGCCTGCCGCGCGACCGTCGACGCGCGCCGCACCGGGTCCGCCACCGCAGCGCGCACGGCCCGCAGCGACAGCCAGATCGCCGCCAGCGCCCACAGCACCAGCACCGCCCACGCCACCACCAGTGGGCCCGGCCCGCCCGTGGGCAGCCACACCAGCAGGCGGCGCTGGGGGCCGACCTCGGCCACGCTGACGGCGCGGCCGCCCGCGACGCGGACGTCTCCGCGGGTCCCCCGGCCCGCGACCGGCACCGACAGGCCGGACGGCAGCGGCTGGGTGGTCGCCACCACGCGGCCCCGCTCGAGCAGTGCCACGTTGCGTGCCGGCAGCTCACCCAGGAGGTCGGCGTCGACGCGGCGGCCGGTGACCAGCCAGCCGACGAACTGCCCTGCCGGCCACAGCGCACGGGTGTGCGTCACCAGGCCCGGCAGGTGGCCCTCGGTCACGGCGGCGGCGACCTGCTCCGCGGTGACCGGCGGCGCTCCGGCGCCCTCCCCGACCGCCATGGCCAGGGGCGTCCGGTCGCGGCGGACGATGACCGCGAAGTCGGTCCGCTCGGCCGAGCCCGGGATGGCCAGCTGCTCGCGCAGCCACTTGGCGGCGGAGTTCGGGCGGTCGGCGGCGACCTGCGCGGCCGCGTTGCGCTCGGCGATCAGCTCCGCCTCGTCGGCGACGCGCGCCCGGATGACCTCGAGGCGGTCCAGCGCGTCGTCCATCGAGCGGGCGACCTCCGCCGGCGCGTCGGTCTGCGCCGCCTGGGCGCCGCGCTGGAGGAGCAGGGCTCCGGCGAGCAGCGGCGCGACGATCACCAGCGTCACGAACCACGCCACCCGGCCGCGCAGCGTCTTGGCCATGGGTCACCTCTCCTGCCGGGAGGCACAGCTACGCTGCGACGACGTGTGTGTCGCCGTCACCTGCTGCGCCGTTGCCGTGTGACGCAAGCATGCCACGGTGACCACAGTGAGTAGTTGTATGAATGCGAATCGTAAAGATGCCGACAGCGCGGCGAAGGCCGAGGTACGCCGTGCCGCGCTCGAGCGGCGCCGCTCCCTCGGTGCCGACCGACGCGCGGCCGCCGGCGCTGCCATCCGCGACCGGCTGGCCGACCTGCCGTGGATCACCGACGCCCGGACGATGCTGGCCTACGCGGCCTTCCGCGAGGAGGTCGACCTCGACCCGCTGCTCGAGGTGCATCTCGCCCGCGGGGTCGGCGTCTTCCTCCCGTGGATCGCGGCGCGGCGCCCGCCGACGCTGGAGATGTCGCGGATCACCGACCTCGGCGCGCTGGTGCCCGGGACCATGGGCATCCGCGAACCCGATCCAGCGGACCGGCGCCCGGGTCGCGTCGACCGGCTCGACGTCGTGGTCGCGCCCGGCGTCGCCTTCGACCACCGCGGAGGCCGCATCGGCTACGGTGGCGGCTTCTACGATCGCCTGCTGCCACGCCTGCGGCCGGGCACACCGGTGGTCGCGGTGGCGTTCGACACCCAGGTGGTCGACGACGTGCCTGCCGGACCCGGCGACGTGCCGGTGCACGCGATCGTGACCGAGACCCGCACGATCGTCGCCGCGGCGCCCGACGCGCCGGGCTGAGTGACGCATACTGGCGCGCCAGGCGGCGTACGCCACCAGGTCGCACCGCAGGTCCAGGGAGCAGCTTCCAATGCCAACGTACGAGTACGTGTGCCGCGAGTGCGGCCAGCACCTCGAGGTCGTGCAGTCGTTCAGCGACGACCCGCTCGAGACCTGCGAGCGCTGCGGCGGGCCGCTGCGCAAGGTCTTCAGCGCGGCCGGGATCATCTTCAAGGGCTCCGGCTACTACGTCACCGACACCCGGGCGGCGCGCGCCGGCTCCTCGTCGTCGTCATCCTCCTCCTCGTCCGGCTCGGACACCTCCGACGGCTCGTCCAGCTCGTCGGGCTCCGACAGCTCGTCGTCGGGTGACGGCTCGGGCGGCTCGGGCGGCTCGAAGGGCTCGGGCGGCTCGAAGGGCTCGGGCGGCTCCGACAGCTCCAGCTCGGCCAGCGCCAGCGGATCCAAGAGCGCCTGAGCGCGTGGCCGCCGAGCAGATCGCCGTCGGCATCGTCGGCGGCTCCGGGTTCTACGAGCTGCTCGACGACGCCCACGAGATCACGGTCGAGACCCCCTACGGCGCGCCGTCGGCGCCGATCGTGGTCGGCGCCATCGGCGGTCGCGCCGTCGGCTTCCTGCCCCGCCACGGCCGCGGGCACGAGCTGCCGCCGCACCGCATCAACTACCGGGCCAACCTGTGGGCGCTGTCGGAGCTGGGCGCCACCGACGTCATCCTCCCCTGCGCAGCCGGCAGCCTGCAGTCGGACGTGATGCCCGGCCACTTCGTGATCGCCGATCAGCTGGTCGACCGCACGCGCAACCGCGTCGACACCTTCTACGACGGACCTCGTACCACCCACATCTCGTTCGCCGACCCCTACGACGAGGAGCTTCGGCAGGTCGCCGTCGCCACGGCGCGCGAGCTGGACATCCCCGTCCACGACCGGGGCACGGTCGTGGTCATCGAGGGCCCGCGGTTCTCGACCCGCGCCGAGTCGCGCTTCTACTCGTCCATGGGCTGGGAGGTCATCAACATGACGCAGTACCCCGAGGCTGTGCTCGCCCGGGAGCTGCAGATGGCCGCGGTCAACATCTCGCTGATCACCGACTACGACGCCGGCCTCGACGACGACCCGTCCGTGCCGCCGGTCAGCAGGGACCTCGTCGCCGAGGTGTTCGCCGCCAACAACGCCCGGTTGCGCGAGCTGCTGTTCGCCATGGTGCCCCGGCTGCCGTTGTCCCCCGACCGACCGGCGCTGCACGCGCTGAAGGGCGCGCAGTTCTGAGGGCCGGCGCGCCGAGGGCTGCTGACCACCGACGCCGATCCGGCGGGTGACCGCTGCGAGACCGGCCGCGACGATCCACAGGCGCGTCGGGCCGGCGTCGGCCGCCGGCGCGATGGTGCGCGCATGTCGCTGCTCCCGCGGATGCGCTCGCCCCTGACGGGGGCGCCGCCGGCGCTGCCCGGCCCGCTGGACCGGTGCAGCGAGCGGTGGTGGCTGCTGCCCGCGCGTGCCCGCCACCTGGTCGTCGCCCTCGTCGTCGTCCTGCTGCTGGCAGGCGGCGAGTGGCGCGTGCGGCGTGTCCAGGCGGCCTGGGGCGGGCCCCCACGCCGCGCGCTGGTCGCGGTCGAGGCCGCCGCCGTCGGTGATCGGCCGCGCGTCCGCCCCGTCGAGCTCCCACCCGCGCTGGTGCCGCCCGACGCACCCCAGGCGGTCGACGGCGACGCCCGTGTCGCACTCGCCCTGCCCCGGGGGGCGGTGCTGACCGGAGCGCACCTCTCGCCCCGGGGGCCGGCGGTCGGCCTGCCCGACGGGCTGCGCGTCGTGCCGCTGCCCGTGCCGGCGGGCCCCGGCACCGTCGCGGGTGCCCGCGTCGACGTGTGGACGCTGACGACCGCGCCCGGTCGGTCGCAGCGCATCGCGACCGGCCGGCCCGTCGTCGGCGTCAGCGGCGACGACGACGAACGGGTCGCGCTGGTCGGCCTGTCGACGGCGGAGGTGGCCGCCGCCGTCCACGGCCTGGCCGACGGCGAGGTGCTGCTGACCCATGCGCCTCCGTGACCGCCGCCCCTCGTCACCGGCCTCCGCGCGGCGTCTATGCTCGTCTCAGCTGATCGCCAGACGACGGCGGACCTCCGACATCCCCGAGACAGGAACCGGTGTCAGCTTTGGGCGAGTTCCTCCGCGCTGTGCTGCTCGGCATCGTGCAGGGCCTGACCGAGTTCATCCCGGTCTCCTCCAGCGGGCACCTGGTGCTCGCGCCCTACTTCCTGGACATCCGGACCCCGGGCATCGCCTTCGACGTCGCCCTGCACGTCGGGACCTTCGCGGCCGTCGTCCTGTACTTCCGGACCGACCTGCGCAACCTCTTGGCGGCGGTGTTCGGCGTGGGCGAGCCCACAGCGGTGGCCTACTACCGGCGGCTGGCGCTGCTGCTCGTCGTCGGGACGGTCCCGATCGCCGTGGTGGGCCTGCTGCTGCGCGACGTGTTCGAGGCCGCGTTCGGCTCGCCGACCACCGCCGCGCTGTTCCTCATCCTGACCGGCGTGCTGCTGCTGATCGGCGAGGCGGCGCGCAACCGGCGCGGAGGCTTCTCCTCGCCCGCGGGCGAGGTCGCACCGGACCGGGTCATGGTCGGCGACGACGCCGGCGACCCGGAGGGCCTCACCCTGGATGAGATCGGCCTGCGCCAGGCGCTGGTGATCGGCTTCGGCCAGTGCATCGCGCTGTTCCCCGGCGTCTCGCGGTCGGGCACGACCATCGTGGCGGGCATGAGCGCCGGGCTGACCCGGCCCGCCGCGACCCGCTTCTCGTTCCTGCTGGCGCTGCCCGCGCTGATCGGCGCGAGCATCATCAGCCTGCCCGACCTCGCCGACGGTGCGAGCATCTTCGGACCGGCGGCCGTCGCCGGCGGCGTCGTCGCCGCGTTCGTGTCCGGCTACCTCGCGATCCGGTGGCTGCTGGCGCTCGTCGCGCGCGACCGCCTGACCGGGTTCGCGGTCTACTGCTTCGCGCTAGGCGGGCTCAGCCTGCTGGCGCTCCAGCTCGGCGCCTGAGCCGGGCAGGCCACACCGCCGTCACTCGGCGACGCAGGTGTTGACCAGCTCGCCGATGCCCTCGATGTGGGTGCGCACGACCTGGCCCGGTTCGAGGAACACCTGGGGGTCCCGTCCCGCCCCGACCCCACCGGTGGTGCCGGTCGAGATCACGTCGCCCGGTTCCAGCGTCATGATGGCGCTCAGGTACGCGATGACCTTCGCCGGTGTGAACACCAGCTCGCTGGTGCGCGCCGACTGGCGGACCTCGCCGTCGACGTCACACCCGATCGCCAGGTCGGCCGCGTGGTCGATCTCGTCACCGGTCACCAGGACCGGGCCCAGGGGGGTCGACCGCTCGAACGTCTTGCCCTGCAGCCACTGGGCGGTCCGGCGCTGGTAGTCACGGACCGAGATGTCGTTGAGCACGGTGTACCCGGCGACGTGGTCGAGCGCCTCGCCCTCACCGACGTGGCGCGCCGGCCGGCCGATGACGACCGCGAGCTCGGCCTCCCAGTCGACCTTCGACGACACGCTGGGCAGCACGATGTCGTCGCGGGCGCCGATCAGCGCGATGGCGAACTTCGCGAAGCAGGTCGGGTGCTCGGGCAGGTCGTGGCCCATCTCGACGATGTGGCTCTCGTAGTTCAGCCCGAGGCAGATGATCTTGCGCGGCCGCGGCACCACCGGTGCCAGGTCGACGTCGGCCAGCGCCAGCGGCGCGCGGTCGCCGGCCGGCTCGGTCGTGCCGCCGGTCAGCGCCGTGACCGCGTCGGGGGCGTCGAGCGGCACGACGGTGTCGCCGTCGACGCGCGCCGCGCGGGTCGTCCCGTCCCGCCGGATGGTGGCCAGCCTCACGCCTGCTCCTGTCCCCCGCCCGCCAGGGTCATCCCGTCGACGACGAGCGTCGCACCGCCCATCGCCCCGCCGAACGGCAGGAAGCGCAGGTCGCTGCCCACCGCCACGATCTGCGCCAGCATCTGCGGGATCGAGCCGGCGATCGTCGCCTCGCGCACCGGCTCCGCCAGCTCGCCGGCGCGGATCATCACCCCGGCGGCGCCGACGCTGAAGTCGCCCGAGATCGGGTTCGCGCCCGAGTGCAGCCCCATCACCTGCTGGCAGTAGAAGCCGGTGTCGATCCCGGCGATGAGCTCGTCGGGACCGGCGTCGCCGGGCGCGAAGAAGCAGTTGGTGGGGCTCAGCCCCGGCGGCGCGCTGTAGCTCGGTCGACTGGCGTTGCCGGTGCTGGTGGTGCCGTCACGCGCGGCGCTGGCCACGTGGTGCAGGAAGCCCTGCAGGACCCCGTCGGCCAGCAGCACGGTGCGCTGCGTCGGCGTGCCCTCCCCGTCCCAGGGAGCGGTCGCGGGTCCGTCGTGCAGCCGGCCGTCGTCGACCAGCTGCACGAAGTCCGGTGCCAGGCGCTCGCCGACGCGACCCGCGAACAGGCTGCGGCCCCGCTGCACCGCCTCCGCCGTCAGCCCGCCGGCGACGATGCCGAGGAACGACGCCGTGACGAACGGGTCGAACACGATCGGCAGGCGGGCGCTGGACGGCGCGCGGCCGCCCAGCAGCCGCGACGCGCGGGTGACCGCCTCGGCCGCCGCCCCCTCGATGTCGAGGTCGTCCAGGCTGCGTCCCAGCGACAGGCCGTAGGCACTGGTCGACGAGCCGTCGCGCCCCGCCAGCGACTCGACCATCACGTAGGCGTCGCTTCGCCGGTAGCCGGCGCGCACGCCGGTGCTCGACGCGATCGCCGCGATCCGCACCCCGTCGCCGTACCGCGCGCTGTCGGTGCCGGTGATGTCGGGGCCGTCCTGCGCCGCGCGCTCGAGCCGGATGGCTGCGGCGACCTTGTCCTCGGGCGTCGTCCGCTCGACCGCGGGGTCGTACAGCTGCGCCTCGTCGACGTCGGCGACCGGCGCCGGGTCGGCCAGCACGTTGCCCTCGTCGGGGCTGCCGACCGTCGCGTTGGTGCGCGCCTCGTCCAGCGCCGTGTCGAGCGCCGACGGCGACAGGTCCACGGTGAAGCAGTAGCCCACGCGCCGGTCGCGCACCACGCGGACACCCACACCGCGCCGCCGGGCGCTGGACAACGACTCGACGTCGCCGTCGTGCGCCCTGACCGTCGTCTCGGCCTCGTCGAGCCCGAACGCCTCGACGCCCTCGCCGGGCGCGGCCCGCCCTACCAGCCGGTCGAGCACGGCGAGCAGTTCGTCGGTGTCCGCGCTCATGCGCCCGTCCCTCCCACGGTGATGCGGCCGATGCGCACGGTCGGGTTGCCCAGCCCCGCGGGCACGCCCTGGCCGTCCTTGCCGCAGATGCCCTCGCGGACGTCGAAGTCGGTCCCGACCGCCTCGACGCGGGCCAGGATCGTCGGCCCGTCGCCGACGAGGTTCGCGCCCCGCACCGGGTGGGTGAGCTCGCCGTCCTCGATCAGCCAGCCCACCGACACGCCGAACACGAAGTCGCCCGACGCGGGGTCGACCTGGCCGCCGCCGAGCTGCTCGCAGAACAGGCCCCGCCTGACCGACCGCACGATCTCGGCGGGATCATCGTCGCCGGGCAGGATGTAGGTGTTGGTCATCCGCGGGATCGGCAGGTGCGCGTACGACTGCCGCCGCGCGTTGCCACTGCGGGCCAGCCCGAGCTCGGCGGCGCGCAGGCGGTCGGTCAGGTAGTCGGTGCACACGCCCCGTTCGAACAGCACCGTGCGCTGCGCCGGCGTGCCCTCGTCGTCGAAGCCGAAGCTGCCCCAGGCGTTGGCGACCGTCGCGTCGTCGACCCCCGAGATCAGCTCCGAGCCGATCCGCTCGCCCTGCCGGCCGCGGTACACGCTGGCGCCCTTGGCGACGATGTCGGCCTCCATGCCGTGGCCGCAGGCCTCATGGAACAGCACGCCGCCGCTGCCGGGCGCCAGCACCACCGTCATGTCCTCGGCCGGCGCCGGCTTCGAGCCCAGCATCAGCACCGCCCGCTCGGCCGCGTGGCGGCCGACGTCCTCCGGCGGGTGCCGGTCGAGCAGCTCGAGGCCGGCGGCGGCGCCCGGCGCCTCGATCCCGGTCTGCACGACGTCGTCGCGCGCTGCGACGACGCGGGCGACCAGCCGGGTGCGGACCCGCCGTTCGCTCGAGCGGTGCCCCTCGGAGTTGACGAGGAACACGTCCTGGGTCGTGTCGGCGTACGACGCGCCCACCTGGCGGACCGCACCGTCGACGGCGCGCGCCGCGCCGTCGATGCGCCGGACGACGTCGGCCATCCCGGGCCCGTCCAGCGTCGCCGGATCGGTCCGCACCGGGTGGCGCACCGGCGGTTCGACGGTGCGCAGGTCGGCGGCCTGCGTCCGGTCGTCGCCGCTGACGCCGGCCGCGGCGATCCGCGCCGCCTCGACCAGGGCGTCGCGGGTCAGCAGGTTCGTGAACGCGTAGCCGGTCCGGCCGTCGCGCACGACCCGGACACCGCCGCCCCGGTCGAGCCCGGTGATCAGGTCCTCCACACGGCCGTCGTCGACGCTGACCGACCGGCTGCGCCGGTGTTCGGTGTACAGCTCCGCGAACTGGGCACCGGACGACAGCGCGGCGTCGAGCACGGCCCGCAGGTCGGCGTCGTCGAGGTCGGGAGTGCTCACTGGGGCCCCTTGCCGACGCGGACGGGGCGGGCGCGCGGCAGCCGCCAGTCTGGCATGGACCGCCACGGGTCGCGGGTAGCCTGGCGCGCCATGGACCACGACCCGGGACCCTCGGTCGGCATGGTCGGTGCGGGCCAGCTGGCGCGGATGTGCTGGCAGGCCGCGATCGGTCTCGACCTCGACCTGCGCGTGCTCGCGGCAACCGGCGACGACGCCGCGGCCCGCGTGCTGCCGGCGACGGTGATCGGCGACGCCGACGACCCCGAGGCGCTGCGACGGTTCGCGAAGGGCTGTGACGTCGTCACGCTGGACCATGAGCTGGTCGACCTCGACACCCTCGCCGCGCTCGAGGCCGAGGGCCACGTCGTGCGGCCCGGCGCCGCGGCACTGCGGTTCGCCCAGGACAAGGCGTACCAGCGCCGGGCGCTCCACGCGGCCGGCCTGCCCGTGCCGGCGTTCACCGTGGTCGACGATCGCGAGGCCGCCACGGCGTTCGCGGCCGCGCACGGCTGGCCGGTCGTGCTCAAGCTGCCGCGCGGCGGCTACGACGGCCGTGGCGTGTGGCACGTCGCCGACGACGCGGCGCTGGCCGCCGCGTGGACCGAGGCCGCCGCCGGCGGCGGGTCCGTGCTGGTCGAGGAGGCGGTGGCCATCGAGCGTGAGGTCGCCGTGCTGGTGGCCCGACGTCCCGGGGGCCAGCGGGCGACCGCACCGCTGGTCGAGACGGTGCAGGCCGACGGCATGCTGCGCGAGCTGGTCGTGCCCGCGCCGGTGCCGCCGGGCGTGGCCGATGCCGCCGCGGATCTGGCCGATGCCGTCGTCGACCTGGTGGGGGTGGTCGGGGTCTGCGCGATCGAGCTGTTCTGGACCGGCGAGCGGCTGCTGGTCAACGAGCTGGCGACGCGGCCCCACAACTCCGGCCACTGGACCATCGACGGGGCGGCGACCTCGCAGTTCGAGAACCACCTGCGCGCCGTCATCGACCTGCCCCTGGGTAGCATGCGGGCCACGCAGCCCGCGGTCTGCAGCGTCAACGTCGTCGGCACGGCGTTGTCGTCGTGGCCCCGGGCCCGGCTGGCGTCGGCGCTGTCCAGTCCCGACGTGCACGTCCACCTGTACGGCAAGTCCCCCCGCCCGGGCCGCAAGCTCGGGCACGTGACCGCCACCGCGCCGGACGCGGCGACGGCGCGCGAACACGCCCACCGGGCGGCCGACGCGCTCATGCGCGACCGCTGATCCCCGCCCTCGCCGGGCGCCCGACGCCTTCGACAGCAGAGAGGATCACCATGACCCCGGCACCAGCCGACCCGGCCCCCGTGCTGGTCGGGGTGGTGATGGGCAGCGACTCCGACCTGGAGACCATGCGGCCGGCCGTCGACACGCTCGACCGCTTCGGGGTGGCTCGCGAGGTCCGGGTGCTGTCGGCGCACCGCCGACCCGACGAGATGCTGGCCTACGGCGCCGCGGCGGCGGACCGCGGCCTGCGGGTGCTGATCGCCGGCGCGGGCGGTGCCGCGCACCTGCCGGGCATGCTCGCCAGCGCGACCAGGCTGCCGGTCATCGGCGTGCCGGTGCCGCTGCGGCGCCTCGACGGCCTCGACTCGCTGCTGTCGATCGTGCAGATGCCCCGGGGCGTGCCGGTCGCGACGGTCGCGATCGGCGCGGCCGAGAACGCGGCGCTGCTCGCGTGCCGGATGCTGGCGCTCGGCGACCCGACACTGGCGGATGCGCTGGACGGGCACCGCGCGCAGCTGCGCGAGGCGTCGCTCGCCGCCGACGCCCGCGTCCAGGACCAGGCAGCGACGGAGGCGCCCGCGTGACCGGCGTCATCTGCCTGCAGGGCGGCGACGAGTTCACCCCGGCGTGCCGCGAGGCCGACCAGGCGTGGATCGACGTGGTGACCCCGGGTCCGGCCAGCGTCATCCCCCTGGCGTGCACCGCCGGCGCCGAATACCGCACGGCGGGCCACAACGGCCGCGAGTACCTGCGTGGCCTCGGTCTCGACGATGTGTCGGTCGCCCCCGAACCGGACCTCTCGCTCGACACGGCCGTCCGCGAGATCGTGGCCGCGGCGATCGTGGTGATCCCCGGTGGGTCCCCGAGGCGCATCCGCAGGCGGGTCCTCGGGACCGCCATCGGCGGGGCGCTGCGGGCGCACCTCAACGCGGGCGGCACCCTGGTCGGCGCGAGCGCGGGCGCGATGGTGCTCACCAGCGCCATGATGCTGCCCGACACCGAGGTCCAGGTGCAGCCGGGCCTCGGGCTCGTCGCCGACGCGCTCGTCCTGCCGCACTACGTCGACGGCAGGCGTGGCATGGTCGACAAGCTCCACGCGCTGGCCGGCGCCGACGTCACCATCCTGGGGCTGCCGGCGTGCAGCGGGGTCATCATCGACGACGACGGCATGCGCGCGGTCGGCGGCGAGCCGTGCTGGCGCTTCCGCGCGGGCGCCGACGACGAGCGGATCCCCCACGCCTGACCAGCCCGCCCGGGGCGACAATGCCACACCCGGGGCGCGAAATCACCCCACACGTGCAACCACCACCCGCCCGGGGCGACAACGCCACACCCAGCCCCCGAAATCACCCCACACGCGCCGCCTGACCAGCCCGCCCGGGGCGACAACGGCCCACCCGGGGCGCGGGAACGACCCGGAACGCGGTGGGAGGGTCACACCAGGCGGCGATCGGTGGCCCAGCGGGTGAGCTCGTGGCGGTTGCTCAGCTGCAGCTTGCGCAGGACCGCCGAGACGTGCGTCTCGACGGTCTTGACCGAGATGTGCAGGCGCTGGGCGATGACCTTGTAGGTGAACCCGCGCGCGATGTGGCGCAGCACCTCACGCTCGCGCGTCGTCAGCTGGTCCAGCTCGGGATCGACCGGCTGGATCGCGTCGCTGGCGAACGCGTCGAGCACGAACCCCGCGAGCCGCGGCGAGAACACCGCGTCGCCGTCGTGGACCCGCCGGATGGCGTCGGTGAGCTCGGCCGGCGAGATGGACTTGGTGACGTAGCCGCGGGCGCCCGCCCGCACGATGGCGATCACATCCTCGGCGGCGTCCGAGACGCTCAGCGCGAGGAACTGCGTGTCGGGCCGCTCCTTGGCGATCGCCTCGATCACGGTGCGCCCGCCGCCTCCGGGCATGTGCACGTCGAGCAGCACGACGTCGGGGCGGGTGCGGCGGATGCCGGCGATGGCCGTGTCGACGTCGCTGGCGGTCCCCACCACCTCGAACCCGACGCGCAGCTCCGACTTCACCCCCGACAGGAACAGCCGATGGTCGTCGACCAGGAACACCCGGATCATCGTCATCACTCCCGTGGCAGCTGCAGCTCGACCTCGGTGCCGGCACCCGGCTCGGTGCTGATCGTCGCACGACCGCCGTGGCGCTGCATGCGCCCGACGATCGAGTCGCGGATGCCCCGGCGGTCCGCAGGCACGGCGTCCTGGTCGAAGCCCTTCCCCTCGTCGCGGACGAAGGCGGTCACGTGGTCGGGCTCGACCTCGACGTACACCGACACGCTCTCGGCGCCCGAGTGCCGGGCAGCGTTCTGCAGAGCCTCGTAGGACGCCTGCGACAGCGCGCGCATCTGGTCGTCGACCAGCGTGTCACCGACGACCACGAGCTCGACGGGCAGGTCGTAGCGCTGCTCGATGCGGGCGGCGACGTCCTCGAACAACGGCTGCAGGCGCTCATCGGCCTGGGCGCTGTCGGTGCCGTACAGCCAGGCACGCAGCTCCCGCTCCTGGCTGCGGGCCAGTCCGACCATGCGCCGGGGCGAGTCGCTGCGCTGGATCATGGCGAGCGTCTGCAGCACCGAGTCGTGCAAGTGCGCCGCGACCTCCGCGCGCTCCTGCGACCGGATGCGTTCACGGCGCTCCTCGGTCAGCTGCTGCGCCTGGCGCACCATCCAGGGGCCGAGGATCAGCGCGACGCCGAGCCCGGTGATCACGACGGCGATCAGCGTCGACGACCAGGTCTCGAGCCGGGCGCCGTCGACACCGAGGCCCAGGCCCTCGCTGCGGACCAACACCGTGGCCACGCCGATGACCACCAGCACGCCGCCGAGCCCCAGGCGCACGAGCGCCGCCCGGCCCAGCGCCTCGGCGTTCGTGGCGGCGGTCGCCAGGCGGTTCCAGCTGTCGTGCTCGGTGCCGTCGCCGCGCGACCAGATGACGCTGCTGCCCAGGACCACCAGCACGACCGGCCAGCCGACGCCGTCACCGAGCCAGAAGCCCATGGCCCGCAGGATCAGCAGCGCGCCGAAGACCATCAGGCCGAAGCCGACGTCGCGCTGCGGTGACGGCTCGACCACCACCGCGGTCGACGGTCGCTCCTGATCGGCGAGCGTCCACAGGAGCAGGTACGCGAACACCCCGACGCCACCGGCCACCGACAGCGCCACGAACGCGGCGCGGACGTGCACCGCGTCGATGCCGAGCCGCTCGCCGATGCCGCCGGCGACCCCGGCGATCACGCGGTGGTCATGGCTGCGCCACACGATCGCCGTGCGGCGCGTGGTGGTCTGCTCGGTCTCGGTGGCGATGGTGCGGTCCCGTGTGGCCCGACGTACCGTCGTGGCGCGTCCGGTGCCCATCGTCGCACGCGCGCGGGACCGGGCCATGGGGAACCCCCCGGACGCCGGCCCCGAGATCCACCCGCGGGCCAGGGGCTTCCCCGATGGTCGTGGGGCTCGCGCGCACCCATCATCGACCCATGAGCACAGCGCCGCCGCCTCCCGACCCCGGAGACCCCGACCAGGTATCGTCCGGCCCGCCGGTGGACGGGACACAGCCCGCCGGCAGTGTCGACGATGACGCCGGGACCACGGGACCTGGTCCGGACCCCGCCGTCGGACCGTCCGGCGCGCAGACGACCGGTCCGGACACGACCGGTGCGTCGGGTCCTGGTGCCCCTCCCCCACCAGGACCCGCGAGCGCCGGCGGAGCCGGTTCGTGGTCCCAGGCACGGGTCCGCGGCCGGCGGCTCGACCGTCGGGTGGACGACCGGGTCGTGGCCGGCGTCGCCGGCGGGCTCGGCGACGCGTTCGGCGTCGACCCGGCGATCTTCCGGCTGACCTTCGTGACGCTGACGTTCTTCGGGGGCGGTGGCCTCGTGCTCTACGCCCTCGGCTGGCTGTTCATGCCGGCACGGACGTCGCAGGAATCGATCGGCGAGGGCCTGCTGCGGCAGGCCGGCGGCCCCCGGTCGGCCGGTGGCATCGCGCTGATCGCTGTCGCGGTGCTGATCCTCGTGAGCAGCCTCAACGACGTGGGCAGCGGGCTGGTCTGGGGCGCGGTGATGGTCGCCGTCGGCGTGCTCGTGTTCCGCAGCGACGGCCCGGGCGGTGTCACCGGCCTGGCCTCCTCCGGTGCGCGGCCCGCGGACCACACCGAGGGAGATCGGGCCACCTCCGCGTCCGGCGCCCCGCCGCCGCCGACGGCGCCACCGCCGCCGGACGCGCCACCCCCGACCGTGGGCGCCCCGGCGTCCGGAGGGCTCGACACCTCCGGCATCCAGACCGACGATCCAGGCGACCTGCAGATCGACGACGCCACAGCGTACGCCGCTCCGCCACCGACCATGCCGCCGCCGGTCGTCGACGATGGCTGGCGCCCGCGGCCGCTCGCACCGCAGCCGGCGCCGCCCCGCCCCCCGTCGATCCTGGGGCGGGTGACCGTCGCCGCGATGCTGATCGCCATCGGCGCGCTGGCGCTGGTCGACAACCTGACGACGCTGGACGTGGCGATCGCCAGCTACGCCGCCGTCGCGCTGGTGATCGTCGGCGGCGGCCTGCTCGTCGGCGCGGTCGTCGGCCGTGCACGCGGCCTGATCCCCCTCGGCGCCGTGGCGCTGGCCGTGCTGCTCGTGGCCGGCGCGGGCCTGCCGCGGATCCCCGCCGGCGGCGCGGGCGACCGCATCTACGTCCCGCAGACGGTCGCCGAACTGCAGCCCGCGTACCAGCTGGGTGCGGGCGAGCTGCGGCTGGACCTCACCGAGCTGCAGCTCGAGCCCGGCGACGACGTCGAGATCGACGTGGCGGTCGGCGCCGGCGAGGTCACCGTCCTGCTGCCGCCGGACGTCGGCGTGGACGTCGACGCCACCATGCGGCTGGGTGCCATCGACGCGCTGGGGCGGACCAGCGAAGGCCCCGGTGCGTCCACCGCCTTCACCGCCCCGGGTGACGAGGGCGCCCCCACCATCGACCTGGACCTGATCACCGCGCTGGGCGAGATCATCGTCCGCCGGGTCCACCCCGAGGAGGCTGGCTGATGGGCCGACGACTGGACCTGCTGTCGCTGATCGCCGGGCTCGTGTTCGTCGTCGCGGGCGGCGCGCAGCTGCTGGGCTTCAACCTGCTCAGCGCATCGCTGTGGCGGGCGTGGCCGGTGCTGCTGGTCATCGCCGGGGTCGTGGCGCTGGTGGGCCGTTCCCGCAACGCCGACGACTGAGCATCGCACCCGGCAGCCGGCGGCGACGCGGGGCACGATGGCGGCATGTCCACCTTCTTCCGCGTCGGCATCATCGTCTACGTCATCGGGCTCTCGCTCGCGCTGGTCGTCGGGAACTGGCCGCTGGAGGGCCCGCGCCTGGCCGGCGCGGGCGGGCACGGCGTGCACGCCGGCGACCTGGGCGTGGTGATCGCGACCACCATCGCCTGCGTGTTCGTGTCACGGTCACACGCCTGATCACGACCACGGCCGACGGACGATCGCCTAGGCTGGCGCCATCGCCTCCGTAGCTCAGTGGATAGAGCTCCGACCTCCTAAGTCGGGAGTCGCAGGTTCGATT